>JBFFZG010000101.1:0-14750 GCA_041568735.1 Promineifilaceae bacterium (SeqCode)
AGCGGGTTTCAGATGAAAAAACGATCGCCAGCCCGGCGGCCGAAGCTGTCAGGCTGGCGATCGGAGTCTACGATGGATTGACCGGCGAGCGGCTGCCGATCGATCAGTCAGAGAAGGACCTCTTTCTGATCGACCTGGCGGCGCTTGAAGCCCGGGAGCCGTAAGGCGGGGGCCTATTTTGTCGGCCGTTTACCGTATCACGGTAACCGCGGCCTGCTGGCAGTATTCAAACTGCCGCTTAACCTCGTCGATGTAGATATAAGAGCCGCGGTTCAGGACATAGACTTCGTTTTCCCCGGCGTTGACGGCGACCGCCCACGGCCGGTAGCCTCCGTTCAGCCGGGCGATGACCTGGGTTCCGAGTAAAACCGTGACCTCACCCGTTCCCCCTTCCTGCTGGAGATCGCCGCGGCTGGCCACGTAGGCGTAGCCGGTGTTCGGGTTAACTGCCACCGCCCAGGGTTCTTTGCCGGCCGCCACCGTGCCAATCAGCTGCCGGCCGCGCATGACCGTGATGGAATTCCCCTTCTGGTTGGCAAAATAAGCGTAGCCGGAGGAGGGATCGACCGCCACCATCTGGGCGTTCGGGGCGGTGCTGAGGTGGGTCATCGTCGTATTGCCCCGTTCAAAAACGGAAATGTTGTACGGATACGTCCCGTTCGGGTCGCTGTGGGCCAGGTAGATAAAGCCCCGAACCGAGTCGATGGCCATACTCCGCGTCCCCCAGCCTCCCTGAAAAGTGTTGACGATGGACGTGCCGTCAATGACGTAGAGGATGCCCCGCTCCCAGCTGGGTACGTAGACGAGCCCGGTGGTGTTGTCCACGGCTACGGTCAGCGGCCAGCCGGATTTTTGCCCGGAGGGGGTTTCCAGGGTCAGGTGGGCGACGAGCGTGGCGCCGTTGAAAATCGACAGCGTGCTGTCGAGATCGGTCACGTAGAGCAGCCCGTTCGTCTGGTTGAAGGCCATGGCGTAGGGTTCGAAATAATCGGCCAGCATGGCCACGATCTGGTCATCCTCCAGCGCGGCGATCTGCGGATCGTTGTTCCCCTGGTCGGTGACATGGGTCACGTAGGTCCGCTTGCTGCTGGGAACGCTGATGATCGAAGTCGGCCGGACGCCAACCGCCGGCAGATTTTTAATGAAGCTGCGGTTTTTCAGGACGCTGATGTCGTGGGACACCCCGTTGCCGACGTAGACATAGCCGGATGTTTCGTTGACGCCGATCACGTTGCTGCAGGCCGCGCCGGGCAGGTTTATGGTTTGGACGACCTGCGGAACCGGCGGCGGGGTCGGGGTCGGATCCCGGCGGATCATCGGCAGGTAGTTGGGGGTGCCGGCCGCGGTCGTCTGGCCGGCGGCGGCGCGGGACTGGTTCGGTGCCAGGAAGTAGAAGCCGAGAATGGCGGTCAGCCCACCCAGCACGATCAGAATGATCAGGCGTAGAGGGAGATTTGGTTGGCCAAAATGGTTCTGCATATGCGGGTCCTCGTGGGTTTTCTGATCATTTTAACGGGGGAGTCACCGTCCAAAACAGAAAAAAAGGAGCGGCTGTTTAACAAACGGCCGCCCGGTCAAACCCGGTCAAATTTTAAGTCAGGAGGTGGAGGGATGTCTGTGCATAGATTGGCCAATGGCTCTGGGACATGCCCGGATATCGAGGGGATGCTAGCAAAATTGCCTGGACCGGTCAAACAATTCGTCAGCGAATTTCCCAGACACCGGCAGTGGCTGCTTCGTCCGGCCAGCCGGCCCCGGAAGCCGTCGTCGATCGCCATCGCAAAAACGAACTGGGTTCGTATAGTCCGGCGACCAGTTCGTACCGGCCGGGCGGCAGGTCAGCCGGCACATCCAGCTGAAGGTCGTCCCGCACAGCCCACTCCGGGGTCCAGGCGGCCACCGGGTAGGCGCCCCCCTGCGGCTGGTGGTCGCTCTGGGTCACAATATCGCCGGCTTCATTCCGCAGGTGGACGAACACGGTGGGGTAGGCGCTGTTGAGCGCCTCCGCCTGCCAGTGGAGAACAGCCGTGAGCGGCTGGCCGGGGATGAGCTCGCCGGGAAGTTCGACGCGGAGCAGGCGTATCGATGTGCGGCCGTCGAGCGCCGTCAGGCGGGCCAGGTAATCCCCGCTGTCTGCGGCCGGCTGGAGCCAGGTCGCCCGGGTGACGATCTGAGGGCTGAGCCAGATGCCCTGGCCGCTGTCGTCGACCTCGACGGCTCGGAGGCCGTCCGGGTTGGCCGTTTCCAGGGTAAGGCGGACCGGCTGCCGGCCGTAGGCACCGAGATCGAGCCGGTATTCTTGTGGGGACCTGCCTGGCTGGACGAGCTGTTCGAACAGGACGTCTCCCCCGGCCCGGACCCGGAACAAGGTTGGATTCCCCACCGCCTCCACGCCGAAGAGGAGCACGGCCCGATCGGGCAGGACCAGCAGCTGGCTGACGGCCGATGCTCGAGGAACCCGCAGCCGGGCGACCGCGGCGGTGCCGTCCGGCGGGTCAAGCGCGATGAAGCGCTCCTCCGGACGCCGCTCGCTCGTCCACAGCCCGGCCGCCCAGTCGTAATATAGGCGGTCCTCGGCTTCCGGGGCAGGAGCGATCGGGACGGGCGCGGCGATCGAGGTCATGGCCGCCGGTTTCTGCCCGAAGAGGGGATGGAAGCGGCCGCCCGCGGCCTGGACGAGCAAAAACAGCCAGGCCAGGAACGCCAGGCTGGTCAGCACGGCCGGCCGGCTCCATTTCCAGGGGCTGGCGGCCAGCCAGATCGCCAGGCTGCCGAACACCAGGGCCAGCAGCAGGCCTGGGATGACGCCTCCCTTGAAGGGGTCCGGTTTGTACTGCTGCAGCCGCGTCTGAAAAACGACCGGTAAAAACTGCGCTTCGATGGCGGTCAGCCAGCTGCGCAGGGTGCGCCCCTGCCGGTAGAGGGCCAGGTCGAGATTACCGGGCCTGGGAAATTCGTTCAGCCGCAGGCCGGAACCGAGCCGATCTCCCCCGGTAACGGCCGCCAGGAGCCGGTCATCCGCGCTGATGGTGATGGCAATCTCACCCGGCGCCATGCCGGCCGGCAGCGTCAGGAATACGGCCGTGCCTTCCGGGGCGACCGGGGCCTGCCAGGCCTTTCCGGCGGCGTCGCGAATGGTAACCCGCCCGGACCCGCCGGCCAGCCGCAGCCGCAGCCGCTCCCCGGGGTTGGCCGGGGAGAGGCGCTGTGTCAGGCGATTTTCCCCCTGGAGCAGGATTGGCGCCGCTTCCGGAACCCCGGGGGCGGCCTGAGCCTGGGTCCACGGGCGGTGGAAAAAATAGTGAGCGTCGTAAAACATCGGCACCTGGATCGGCCGGGCGCTGCCGGCGCTCTGCCACCAGCCGCCGAAAACGGCCGCCAGGAAAAGGATGGCTGTGGCGCCGAAAAAGAGGAGGTCTGCCTGTTTACGCATTGTTTTTCAGCCCGCCGTTCCGGTTAGAGGTAGTAGCGGGGGATAATCGCGCCGATCAGGCTGGCCAGGTTGAGGACGATCATGGCCAGCCGGAGCAGGTGATGGCCGGCCGGCCGCCAGCGGGTCGGCAGCCAGATGAGAAGCCCGGCGGCAAAGGCGGCCAGCATCGGGATGACCGTCCCCAGCCAGTAGCGCCCCTGCAGCCCGCGGCCGTTGCCGAACTCCCACCAGAAGGTCAGGTCGTAGACCTGCAGCAGGAGAATCGGCACGATCATGGTCAGGCCGAGAAAGGCGCCGATCAGCAGGATGCGGCCGGGCAGCCGCTCTTCTCCCCGCCGCAGCAGCCGCCAGACCAGCCCGGCCATCGCCAGCCAGGTCAAAAGGCGGAGGAGCGTGTATACCCAGGGATCTAGCGGGGTATCCAGCCAGCCGAAATGGGCCCACCAGGTGACAAAAATGCCGCCCCAGACCGACTGATAGTAGTCGACGGCGTGCTGCAGCGGTGCATAGTCGAACAGCGGATTCTCGATGATCCGGTGTCCCTTGAGGATCGGGTTGAAATAAAAGAGATCCTGGTTGAGCCGCCAGCTCCGCTGCATCCACCAGGCGAGCGGCGGAAGGATGATGGCGTTCATGAGCGCCGCGGCGCGGACAACCGCCCACCGCTCACCCGGCCGGCGCCACCAGTCGACCAGAACCGCCAGGGCGATGATCGGCGCGTACCCGTTCAGCGTCGGCTTGGTCAGGACGCCGACAGCAAAAACGACGCCGATGGCGGCCGCATTCCACCCGTTTAACCCGCGCCGGAGCAGGTCGATGGTCAGGAAGATGAGCAGCGAGTAGCAGAGGATGAGCAGGCCGTCGACCGACACGACGGCGGTTATCTCCGTCATCATCGGCTGGAAGGCCACGAGAAACGGGATGGTCAGCCGCATGTTTGGGTCCCACGGGAAGAGCTGCCGGCTGATGAGATAGGCGGCGATGACGACCGGGGAGCCAACGAGGACGGCGAAGAGCCGCTGCATCTGCACACGCCAGAGCAGGCTGCCCCCGGCTGTCAGGCGGTAAATCGGGGCGGCCAATGCGTAGTAGAGCGGGGTGGCGTGCATCAGTTTGCCAACACCGCCGAGATCAAAGCTGCGGCGCACGGCCGGATCGAGGGCGTCAAAAACCGGCTCGTTTGGGCCGAGCGGGCCGCCGGTGAACCCCTGCCGCTGCTCCGGCGCATAGGGCAGGCGGCCGACATCGGCCAGCTGGCGCGACAGGGTCACTTCGTCAGGCAGAATCTCATCGCCGGCGTCCGGCAGGCGGCCGGTCTCACCGATGAACTGGATGACGGCGTAGTGGTCGTCTTCGTCCGGTCCCTGCCAGAGCGGAAAAACCAGGCTCCAGAGCGCCCCTTTGAGGAGCATCAGCGCGAAGAGCAGGCTGATGAGGCGCCACTCCCGGCGGGCGGCGGCTGGTGGAATCCTGGGCAGAAGATCTGACATGACGGACGGTGGGGTCTTCGTCAGACACCGGGTGAGGCAGGCTGCCCGGGTTCCTTCTCCCCGGAAACAGTGCGCGGGTGCTGGGTCTGGCGGGCCGGCTTGAACAGGGATGATGGCCAGATCCCGCTGCGGTGGAGGAAATAGCGCAGGCCGACTCCCAGGGTCTGCAGGCCGTATTTGACGCTGGCCTGGAAGCTGATCGAGGAGGCTTCGTCGAAATATTTGGTCGAAACCGGGACCTCGGCAAATTGAAAGCCGAAATGATTGGCCTGGAAAATCATCTGGGTGTCGAAGACGAAATCGTTCGAGTTGCGCAGGAACGGCACCGTCTCCAGCAGGCGGCGGTGGTAGGCCCGGTAGCCGGTGTGACATTCGGAGAGCCGGGTGCCCATGATGCCGTTCTCGATGCGGGTCAGGAGGCGGTTGGCGATGTATTTGTAGCGGGGCATGCCCCCGGCCAGGGCGCTTTCCGGCGGCAGGAAGCGGGAGCCCATGACGAAATCCCCGGCCCCGCTGGCAATCGCCTCGATCATGTCCGGGATGATCTTCGGATCATACTGGCCATCCGGGTGGAGCATGATGATAATTTCGCCCCCCAGGCGCAGCGCTTCCATGTAGCAGGTCTTCTGGTTGGCTCCGTAGCCGGCATTGTGCGGATGAACGATGGTTTCGATTTCCAGGCTGCGTGCGACGAGGGCCGTCTCGTCGACGCTGCCGTCGTCGACGAGGACGACGTGGTCGACGCTGTCGGCGGGGATCGACTGGAAGGTTTCTCTCAGTGTTTCGGCCGCATTATAGGCGGGCATGACGACGATGACTTTCATGCGGATTCTGCCTTTCAGGGGAGCTTCTCTCCCGGCGCCGGTAGGGAATCATTCCGCCCCATGCGCGGGGATATTCCGGCCGGGGACCGGTTCACGAGCGCCCCGGTAAAAATTATCACCGAAGCGTTATTTGCACAAGCTCGATTTCCGTCCGGCCGTCGGCCGCCGGAAGCCGCGTCAGATCCCGGGCATCGTAGAAGCCGGTCAGCAGCTTGTAGGTGCCCGCGGGGAGACCGTCGCCCAGTTCAATCACATGCCGGTCGATGATCCGATCGCCTGCGCGCCAGCAGGTCGGCGGCCAGCGGTTGTCGACCGGCCAGCCGTCGTGCTGGGCGGCCAGGGTCCCCTCGGGGCCGACGAGATGGTTGAAAACGGTGTAGGGGCGAAGCGCCGGCCCGCGCGCTTCCCAGACGAGGGTCAGATCGAGCGCCGCGTCGCTTTCGACGAGGGCGTAGCCGGCCAGGTGGAGATTGCGGCCGAAATCAACCGCCACTGGAACGAGCGCCCCCGGCACAGGGGGCATTTCAGGCCGCTGCGCCACCACAATTGGATCCTCCACCGGCACCCAGGCGAAGCCCAGCGCCAGGGTCAGCAGGAGCTGTCCGGCCGCCAGCAGGAGAGTCCGGCCGGTTCCCGGCCAGCGGCTGTGCAGAGCGCCGGCCGCCGGAATGACCAGCAGGGGCATGAAAAAGAGCCAGAGCCGGCCGACCTCGCCCCGGGCCGACCCGGAGAGATCGAGCAGGACGATCAGGAAGAGGGTCGACAGGGTCAGGGCGGCCAGCGGCCGTCCAACACGCCGCAGGGCGCCGGGCAGCGCGGCCAGGAAGCCGGCCGCAGCAGGCAGGCCGAGGAAGACGACCAGGTCGACCAGGTTCCAGCCGACCCACCAGCGGTAGTTCCGCTGCAGGGTGACCAGCTCGTAGTGCTGTCCCAGCCCGACTGCGGCGATCGACCAGGGGGGAACCCCCCATCCGATCCAGAAAAGGAGCCAGGGCAGGCTGGCCCCGGCCGCCAGCACAGCCAGATCGACGGTCAGCTGCGGCCAGACGGTTTGAGGGTCGGAATGGGAGCCGAACAGGCGAATCAGGCCGATCAGTCCGGCCAGTGGGAGGAGCAGCGCGGCGGTGCCGAGGCTGAGAAAGGTCAGCAGCCCGAGCAGGAGGCCGGAAGCGGCGAGCCAGCTCCTGCCGGCCACGCCCGGGGTTTCCAGGCCGCGGAGGGTGGTGTAGAGAGCGACCAGCCCGATGGTGGCGAAAACCTGGTCGGAATTGGGGGCGAAGAGGACGAGCGCCGGCATGGGGCCGACCAGCAGGGCGGCCAGTCTGGCGGCCGCCGGAGGCAGGAGACGGCGCGCCGTACCGTAGGCGGGCAGGACCGCCAGGGCAGCCGCCAGAAGCGGCAGGTACGCGGAAACGGCGAGGGCGGCCGCCACGGGGGCCGGCTGGTCGAGCAGCCAGAGATCGGTGCAGCGCTGGGGCCAGACGGCAGCGGCCAGCGGTGCGGCCAGGGACGGCAGGTGCTCAAAGAAACGGATCAGCAGCCAGTTCTGCACGATCAGTCCCGGCGGGTGGGTGCGGGCGTGCTCCGATTCGAAGGCCGGCATGGCGGCCGGATACCGGCGCAGCAGGGCGTCGAGATCGGGATGGGCCACGGCCGGCTGGAAGTAGCCGTTGTTGAGAATGGCCAGCGTCCGGTTGATCGGCTCTGGCTGCCAGCCGTCTGGATCCGCGGCCATGATGGCCAGCTGCAGCACGAGGTGCAGGCAGGCCCAGCCGATCAGGATAGCGATGGCTGCCCGCCGGCCCCAGGAGCGGCCGAGCCAGAAGGCGCTCAGCCACAGCAGCGCGCCGCCGGCGAGCAGGGCCGGACCCCAGCGGGCCGCCGGCCGCAGCCGGTAGGGCCAGTACCATTCCGGCGTTTCGGGGGCCGGTCCGCGCAGCAGGGGCAGGGCATCGGTCAGGATGGTCGCGGCCAGCAGCAGAATCGCGGCCATCAGGAGCCAGAAGCCGATCGGCGGCAGGCGCTTCATCAGGCGGAACGGCTCCCTGCGGCCGGGCAAAGGGGGTTGGATGGGCGGCGAGTTGGGATCGTCAAGGGGTTTTCCGGGAAGAATCAGGTCCAATAGGTCGGAAGGGGTCCGGATCCGGGACAGGGTTCACCTTCGAATGAAAATCCGGCGTGAAATCAGCCGGTGATCCCGACAGGAACCGGCTGATTTTAGCGCCGGGACGCCTCTCGTTCAACCGCCGGCCGGCCGGTCCGGCGGCGATTGACGGGGGTTCTTGAACCAGTTAAAGTTGCGGCCCATGGCAGTCGAGGAGGAAAATGGGCCGCTCGTCACCGTGATCGTGCCCACGATGAACGAATCCGGGAATATCGAGCCGCTGGTCAGCCGGGTAGGGCGAGCGATGCGCGGGCTTGCCTTTGAGCTCCTCTTCGTCGACGACAGCGTGGATCGAACCCCGGAGGTGATCCGGACGGCTGCGGGGCAGGCCTCGTTTCCGATTCGGCTCATTGCCCGGCCGGTCGAACGGCGCAACGGGCTGAGCGGGGCCGTGGTCGAAGGGCTGGCCGCCATGCGGGGCAGCTGGGCCTGCGTCATGGATGGGGATCTGCAGCACCCGCCGGAGCTGATTCCGCAGCTGCTCGACACGGCGCGGAAAGTCGACGCCGATATGGTCGTCGCCAGCCGCCGGGCCAGTGCTCTGGGGCCGCAGGGATTGAGCTTTTACCGGACGGTGACCTCCCAGAGCCTGACGATCCTGGCCCGCGCCCTATTCCCGCGCTCCCTGAAGGACGTCTCCGATCCGCTGACCGGTTTTTTCCTCGTGCGCCGGGAGCGCGTGAATCTGGAGCGGCTGGCCCCGGAGGGTTTTAAAATCCTGCTGGAAATCCTGGTCCGCTGTCCCCACATGCGGATCACCGAGCTTCTCTTCGATTTCGGGGAGCGGGGGGCCGGCGAGAGCAAGGCCAACGTGCGGGAGGGGATCCGCTTTTTTCGCCACCTGTGGCATTTGCGCCTGACGGCCCACCAGCGGCCGATGGGGCGCTATCTGGCCGTGGCGGCCGCCAGTTTTTTCCTGAACAACCTCATTTTTCTCGGACTGGCCGCGGCCGCCGGGCTGCACCCGCTGCTGGCGGCCGCGGCGGCGACGGAAATCAGCGACCTCTGGACTTTCTGGGGTAATCTCCGCTTTGTCTTTCACGGGGATGCCGAAGCCGACCGGCGCTTCGGCCGCTATTTCGCCATCAACCAGCTCTTTCTCTTTCTGCTGCGGCTGCCCATCCTGGCCGTGTTAATCGATTGGGCGGGCGTCGGGCTGCTGCCGGCCAATATCCTGGCTATCGTCGTGACCGCGGCCGTGCGCTATCTCCTGTCCGATCGCTGGATCTGGACCCGGGATCTGGTCGCCCACGAACGGCCAAATTTTACCTACGATCTGCACGGGATTGTCGCCGTGGAAAGCCCGATTCCGCTGCCGATGCTGGCCTGGTTCCAGGTCGAGCGGCTCGACCGGCCGGCCGACCTGCGGATACGGGTCGACCGGCACGGCACGCCCCGGCCGGTGCGGCAGGCGGTGGTCTACGATGAGGGGCTGGGCCGGCTGGGCTTCGCCGTTTCCGTTCAGCCGGGGCCGGCCTACGCCGAGGTGATCGTCTCCCCGCTCGTGCAGCGCTCCCCATTTGTCCTCTACAACAACATCGTCGAGCCGCTGCTGCGCTGGCTGTTTCTCCGTCATCGAGCCGTGCTCGTGCAGGCGGGAGGGATCGTCGACCAGGGGGACCGGGTCCGCCTGCTGACCCATCCCCACCGGCCGGTGATTTCGGCCGCCGTACTGGCGGCCCTGGCCGAACAGCCCGACCCGGCCTGGCTGGGGCACGACCTGGTCGTTCTGACGGCGGCCGGTGAGGTGCTGGCCTTCCCCAAACCGCTGACGCTGGTCAAACGGCTGGAAAGTCCCTGGATTCGCCGTCTGGGGGCCTGGCTGCGCCGGATGCACCTGCCGGTGGCCACGGTCAACTCGCTCGTGCAGGGGCTGATCCCCCCGCGGCAGTCCCTGGTCTCCGACCTGCTGCCGCGGGCGGAGGTGTGCGCGGCCGGCCGGCCGGCCCGCCTCGATCGGCTCGACCCCGCCGCTCTGCCGGAGGATCCGGTGGACGCTCTGATCGCCAGCGGGCGCGATCCGTACGGTTTTCCCCTGCTGGCACGGCTCATCGCCCAGACAGGGGAGCCGCCCCTGGAAGCCCAGGAAGCAGGCGTGCTGCGGCAGGTGTGGCCCTCAGCGGCGGAGGAGCAGTAAGCCGCCGAGGTTGGCGGCCGCACCGGCGCCGATCATGATCCAAACGAACGGGACGAGGGAAGGGCTGAACCAGAGCATCCCGGCCGCCTGGAGCAGAACCACGAGAGAAAGCAGGGCCGGATACCAGGTTTGTTCGAGGGAAAGGGCGTACTGCAGCCAGAGATAGGCCAGCGCGAAGAGGGTGGTCGCCACGCCGACGAGTCCCATTACCTTGCCCAGCGAGCCGTAGGCCGACCCAAAGAGGAGTCCCAGGATCGTTTCTGGAAAGAGAAAATAGGCGGCTGTGACGACCACGCCGGGGGTCAGGGCGGCCAGCTGGGCGGCGAGGATCAGCAGCTGGCCGGACCGCCCCTGGCGCCGCCGTTCGATCGCCTTGGGAAAGATGACCATGCCCAGGGCCAGCGGGAGGAAGAGATTGATTTTGCCCAGGGTGACGAGCGGGCCGTAGTTGCCGGCCGTGGCGCCGGGAAAGCGGGGCTGGACCAGGATCGCGTCCAGGTTGACCATCAGGGCGAAAGCCAGCAGGCCGAACAGGGTGGCCAGGGAGTAGCGGCTGCGCAGGGTCGGCAGCGGCTGGGCCGGATCGGCCGCCCCCCACACGGGCCGGAGCAGCCAGAGGGCGAGCAGGAGGGCCAGGGACATGGCCACCGGCAGGCCGAGGATGGCCCCGGCAGCCTGCCAGCCGAAGGCGATGAAGGCCAGCGTGAAGAGAATGCGCAGGGCTGCCTGCAGGACATTGACGGCGCCCAGCCCCAGAAACTGCTGGATACCCTGCAGGGTGCCGTCGGTCACCGGCCGGATGAAGAGGATCAGCAGGGCCAGGGCGCCGGCCGCCACCGGCCAGGGGGAGGGAAAACTGAGCCAGCGCGCGGTCAGCGGGCTGGTGATGGCCATCACGGCCGCCGCGGCCAATCCGAGGCGAACGGCCCGGCGAAACTGGATGCGCAGGAAGCGGCCGGCGGCGTGGAAGTTGCCGGAACGGGCGGCGATGTCGGCCGAATGGTAGGCGACCAGGTTGCGGCCGACATTGGTGACGTGGAGGGCGAGCTGGAGCAGCGCCATGACGGCGATGAAGAGGCTGTACTGCGTCGGGGGCAGCCGTTGACCGGCCAGCACATTGGTCCCGTAGTCGAGCAGGCCGGCCAGGAAGGTCGATCCGGTCATGATCAGCCCATCCTGCAGCCCGGTTGACAGCTGAAATTGGCGGAAGCGCAGCATAGGGCGGTAGTGTACCCGCCTCCCGGGAAAGGACCAACGGGGGGTGGTGGCCCGGCCGCAATTGGCCGGTGGAAGTATTAGCGGTTCGTTGCCCCACCGGCGATCCATTGGCAAATGAAACGGGAGTGCCGATAATAGGCGGACTATGGCATTGTTCGTCTCGGTGGGGATCACCGCCCATAATGAAGAGGCCAATATCGGCCGGCTCCTGGCCAACCTGCTTGAGCAGAAGCTCGACCAGGTGGTGCTCGACGAGATCCTCGTCGTGGCCAGCGGCTGCACCGACCGGACCGAGGTGATCGCGGCCGAATGGGCCATCCGGGACGGCCGCATCCGCCTGCTGGTTCAGCCGACCCGCGAAGGAAAGGCCTCCGCTATCAACTGGTTCATGCAGGAGGCCCGCCACGATCTCCTGGTGGTCTGCAGCGCCGATCTCCTGCCGGCCCCGGAAACGCTCGAGCGGCTGGTGCGCCCCCTGGCCGACCCCGAAACCGGGATGACCGGCGCCCACCCGGTGCCGGTTAACGATCCGGGCACGATGATGGGATATATTGTGCATCTGTTGTGGCGGCTGCACCACGAGATCAACCTGGCCGGCCAGTTCAAGGCGGGCGAAATGATCGCCTTCCGCCGCATTTTCGAGCGGATCCCCAACCACACGGCCGTCGACGAAGCCAGTGTCGAGCCAATCATTCGGGGGCAGGGCTTCCGGGTCCGCTATGTCCCGGAGGCCGTGGTTTATAACAAGGGGCCGGAAACAGTCGCCGATTTTTTGAAGCAGCGCCGCCGCATCCACGCCGGCCATCTCCAGCTCAGGCGAGATCTCGGCTATGCGGTCAGCACCATGTCGGGGAAAAAGATCCTGCCCCTCTATCTGCGGGGGCTGGAATGGCGGCCCAGGCGGTTGGCCTGGGGATTGGCGGCCGCCCTGCTCGAAGTCTACGGCCGCTGGCTGGGCAGTCGGGATTTCAAACGACAGCGCAGTCATACGGTCTGGGACATCGCCGCCTCGACCAAACAGCTCGAACAGACTCCCCACGGGAATTGAGAATTTTCGCATGAAATCGATGTTGGGCGTCCTGGCCCGCGTACCGCTCTTCAAGCTCTACCGCCGTTTCGGCTGGCCGAAAATGCTGCCGCTGAACCTGACGCTTTCTCCCTCCCCCAAGTGCAACTCCCGCTGCCTGACCTGCAACATCTGGATGAAGCGGGAAAATGAGCTGACTCTCAAAGAATGGGATCGGGCGCTGGCTTCACTCGGGCAGGCTCCCTACTGGTTCACGATCAGCGGTGGGGAGCCGCTGATGTATCCCCACATCGTCGAGCTGGCCAAACTCGCCTACCGGCACTGCCGGCCGGGCATCATCAATATCCCCACCAACGGCATCCTGAACTCGATTCCCGACCGGGTGCGGGCGATCTGCGAGGCCTGCCCGGAAAGCCAGGTCATTATCAATCTCTCACTCGACGGCGTCGGCGAGCGGCACGACTTCATTCGCGGGGTCATGGGGAATTTTGAGAAATTTGAAGAGCGGCTGGAGCAGCTTCTGGCCCTGCGGTCGGAATTTTCCAACCTGGCGATCGGCATCCACTCGGTCATTTCCGTGTTTAATGTCGACCATGTCGATGAGCTGATCGCCTACGCGGGCCGCTCCCGGGCCGACCAGTTCATCACCGAGATCGCCGAACCCCGCGTGGAGCTCGATACGGTCGGGCTGCCGATCACCCCCGATCCCGAGGCCTACGGCCGGGCGATCGACCGGCTGATCACTTTTATCGAGAGCAAGCGTTTTACCGGCGTGGCGAAGATCACCGAGGCCTTTCGGGTCGAGTACTACAAACTGGTCAAGCGCATTCTCGACGAGCAGGACCAGGTCATCGAATGCTATGCCGGCTGGGCCAGCGCGCAGATCTACGCGAACGGCTCCGTCTGGCCCTGCTGCGTGCGGGCCGACGACCTGGGCAACCTGCGCGATGTCGATTACGATTTCAAAAAAATCTGGTTCGGCGAACAAATCGCCGAAGTCCGCCGCAGCATCGCCGCCCACGAATGCCACTGCCCCCTGGCCAATGCTTCGTACACCAACATGCTCCACGATATCCCCACCCTGACCCGCGTCGGCCTGAAGGTAGCCCGACCGGCGGGTGGCGAGAGGAACGGTGAGCAGTGAGCAGTGAGCAGTGATCTGTCTTCGGTCCCGGTCAAGTGCCTTCCTTAACCGGCTGTTCTTCATAAACTCGGAACTCAGAACTCGGTACTCAAAACTTTCATCTTTCCACTTTCCACTCCTCTTTCCCCATGTCTTTCAACTGGCTCAACGACTTCCACAAAGGAATGGCCAAACGGCCGGATTACGCGGAAAAGACCCTGGCGGCTTACCGGCTGGGGATGAAAGCGGGTGGGTCGATCGTCGGCATCTGGATCGTTCCCGGTGACAACCGCTGCCCCCTGGTGCAGGCGCTCGATCCGGCCGAGATTTATCACCCCGATGACGCCCCGATCCTGCCCCTGGACGGCTGCCCGCAGGGGCTGCAGTGCCAGTGTGTCTACCGGCCGGTGATGGCTTACCAGGTCTCCCCGGAAGAAGCCGCCGCCCGGCAGGCGGATGCCCAGGCCCGAATCGAAGCCGAACGGGCCGCCAAAAAGCGGAAGCGCGAGGAGTAGGGGTCGCTCCATGAAGGTCTTTCTGACAGGCGGCACCGGCTTTGTCGGGGGCGCCCTGGCCTGCGCCCTGACCCGGGCCGGTCACCAGGTGATCGGCCTGATTCGGCCCAACCGCGGCCGGCCGGCGCCTCCGCCGGCCGGCGTCACCTGGGTCGAAGGAGATGTCACCCGGCCCGAATCTCTCCGCGGCTGCCTGAACGGCTGCGACTGGCTGGTTCACGCGGCCGGCCGGCTGGGGGCGTTCGGCATCCCGGATGCGGAATACTACCGGCTGCACGTCCTGGGCACGCGCCATGTGCTCGAGGAGGCGGCCGCCGGCGGGGTGCGCCGCATCCTGGTCGTCTCCAGCCCCGGCGTGCTCGGTCCGACGGGCGGCCCGCCCCAGGACGAAACCGCCCCTTATGCCCCATCCAACCCTTACGAGCGAAGCAAGGCGATCGCCGAAAAAGAGGCGCTCACCTATGTCGAGCGCGGGGTGCCGCTGGTCATCGTCCGGCCGGAGTTTCTCTACGGACCCGGGGATCGCCACGTTTTGGGGCTGTTTCGGGCGATTCAGAGCGGCCGCTTCTTTTTAATCGACCGCGGCCGTTCTTTCTGCCACCCGACCTTCGTCGAAGATGGGGTGCGCGGCATGCTGCTGGCCCTGGAAAAGGGGGCGATCGGGGAAATTTACCAGGTAGCCGGGGAAAGCTCCCTGCCAATGGCCGCCTTCACGGCTGCCATCGCCCGGTCGCTCGGCCGGCCGGCGCCCCGTTTTTCGATTCCACGGGGGGCGGCCATGGCGGCGGCTAACCTCTTCGAGCAGATCGGCCGCCTGAC
>JBFFZG010000102.1:0-14735 GCA_041568735.1 Promineifilaceae bacterium (SeqCode)
AGTCCCGACTACTCCCCCATCATGGGTAAGACCGGGGTCGACGGCTTCTACATCACAACCGGCTGGGGCACCTGGGGCTTCAAGGCCATCCCGGCCGGCGGCGAGCAGATGGCCCGGCTGATCGCCACCGGCGAGACCCCGGAGCTGATCGCCCCCTTTTCCCTGGAGCGCTTCGCCCGCGACCGCACCCTGGCCGATCGAGGGTCGGCGGGAACCCACTAAGAAGTGGAAAGTTTAAAGTGGAAAGTCGAATGGGGGTGATTGAACGGCAGCTTTACACGCGTGCGCTGTTTTTTTCCCCGAGAACGCCTGGGTGAGTGGAAAGTGGAAAGTCGAAAGTTTAAAGTGGGGTGGTTGAACGGGAGGTTTGCTCCCGTTCGACTTTTCACTTTTCACTTTACTCTTTGAACTCATTAAGTGGGACTACGCGAAATCGCTTGATGCTTGATTTTCCCTTTTCATCATCCCGACTATAATCGGAAAAACCTGACCACTTTCAACTTTCAACTTTCGACTTTCAACTTTCCCCTAATCCCCCATGTCCCTCACCATCCCCTGCCCCCACTGCGGACCCCGGCCGCTCGAGGAATTCCTCTACGGCGAGATACCGGTCGTGCCGGACGCCATGACCGATCCGGATGAGCGAGACCTCGACCGGGCCTTCATGCGGGCCAACCCGGAAGGGCCGGCCACCGAGCGCTGGTTCCACGCCTATGGCTGCCGGCGCTGGCTGACCGTGCGCCGGGATACGCGGACCGACACCATCCTCGACGTCGAATAACCGGGTCAGCCGGCCGCCGGTGGGCCGGCGACCAGATCGAGCAGGTCAGCAGCCGGTGCGGCCGCATCCCCCCAGATCAATTCCACCATACGCAGCCGGCGGGCAGGCGGGAGCAGCCCCTCGGTGATCCAGGTAAATTTTTCCCGCAGCTCGTCATCAGAAGGGGGCGTATGGGCCTCCCAGATCGGCTCCAGCGGCCCGGCGGCCAGCTGCCGACCGTCGGCCAGCGTCAGTTCGACGCGGGCCAGCCGCTCCGCCGGAAAGCGGGCGCTGTAGGCCGCTTCCTCCAGACATTCGACCCGCTCGCTGAGGGCCAGCACCAGCGGGTCCCCCAGCCCGTCTCCCGTGAGCGCCGGCGCCCCCAGCCGGCCGTGAACCAGGGCGGCCGCCAGCGGAAACGGCAGGCTGTACTGGGCCTCCTCGGTGTTCTGCGGGCGGCGGGTGGCCAGCCGGGTGGCTTCGTAGAAGGAAAAGACCCGAACCTGGACGATGGCGGCCGGATCGAACGCGTGTTCCTGCCGCAGCCGGCGGGCCGCGGCGATCGCCGGTTGGGCCCAGCGGCAGACGGCATCCGGCTTGAAATACTGGTCGAGCATCAGCCAGTCGCGCCCCAGGCCGGCCCAGAGCTCCGGCAGCTCCCGTTCGACAGTCAGGGCCGGGGCCCCGGTGAAGCCCCGCCGGGCCAGGTAGGCGGCCGTCACCCCGGCATGCGCCCCCCAGCCGCTGCCGTCCTTGACCATCGTCGGAAAGTCGATGCAGCGCATCATCTGGGAACGGGGACCGTAGTATTCGGCGATGCCGAGCGCGTGGCGGGTCTGCTCGGCCGTCAGGGCCAGATGGCGCGCCATCAGGGCCGCGCAGCCGAGGGCGTTCCAGGCGCCCGAGGTGTGGTAATCACAGGCCGAGGCGTGCAGGGCCCGGCCAGCCCGCAGGGCGATCTCATAGCCGACGACCAGGCCGGTCAGCAGGTCGGCCAGCCGCCAGCCAGGGGCGGCCGGCGCCGCCAGGGCGGCCGGAACCACGGCCGCGCCCGCGTGTCCCTTGGTCAGCGTGTAGCCGTCGTGGATGTCAAAGGCGTCCGTCGTCAGGCCGTTAGCCAGGGCGGCTCCGGCCGGCGAGACCTCCCGGCCGTCAAACCAGAGCCGGCCGCCCGTCCCCCCCATCAGGTCGACCGCTACCACATGCGCAATCCGCGAGGCTTCAGTCTGCCGGCCGGCGGCGGCCGCCCCCAGCGTATCGAGCAGGCAGCGCCGGGCCTGGTTCTGGACGGCGTCCGGCAGATCGCTCCAGGCCAGCTGGTGAATAAAATCCTGCAGCGCCATGGTTCACCCTCCCAGGGCCGGCCGGTCAGATCCGGCCGCCCGGCTAAAACTTGTATTCTTCCCGGACCGGGGCGAAGATATCGACGACCCGGGTTTCACCGGGACCGTTCACAGCGCTGTGCACCACGCCGCCGGGAATGACGTAGAGGTCGCCCGGGCCGATCACCCGGGTCTCCCCCCCGATCGTCAGGGTTAACGAGCCGGCAACGACCAGGCCGTGCTGTTCGTGCGGATGGCTGTGTTCGGGCAAGATGGCGTTGGGATCGAGGACAACCACCGCCGACAGCATTTTCTCCCCCCAGAAGGTGCGCGCACGGATGCCCGGCACCAGCTCCTTTTCGGTCCGATCGTCGATCGTGTAAAAATACATCGGTTCCTCCTGGCCGAGCAGCCGGAACTCGCGGTGAATTACCGGCTGTGTTAAAGTTCGTCGAGCCGGTCTGCCGAAAAATTCTAACAAATTTCTCTGCCCCAGGCCGGGTTTTCCCGGTTTTCGCCCGCGCGCCTGTGCCTGTTCAGGCGGTTGATCGCCGAATTTCCCGGCGGCATTGGGGAGCCGGATCTGCCGGATCGGACCGGATATTACCTGGCAATCGTTGGAATCCGATCCGGTGGTCTATAAGAATCATTGACGGAACTTAATTTTCAGCGATATAAATACAGATTGGAAAGACCAGCGGCCGGAGGCGGCCAGCTGGAACAACTGGATGTTTTGAGGCGAATCAATGCACGGAAATTTCCTGGTTGAAGTAGGTGTGATCATCACCCTGGCGATTGGCGCCCAGTGGCTGGCCTGGCGGCTGAAGCTGCCGTCCATTCTATTTTTACTGCTCTTTGGCTTCGTGGCCGGGCCAATCAGCGGGTTTTTGCACCCGGATGAACTGCTGGGTGACGCCCTCTTTCCGCTGGTTTCCATGGCCGTGGGCATCATCCTCTTCGAAGGCGGATTAACCCTTCATCTCAGCGAACTGCCAAAAATCGGGCCAACGACGATTCGCCTGATCACAATCGGCGCGATCCTGACCTGGATCCTGGCCGGCTGGGGGGCCAGTGCCATCCTCGATCTCAATCTGACCCTGGCCATCCTGCTCGGCGCGATCCTGATCGTCACCGGGCCGACGGTTGTCACCCCGCTTCTGCGCCAGGTCCGGCCCAAAGCGCGTATCGGCGCCCTCCTCAAATGGGAAGGGATCCTGATCGATCCGGTCGGGGCGGTTATTGCCGTGCTGGTCTTTGAAGCTATTCTGAACGGCGAGCTGGCTCATATCGACCAGGCCGGCACGAGCATCTTCCTCGGGATCTTACGGACGATCGTGGCCGGCGGTGGTCTTGGGATCCTGGCCGCCCTTTTCCTGACCCAGGTCCTTCGCCGCAACTGGCTTCCCGACTACCTGCAGAACGGGGTTACCCTGATGTTTGTCGTCGGCGTTTTCGCCCTGTCCAACAACCTGCAGACCGAATCCGGCCTGCTGGCGACGACGGTCATGGGGGCGGTGCTGGCCAACCAGAAATACGTGCGTGTCGACCGGATCGTCGAATTCACTGAAGATCTGCAGATCCTGCTGATTGGGGCGCTCTTCATTTTGCTCTCGGCCCGGGTGCCGATCGCCAACCTGATCAATGCCACGAGCTGGCAGGGCATTCTGTATCTCGCCTTCCTGATCGTGATCGCCCGGCCGCTGACCGTCTTCCTCTCCTCGGCTTTTTCGGAGCTCACCTGGAAAGAGCGCGTTTTCGCCTCGCTGATGGCACCCCGGGGGATTGTGGCGGCCTCGGTTGCCTCGATTTTCGCCTTTGACCTGGCCCAGCTCGGCTACGAAAACGCCGAATTTCTGGCCTCGATGACCTTCCTGGTCATCGTCGGCACGGTGATATTTTACGGCCTGACCTCCGGCCCCATCGCCCGCGCACTCGGCCTCACCGAGGAAAATCCGCAGGGGATCCTTTTTATCGGCGCCGATCCGCTCGGTCGGACGCTCGCGGCCGCGGTCAAAGCCCAGGGCTTTCGCGTCCTGCTCGTCGATACCAATCCCCGCCATATTCGGTCCGCCCGCCAGGCCGAGTTGGAGACCTACTACGGAAACGCCCTTTCCGAACAGACGAGCACCGATCTCGATTTGAGCGGAATCGGCCGGCTGCTGGCCATCACCTCCAACAGCGAGGTCAACTCGCTGGCTTCGATCCATTTTTCGGACGAGTTTTCCCGGTCAGAGGTTTACCAGCTCCCCGTGACTCAGAAGCGGGATGGCGAAACGACCGCCACGACCCTGCGCGGGCGGATTTTATTCGATGAAAAACTGGTCTTTAACGAGCTGGCCAAACATCTCGACCACGGGGCGGAAATCAAACCCCTGGCTATTCCAGAGGGATTTGATTACGAGCAGTTCCGGCTCGATTTCGACGACCTGGTCTTCCCGCTGTTTCTGGTTACCGAACAGGGGGAGATGCAGGTGATCACGACCGACGAGCCCGTCGCCCCAAGTCCCGGTCAGATCCTGATTAGTCTCTATCTTCCTGGCAGTGAGGCGGTCACGCCTTCCTATCTCACTGCCGAGGAAGAAACCGTCGTCGCGGTTGATGAGAGCGTTTCCTGATTAAAACGGAGGACGGCTGGAAGCGAAGCCATGGCTGTTGAATGGACCCAGGCCACCTTGCGAAGGTACATCGAACAGGGTATTGAGGAAAGCCTGACCCTCGAATATAAATCGGCCGAGGCTCTGTACGATGGCCATGGGAACGGCCGCGAAAAAGAGATCGCCAAGGATGTCTCCGCCATGGCGAATTCGGCCGGGGGGACGATCATTTACGGCATTCGCGAGCACGAAAATCGGGAGCTGCGCCACCGGCCGGCCGCCCTCTCGCCCGTCGACCGCACCCTCTGTTCGAAGGAAACGCTCGAGCAGATCATCAGCAGCAATATCTCCCCACGCATCAGCGGCATTAAGATCTTTCCAGTGCCTCTAGAAAGCAGCCCCACCCACGTCGCCTACGTGGTGCGCATCCCCCAGAGCGATACGGTCCACCAGGTCAACCGCTCCAACCGCTACTACAAGCGGTTCAATTTTGAAGCGGTCCCGATGGAGGATTATGAGATTCGCGACGTGCTCGGCCGCACCGGCCAGCCAATTGTCGAATCCCGGGTCGGCCATATGACCATGGAGAAAACCGAGGCGGGGTGGGTCTGGACGGTTCCGATCTTCGCCACCAACCGCTCCATGACCGTGGCCAAAGATACCGCTTTAACGGTGGAGTTCCTCGATGCCCGGCCGGAAAACAAGATCTCGGCCGAAAAGTTTGTCATCAAAACCCAGCCCAAACCGACCACCCAGGAAATGTACATCGCCTCCTTCGCCGAGGCGATCCACAAGGGGCTGAACAAGTTCTTCGGCACCTTTCGAGTCACGGTTAACGAGCCCCAGGCCCTCCAGGTGCGGATCCAGGTCTTCTCAAACGGCATGCGCAGCAAATGGTGGCTCGTCAAGCTCAACTTCGGCGAGACCAGCGCCACGATTCAGGTGCTGGACGAGGGCTATCTTTATTAGTTCCGAGTTTCGAGTACTGAGTTCCGAGTGCCGAGTGCCGAGTGCCGAGTGCCGAGTCGAAAGTTAATGGTCGAAAGTCGAAAGTTATGGGCCGGAGATTCTTCACCTCTCCCCTCCAACTCCCAACTCCTATCCCCCGTTCCCTGTTCCCCGCCCCCCGTTCCCCATTCCCCACATAATCATCATATAAGATTTGTTTTCTTTTCCTCGAGGCTCTATTACGATAGGCGGGTTTAGTAATGCACTTTTTTCGCGAGTTTTGGGGCCTTCTTCTCTGCTCAATGCGGTGCAAATGCGTTCCTGATCAGTTTACAAATTATCCGCAGCACGAACGGGTGTTTTGATCGCCTGTTTTCTGGATGCTGCGCGCTCGATCATGGCCGGCGGCTGGCTCCCGCCGGGTGGATCGGGCCCTGCTAACGCCCTCACCGCCAGCCCGGACTGCCGGTGATATGAAACCACGAACCACAAGGAGGTTTATGGAAACCAAACCTTTAGAATCAACAGACAACACCGACCTGGAAGGATCCTTCCTCGAGATGCTCGACCAGTACGATTCGCCCTACCCGAAACGGGGCGAAATTGTGACCGGGGAAGTCCTTTATAAAGATGGCGATGTTGTCTATATCGATGTCGGCTCCAAGCGAGACGCCATCATCCCCCACGAAGAAGTCCAGGCTTTATCTCCCAAATGGCTGGCCAGCGTCTCAGTTGGTGATGAAATTCCGGTGTACATCACGAACTCCCCGGTCGGCAATGATAATCTGATCGTCTCTGTCGAACGCGTTTTGGCCGAACGCGATTGGGAGCGGGCGGCGGAAACCCTGGAAAAAGACGAGCTGATCGAGCTCGAAGTGGTCGGGTACAACAAGGGCGGCCTGCTGGTCGAATTCGGCCGCATCCGCGGCTTTGTCCCCAACTCCCACGTCCCCGAGCTGCGCCACATGCGCGATGCGCGGGATCTTTCCTCGGCCCAGGCCCGCATCGTCGGCCAGGTCCTGCCAGTTAAAATTTTAGAGATGGATCGCCCGGCCAGGCGGCTGGTTCTCTCCGGCACGGCCGTACAGAAAGAGCTGGCCCGGAAGCAGCTCCTCGAGCTCAAAAAAGGGGAGAAGGTCATCGGCACGGTGGTCAACATCAAAAAATACGGCGCCTTCCTCGACCTGGGGTACATCACCGGCCTGCTGCACATCTCCCAGATCGCCTGGACCTCCATCGGCCATCCGTCGGAAGTCTTTTCGGTTGGTGAGAAGGTCGAGGTATTGGTCGAAGAGATCGACCTGGAAAATGAGCGGGTCAACCTCAGCCGGCGGGCACTGCTGCCCAGCCCCCTGAAGCAGTTCGCCGAACAGCACCCCGAAGGCGAACTGATCGAAGGAAAGGTGACCAACATCCGCGATTTTGGCGCCTTTGTCGAGCTGGAAGAAGGGATCGACGGGCTCATCCACATCAGCGAAATGAACCTGGTTCACGGCGGCCATCCCTCGGATGCCCTACACACCGGCGATCAGGTGCTGGTCCGCATTCTGCGGATCGAAGTGGAAGAAGGGCGGATCAGCCTGAGCCTGAGCAAGGTACCGTCCGAAGCCCAGATCGCCTGGATGCAGCGCAAACAGGCGGAGACCCCGGCGGCTTAACCGCCTGCTGCAGATCAGATAACCCTGATAAAAAGAGAGGGGACACCCGGCCGGGTGTCCCCTTTTTTGTTCCGCATCGGCCCGGCCGCTAGCCGGCCGCTTTTTCCTGCCCTTTCTTCTGCGCTTTCAACGGAACGAAGCCGGCGCCCAGCGCCTGGTGGCTGATGCCGATCGTCACGAAGGCGTCCGGATCGGCCGAGCCGATGGCATCCTTCACTTCAGTCAGCTGCGAGCGGTAGATCGTCGTCAGCAGCATGTAGCGCCGCTCCCCGCTGTAACCGCCGATCACCTCCCAGTAGCTGACTCCCCGGTGGAGATGGTAGAAGATCGCTTCTTTGACCTCCTGGGGATGCTTCGTCACGATGGTCACCGTGCGCGTATTGCTGGCTCCTTCCAAAGCGTAATCCGAAGCCAGGCCGTTCAGAAAGAGCATCATCAGTCCGAACAGGGCGTTTTCCCAGCCAAACACCAGACCGAGCAGGAAGATAATGATCCCATCGTCGATCAGGTAGACCTGGCTGAGCGGCATGCCGGTTCGCTTCTGCACCACTCGCGCCAGCACACCGGTGCCTCCCATCGTGCCGCCCGCCCGGTAGATCAGCCCCCCTCCCAGCCCGCCGACAATACCGCCGTAAATCGTCGCCAGGAGGATGTTATCGGTGATCGGATAGGGGGAAAACAGGTCGGGAAGAAATAGATTAAAGCCGTCCGTAAAAATGGCGAAAAGGGTCGACGCGATCAGGGTCTTGCCGACGAACCGCCACCGTTCAAGGGCGAAAAAGCCAAGGATGATCATCGGAATATTGAGGACCCAATAGCTCGTACCCACCGGAAAGCCGGTGTAGTGATTGACGATCAGAGCGATCCCTCCGATGCCGCCGGCCGCGATATTGAACGGGACCTGAAAAAGGACATAGGCAAGGGCGACGATTAACGTGCCGAGGAGCATCATCAGGGTGCGGATCATGGACTTGCGCAGCTGGCTGCGGGAGGTCGCCGATCGCGCTCTGGCGGCCCTCCGGGCTTCTTTCAGTTTGAGAATCATGAGGTTCTCCACATGGAAAAGACCTGGCAGAAATCGTTTCCACCAGGTCTCCGAATTTTTAATCGCCCGAGAAGTTTATCGCGCAGCCGGCGATATGGCGAACAAAATGGCCGCGGTTAAGCTGAGCGGCCGCGGCAAAGGTTTTTCAATACAACCGGGGCCGATCAATCGCCCCGGAACCGGTACCCGACGCCGGGCAGATTGTGAATGTAGACCGGCTTCCCATCGTCGGGCTCAATTTTGCGCCGGAGCCGCCGCACGAGACCGCGAACCAGGTCCCGATTGCCATCGCCCTGGTAGCCCCAGACCAGCTCGACCAGCTCTTCGAGCGGAATGACCTGGCCGGAGTTGGTCATCAGCACGTAGAGCAGGCGAAATTCGAGCTGCGTCAGCCGCTGCGGCCGGGCGCCGGCCACCTGGACCGTGCGGTTGTTGGGGTCGAGCAGGATGTCACCCGTCATGATCGGGGAGATGACCGCAACAGATATGTGGCTGGTGCGACGCACGAGCATGTGGGCATAGCGGGAGAGCAGGCGGTAGGAAACCGGCCGCTCCAGCACCAGATCCGCCCCATTGTCGAGAAAATCGCAGTGCTGGCTTTCCGTCAGCGGCTCGATGACCAGGATGACCGGCACATCGAGATGCTGCCGCAGGCCGGCCAGCAGGCGGCGGCCGTGCGGCAGGTGGTAGGTGCTCAGGATGACCAGGTCAAACGATCGTTCCTCGGCCGCTTTTAAGGCCGGCGGCAGCTCCTTAAAAGAGGTGACCTGCAGGCCCGATGTGCGCAGGATGTGGCTGGTGATTTCTCGATCTTCGGCGTGATCGGCGATAATGGCGGCAATCATGGCGGTTTGACAGCGTTCAGTCGACTGAAAAGACGATAGCCGGGCCGCCTGAAATTGTCAATAGACAGGGGGCATGGGTTCTCCCAGGGGGAGCGATCTTATTCTTCGATCTGGCGCCGGGGGCCGGGCAGAAAAGTGAGGGTCAGGAGAACGGCGAAGGCGAGGAGGATCAGGAGGTTCATGAGCGGTTTACCAGGTGGTGCGGCAATTTCAACTTATCGCTTACGGGGTTTCATTTATAATATGGAGCAGGCCGGAAGTTCTTCGCCGACCCTGGTCCAATAGTACCGGTCATCCTCTGGCCCGGTTATCCGTATTCTTACGTAAATTATCAACCCGGCCCGACCGGGAAAGCATTAGGAAAATAGGACTAAAGAGAGAGAAGCCATGAGTACGTCGAAAGCGAGCCGGCCGCCAAAATTCACCAGTCTGGCCTGGCGGGCCAGAAAAGAAAAAGGGGAGCCGATCACCGTCATGACCGCCTACGATTACACCTCAGCCAGGCTGGTGGAGCGGGCGGAGATCGACGCCATCCTCGTCGGTGATTCGGTCAATATGGTGGTCCTGGGGCGGGAATCAACCGTTTCCCTGACCATGGACGAAGCGCTCCACCACTGCCGGGCGGTGGCCCGGGGAGCATCACGGCCCTTCCTGATCGGCGATATGCCCTTCATGTCCTTCAATGTCGACATCAAGGAGGCATTGGCCAATGCCGGCCGCTTTTTGAAAGAAGGGGGAATGGATGCCGTCAAACTGGAAGGAGGGGAGCACATGGCCCCGACGATCGCGGCCATTGTCCAGGCCGGCATTCCCGTCATGGGCCACATCGGGCTGACCCCTCAGACGGTCTCCCAGCTCGGCGGTTTCCGGGTGCAGGGACGCACGGCCGAGGCGGCTTACCAGCTCCTGCACAGCGCCCTGGCCCTGCAGGAAGCCGGCTGCTTCGCCATCGTCCTGGAAAGCGTGCCGGAGCCGGTGGCCGCCATGATCTCCCACAAGCTGGCCATTCCCACAATCGGCATCGGCGCCAGCGCGGCCTGCGACGGCCAGGTCCTCGTCTTCCACGACGCGATGGGCATTTTCGACAATTTTCAGCCAA
This sequence comes from Promineifilaceae bacterium (SeqCode), assembly GCA_041568735.1. Classification (GTDB taxonomy): domain Bacteria; phylum Chloroflexota; class Anaerolineae; order Promineifilales; family Promineifilaceae; genus WTJY01. The sequence continues at coordinate 10,272 of JBFFZG010000102.1, forward strand.
AATTTGTCCGGCGCTTCGCCGAAGCCGGCCAGATCATGACCGAGGCGCTTATCCGCTACCGGGAAGAGGTGGCCCGGCGCGAGTTCCCGGCCGCTGAGCACACCTACAGCATGCCGGAGGCGGAATGGCAGGAGCTCCTGAACCTGCTGGCGGATGACGACTTTCTGATCCCCCAAACCTGATCGCATAGGCATTTGATCTGCGCCGCTTGACCGGCCGGGTCACCCGCCTAAAATCCCATCTTGATATAAATCTAACTGCCCGATGCTAAATTGGGGAGAAACCATCAAGGAGAGACCACTTATGGAATCGAAATACACGGTTTCAATCGAATACTGCGCTGCTTGAAACTACCTGCCGCGCGCCGTCCGTGTGACGGATGAACTTCTGGCTGATTATCAGCACGTTATCGAAGATCTGAAATTAATCCCCAGTGGTGGGGGCGTTTTCGAAGTCATGGTCAACGAGGACCTGGTTTTTTCCAAGAAATCGCTGAAACGCCACGCCGAAGAACGAGAAATCGTCTCGATTTTTGAAGGGATCATCGGCCCCGATGTTCCCAAATTCAAGGATTAATCGCGCGGCCGGGGTGATCACCCCGGCCGTTTCCCTTTCCCTCCCCGAACATACAACAGTCGAGATGGCATACTCCGGGGCGTGATGCCGCTGGAGACTGCGCACGCTCAGCGCCTTGCGCCGCAGCAGGTCGATGCCGTTGACGGCCGCCTGTGCGGCCGAAAGGGTCGAGAGCAGCGGGATCTTGTGGCGGATCGCCGCCGCGCGCATCGCCTCCTGGTCGGTGTGCGTCCCCTGCCCCAAAGGAGTGTTGATGACCATCTGCACTTCCCCGCTCTCGATGATGGCCACCGTGTCGTGCAGCCCCCGGTTGGCCTTGGCCACCACGGCGGCTTCGACCCCGGCTTTGGCCAGGGCGGCGGCCGTCCCTTCCGTGGCGAAGATGGCGAACCCCATCCCTTTTAAGGTCCGGCCGAGCCGCATGGCGGCCGATTTGTCGAAGTCGTTGACGGTGATCAGGACCCCGCCGCTCGTCGGCAGCATGGTGCCGGCCGCCAGCTGCGCTTTCAGGAAGGCGTGGCCGAAATGGCCGGCGTGCCCCATCACCTCGCCGGTCGATTTCATCTCCGGGCCGAGCCGGGTGTCGGCGCCGGGCAGCTTGTCGAACGGCAGGACCACTTCCTTGACAAAAAAGCCGTCGACGGCCGGCTCCTTCGTAAAATCCAGCTCGGCCAGCGTCTTCCCGGCCTGGACCTGGGCGGCGATCCGGGCGATCGGCCGGCCAGTCGCCTTGCTGACAAAGGGGACGGTGCGGCTGGCCCGCGGGTTGACCTCGAGCACATAGGCTACATCGTCTTTGATGGCAAACTGAACATTGAGGAGCCCCTTCACCTGCAGCGCGCGCCCCAATTGGCGCACGGCATCGCGCATCATCGAGATGTGATACATGCCGACCTTGTAGGGGGGCAGCACGCAGGCGCTGTCCCCCGAATGAATGCCGGCTTCCTCGATGTGCTGCATCACTCCGGCCAGGACGACCTGCTCCCCGTCGGAAATGGCGTCGATATCGACCTCGATCGCATCCTCGATGAACTGGTCGATCAGGACCACGTTATCGGCCACCCCGGTTTCGACGCCGACCGCCTCGTCGAAATAGCGGCGGAACGAGTCGTCGTCGTAGGCGATGGCCATGGCGCGGCCGCCGAGGACGAAGGACGGCCGGATCAGGACCGGGTAGCCGATCTCCCGGGCGATGGCCAGCCCTTCTTCCCGGTCGCGTGTGATGCCCCAGCGGGGATGGTCAATCTCGAGACGGCGCAGCAGCGCCCCGAACGCCCCCCGGTCTTCCGCCAGGGCGATCGCCTCGGCCGGGGTTCCCCAGATCGGCACGCCCGCCGCGGCCAGGCCGGCCGCCAGGTTGATCGGCGTCTGGCCCCCGAATTGAACGATGACCCCCTCCGGCTTTTCGAGATCGACGATATTGAGGACATCTTCCAGGGTCAGCGGCTCGAAATAGAGCCGGTCGGCCGTGTCGTAGTCGGTGCTGACCGTTTCCGGATTGCAGTTGACCATGATCGTCTCGTAGCCGAGATCGGCCAACGCCCAGCAGGCGTGCACACAGCAGTAGTCGAACTCAATCCCCTGCCCGATCCGGTTGGGACCGCCGCCGAGAATGATGACTTTGGCCCGGTCGGATGGCCGGGCATCGCCCCCCCGCTCGTAGGTCGAGTAGAGGTAGGGGGTATGGGCTTCAAATTCGGCCGCGCAGGTGTCGACCTGGTAAAAAGTGGCCGCCACGCCGAGGGCCAGGCGGGCCGCCCGCACCGCCAGCTCGTCGCAGCCGGTGGCCCGGGCGATCATCCGGTCGCTGATGCCCATTTTTTTCAGCTGGAGAAAATCGGACCGGGTGAGATCGGCCAGCGGCCGGCCGGTGATCGTCCCTTCCAGCTCGATGATCCGCCCCATCTGGGCGACAAACCAGGGATCATAACCGGTGGCCCGGCTGATCGCCGCCTGGGGCATCCCCTGCACCAGGGCGGCGGCGACCAGGGCCAGCCGGCGGGCACTGGGGACGGCGAGCTGATCGGCCGTCACCGGGGGCGCCTCCGGGTCGACCAGCAGCCGGCTGAAGCCAGGCCAGCCGATGTCGAGGCCGCGCATCGCCTTGTTGAGCGCCTCGGCAAAAGTCCGGCCGATGGCCATGACCTCCCCCACGCTTTTCATCTGCGGTCCGAGGCGCGGATCGCTCCCCCCGAATTTTTCAAAATTCCAGCGGGGCAGCTTGACCACCGTGTAGTCGATGCTCGGCTCAAAGCTGGCCGGTGTCGTGCGGGTGATGTCGTTGGGAATCTCGTCGAGCGTGTAGCCGACGGCCAGGAGGGCGGCGATCTTGGCGATGGGAAAGCCGGTTGCCTTGCTGGCCAGCGCCGACGAGCGGGAAACCCGCGGGTTCATCTCAATCGTCAGCACCTCGCCGGTCCGCTCGTTGACGGCGAACTGGACATTGCTGCCGCCGGTTTCCACCCCAACCGTTTCCATGACCTTTTTGGCCAGGTCGCGCAGGTGCTGGTATTCCCGGTCGGTGAGGGTCTGCGCCGGAGCGACCGTCAGGCTGTCGCCCGTGTGCACCCCCATGGCGTCGATATTTTCGATCGAGCAGACGACGACAAAATTGTTGGCCCGGTCGCGCATGACCTCCAGTTCGTATTCCTTCCAGCCGATAAGCGACCGCTCGATGAGCACCTGCCCCACCGGGCTGGCCCGAAGCCCATGGCGGACGGCCGCGCGGAACTCGTCCAGGTCGGTGGCCAACCCGCCGCCGGTGCCGCCCAGGGTGTAGGAAGCCCGGATGAGCGCCGGAAAGCCGATGCGGCCGGCAATCTCGAGAGCATCCTCGAGCGTGAGGGCATATTCCCCGCGCGGCACCGGGACGCCGGCCGCGGTCATCGCCTCCTGAAAGCGGATCCGATCCTCGGCGATTTGAATGGACTCCAGCCGGGCTCCGATCAATTCGACCCCGTACCGCGCCAGCACACCGGCCGCGGCCAGGTCGAGGGCCAGATTGAGGGCTGTCTGCCCGCCGACGGTCGGCAGCAGGGCGTCCGGCCGCTCCGCCTCGATGATTTTTTCCAGGATTTCCACAGTCAGCGGCTCGACATAGGTGGCATCGGCCAGCTCCGGGTCGGTCATAATGGTCGCCGGATTGGAATTGACGAGAACGGTGCGGTAGCCCTCGCGGCGGAGGACCTTGCAGGCCTGCACGCCCGAGTAATCGAACTCGCAGCCCTGCCCGATGACGATCGGGCCGGAGCCGATGACGAGGATGGTGTGAATGGCGCTGTTTTTCGGCATCGCTTACTCTCCCCGTTCGGCCGCCATGAGGGCCATGAATTTGGCGAACAGTTCATCGGAATCGTGCGGTCCCGGGGAGCTTTCCGGGTGGTACTGCACGGCAAAGGCCCGGTAGCCCGGCGCTTCGATCCCCTCGCAGCAGCGGTCGTTCAGGTTGAGATGGGAGAGGGTCACGCCCGCCGGCAGGGTGCCGGCGTCGACGGCGAAGCCGTGATTGTGGCTGGAGATCTGCACCGCTCCGCTCGCGAGCACCTGAACCGGCTGATTCCCGCCGCGGTGGCCGAACTTGAGCTTGTAGGTCGTGGCCCCGAGGGCCAGGGACATGATCTGGTGGCCCAGGCAGATGCCGAAGATCGGCTTCTGGCCGAGGAGCCGCCGCACGTTGTCAATGGCGGCGGTGCAGGCGGCCGGATCGCCCGGGCCGTTGGAGAGGAAGATGCCGTCGGGCTCGAGGGCCAGCACGGCCTCAGCCGGCGTATCGGCCGGGACCACCTGGACGGCGCAGCCAAAGGCGGTGAGCAGCCGCAAAATGTTGCGCTTGATGCCGAAATCGTAGGCCACCACCCGGTAGGGCTGCGCCGGCCGGCCGGGCGGCGC
>JBFFZG010000103.1:0-14677 GCA_041568735.1 Promineifilaceae bacterium (SeqCode)
AGTCGCCTATGGCACGGAAGCGCAAAAGCAGCAGTGGCTCCCGGGTCTGGTGAGTGGAAAGGAAGGCCTCGGCTGCCTTTCCCTGACCGAACCGGGAGCCGGCTCTGATCTGCGCGGCATCACGACTGCGGCCCGGCTCGAAGGGGATGCCTGGGTGATCAACGGGGCGAAAATGTGGGCGACCAACGCCGGCATCGCCCAGACGATTATCGCCCTCTGCCGGACGGAGGACGACGACGGGAGCCGCGCCTTCAGCATGATCTTGATCCCGACGGAGGCGGCCGGCGTCATCATCGGGCCGCCGGAGAAAAAGATGGGGCTCAACGGCTCCCCAACCCACGCCGTCACGTTTGAAAATGTGCGGGTGCCGGCCGATCACCTGATCGGGGAGCGGGGGAAAGGGCTGGCCCAGACCCTGGCTACCCTGACCAAGGGGCGCATCAGCATCGGCTCCCTTTCACTGGGACTGGCGCAGGCCGCTTACGAACGGGCGCTCCAGTACGCCAAAGAGCGCGAGACATTCGGCAAACCGATCGGCCAGCACCAGGCCGTCGCCTTCATGCTGGCCGACATGGCCACGGAAATTCAGGCCGCCCGCCACATGCTTTACTGGGCCGCCTGGCTGAAAGACCAGGGGCGTCCCTACGCCAGCGAAGCCGGCATGGCCAAATTGTTCGCCACCGAAATGAGCGAGCGGGTCTGCCGCAACGCCATTCAAATCCACGGCGGATACGGCTACAGTCGGGAATTCGAAGTGGAGCGGATGTACCGGGATACCCGGCTGATGTCGATTGGCGAAGGGACGAGCGAAATTCTGCGCATGGTGATCGCCCGCCACCTGCTGGAAGCGTAGCCGTCGGCCCCACGATCCCACGGCAATTCGTGTACAATAGGACCAGGAAAAAAGGATCGCACAGTACAGGCAGGTAACATGACCCTCGAGATTGCAGAATTGATAGCCCATTTCTATGACAGCGCCCCGGGCTTCACCGGCCGGCTCCAGGCGGCCGGACTGACGCCCGACGATCTGCAAGCGGTGGAGGATCTGGCCAAATTGCCCGTCCTGCGCAAGGATGATTTGATGGAGCTGCAGCGGCAGGATCCCCCCTTCGGGGGCATGCTGGCCATTCCCATCTCCGACCTGGCCGCCGTCTTCCAATCTCCCGGCCCGATCTATGAACCAGGGCTTTCCGGGTCCCGTTTTGGCGGCTGGACCAGCGCCCTGGAATCGGCCGGTTTTCGTTCCGGCGAAGTGGTCATCAACGCGTTTGGCTATCACATGACGCCGGCCGGCCTTTCGTTCCACTACGGTCTGGACGCCATGGGCTGCGTCGTGCTGCCCGGCGGCATCGGCAACCAGGACCAGCAGATCGAAGCCATGGCCGCCTTCGGCGTGACCGGCTACGTCGGTCTGCCCAGCTATCTCAAAGCCCTGCTCGACCGGGCGGAAGAGCAGGGATTCGCGCTCAAACTCTCGCATGCTCTCGTCCTGGCGGAGCCCCTGCCGGATTCACTGCGGCAGGAGCTGAAAAGGCGCGGCGTGGCCGTTTTCCAGGCCTACGGCACGGCCGAATGCGGCAACCTGGGCTATGAATGCGGGGAACAATCCGGCTGGCACATCCCCGACAATGTCATCGTGCAGATCTGCGATATCAACAGCGGGGAGCCGCTGCCGGATGGGGAAACCGGCGAGGTCGTGGCCACGCTCCTCTCCGACCACTACGCCATCATCCGCTTCGGCGTCGGGGATCTTTCCTCGATCAACCCGGAGCCCTGTCCCTGCGGCCGGGAGAGCCGCCGACTGAACGGCTGGCAGGGGCGCATCGGCGCGGCCACCAAGGTGCGGGGGATGTTTCTCCACCCGGCCCAGCTCTCGGCCATGATGAAGCGCTTCCCCGAAGTGGCCCGCTTCCAGGCCCTGGTGACCCGCGAGGAGCACCGGGATGCCCTGGCGATTCATGTCCTGCCGAAGGCCGGCGCCGATCTCAATGATCTCGTCCCCCGCATTCGCGAAACCGCCCGGGAAGCGATTAAATTCCGGGTCCGGGTCGCCATCGTCGATGAGGTCATGCTGCCGGAAGGCAGCCCGCCGATCAAGGATGAGCGCAGCTGGGAGTGAGCACGGGCCGGCCGCGCACCGGTTTTTCCCCGGTTTGGCACCATTTGACCCCTGGCTGCCCGGTATTCTCGGTTTCGGAGGAGGCGAAATGAGCTACGCAGCGTTATACCGCCAATGGCAGACCGATCCGGACGCCTTCTGGACCGAAGCGGCCGAAGACGTCCACTGGGTTCAGGATCCCGAACGCGTTCTCGACGACAGCAATCCACCCTTTTATCGCTGGTTCCCCGGCGGAAAGATCAACAGCTGCTACAACGCGCTCGACCGCCATCTCGACGAAGGCCGGGCCGCCCAGACCGCACTCATCTACGACAGCCCGGTCACCGGCACCGGGCGCGCCTACACCTATCGCGAACTGCGCGATGAGGTGGCCCGGCTGGCCGGCGTTCTCGTCGAACTCGGCGTCGCGAAGGGAGACCGGGTTATCGTCTACATGCCGATGATTCCGGAGGCGGTCATGGCCATGCTCGCCTGCGCGCGAATCGGCGCCATCCACTCGGTCGTCTTTGGCGGCTTCGCCGCTAGAGAGCTGGCCACCCGCATCGACGACGCCCGGCCGGTCGTGATTCTGTCGGCCTCCTGCGGCATCGAGCCGGGGCGGGTGGTCGAATATAAACCACTGCTGGACGGGGCCATCGAGCTGGCCGAGCACAAGCCCCGCCGCTGCCTGATCTTCCAGCGGCCGCAGAGCGAGGCGCCCATGATTGAAGACCGGGACATCGATTGGGTCGAGGCCATCGACAACGCCGATCCGGTCGACTGCCTGCCGCTCGAGGCAACCGATCCCCTCTACATTCTCTATACTTCTGGCACGACCGGGGTGCCTAAAGGAGTGGTGCGGGATAACGGCGGCCACCTCGTCGCCCTCAAGTGGAGCATGAAACACATATACGGTGTGGACCCCGGAGATGTCTTCTGGGCCGCTTCCGACGTCGGCTGGGTCGTCGGCCATTCCTACATCGTCTACGCCCCCCTCTTCCACGGCTGCACGACGGTTCTCTACGAAGGGAAGCCGGTCGGAACACCCGATGCCGGCGCTTTCTGGCGGGTGATCGCCGAGCACAAAGTCGACGTCCTCTTTACGGCGCCAACCGCCTTCCGGGCCATCAAGCGGGAAGATCCGGAGGGGCGTCTATTAAAAGCGTACGATCTGAGCCATTTTCGCGCCCTTTTCCTGGCCGGCGAGCGCTGCGATCCGGCCACCCTGCTCTGGGCCGAAGAGCAGCTCGGCGTGCCGGTCGTCGATCACTGGTGGCAGACGGAAACCGGCTGGCCGGTGTCGGCCAACCTGCTCGGGGTGGAACGGCTGCCGGTCAAACCGGGGTCGGCCACCGTGCCGGTGCCGGGCTACGATGTGCAGGTGCTCGACGGCCTGACCGGCGAACCGCTGGCGGCCGATCAGATCGGGGATATCGTCATCAAGCTGCCGCTCCCACCGGGGACGCTGATGACCCTCTGGCAAAACGACAGCCGTTATGTCAACTCTTATCTGGGCAAGCACCCCGGCTATTATTTGACGGCCGACGCCGGCTACAAAGACGCCGACGGTTATCTCTGGATCATGAGCCGGACCGACGACATCATCAACGTCGCCGGCCACCGGCTGTCAACCGGGGCTATCGAAGGAGTGATCGCTGCCCATCCGGACGTCGCCGAATGCGCGGTCATCGGCGTCAAGGACGAGCTGAAAGGGGAAGTGCCGGTCGGCTTTATCGTCCTCAAGGCGGGGGTCGAGCGGCCGCCCCAGGAAATCATTAACGAAACGATCCGCCTGGTGCGAGAACAGATCGGACCGGTCGTCTCTTACAAGATTGGCGTCGTCGTCAAACGGCTGCCGAAAACCCGCTCCGGCAAGGTGCTGCGCGGCACGATGAAGTTGATCGCCGACGGCTCCGAGTGGAAAATGCCGGCCACCATTGACGACCCGCTGATCCTCGAAGAGATCACCCGGGCTCTGGGCGGGCTGGGATACGGCCTCGCCCCGGCGGAAGAGGCGTAGGGTTCAAGCCCGGCTCAATCCTATGGAAACACTGCGGATTTGCGAAGTCGGCCTGCGTGACGGGCTGCAAAATGAAGCGCGGGTCGTCGAGACGGCCACCAAACTGGCCCTGCTCGACGGCCTGGCGGATGCCGGCCTGCGCTTTATCGAAGCCGCCTCATTTGTCCGCCCCTCGGCCGTGCCCCAGATGGCCGATTCGGATGCGGTCATGGAGGCGGCCATAGCCCGCTACCCGCAGCCCCCCTATTTTTTCACCGGCCTGGTGTTCAACGATCGGGGGTACGATCGGGCGCTGGCCGCCGGCTGCCGCGGGATCGCCATCGCCATGACCGTCACCGAGTCCTTTGCCCGGGCCAACAACCGCATGACGATCAAGGAAGCGATCGAAACCGGCCGCCGGCTCGCCCGCCGCGCCCGGCAGGACGGCCTCTGGGTTCGCGTCTATCTCTCGACCGCCTGGGTCTGCCCGTTCGAAGGGTACACGCCGCCGCAGCGCACGATCGCCGTGGCCGAAGAAGTCTGGTCCTGGGACGTCGACGAAATTTCCGTGGCCGATACGATCGGCTTTGCCAGCCCGCTGGAAGTCGGCCGGCTGATGGAAACTCTCGGCAAACGGCTCGATATCAACCGGCTGGCGGTCCACCTGCACGATACGCAGGCGCTCGGGCTGGCCAATATGACCGCGGCCGTGCAGGCCGGGGTGCGCACCATCGACGCCAGCATCGGCGGCCTGGGCGGCTGCCCCTTCGCCCCCGGCGCCGCCGGCAACCTGGCCACCGAGGATGTCGCCCTGCTCGCCTATAAGCTCAACCTGTCGACCGGGGTCGATCTCGAGAAGCTGATGGCCCTGCTGCCGGCGATCGAAGCGGCCGTCGGGCATCGAGTGGGCGGCCGCATTCGGGCCTGGTGGGAGAGCAACCGGGAATTGTCGGCCGAGGCAGTGCCGCTTTGAGCGGAAAAGTAAAAAGGTGAAAGTCGAAAGGCAAAAGTTGAAAGTGAAAAGTGATGGGTGATGGGTGATATGGAAGAACGGAAGCCGCGAATATTGATTGCCAAGCCGGGGTTGGACGGGCATGACCGGGGGGCGAAGGTGATCGCCCGGGCGCTGCGCGATGCCGGCATGGAGGTGATTTACACCGGGCTGCGCCAGACGCCGGAAATGATCGTCGAGGCGGCCCTCCAGGAAGATGTCGACGCCGTCGGCCTGAGCATTCTGTCCGGCGCTCACAAGGCGCTGGTCCCGCGGATCATGACCCTGATGCGGGAAAATGAACTGGACGACATCCCGGTTTTCCTCGGGGGCATCATTCCGCCCGAGGATGTCGAAAACATGCAGGCGACCGGCGTCAGCGGCATTTTCGGCCCGGGGGCCAGCATTGAAGAAATTACGAATTTTATCTGGGGGAGGATTCGGGGTCAGGAGCCGGGAGAGAGGCACTGAGTCCGGCCGGTCGAACGGCGATTGCGGCCGGCTCCGAATGAACTTGCGATGGAATTAAACGACCTGATTGATGAGGCGCGCCGGGGAAGCGTGCGCGCGCTGGCCCGCCTGATTACGCGGGTGGAAAACAGCCAGGACGCGGCCAGGGCGGCCGTGCGCACCCTTTATACCGCCACCGGCCGGGCCCACGTGATCGGCATCACCGGCCCGCCGGGCTCGGGCAAAAGCTCCCTCGTGACGGAGCTGGCCAAGGCGCTGCGCCGGGCCGGCCAGACGGTGGCCATCGTGGCCGTCGATCCCTCCAGCCCGTTCACCGGTGGGGCGCTCCTCGGCGACCGGGTGCGCATGCGCGACCTCGCCGGCGACCGCGGGGTTTTTATACGCAGCATGGCCTCGCGAGGCAGTCTCGGCGGGCTGGCCCGGGCGACCTCAGCCGTGGTCTTGATCCTCGACGCCGCTGGCTACGACACGATTTTGATCGAGACGGTCGGGGCCGGACAGGCCGAAGTCGACATCGCCGCGGCCGCCCATACGACCCTGGTCATCGAAGCGCCGGGGATGGGTGATGATGTGCAGTCGATCAAGGCCGGCATCCTCGAAATCGCCGACATTCTCGTGGTCAACAAGGCCGACCGGCCGGGCGCCGAGCGGACGGCCAACTCCCTTCAGGCCATGCTGCAGCTCGGTCCGACCGGCGGGACCCGCCATCACGGCCGGATGATGAAAACCCCGGAAGTCCTGGCTTCTCAGGAAGACCAGGCCTGGCGCATTCCGGTCCACCGCACCGTGGCCCTGGATGGCACCGGGGTGCCCGAACTGGTCGAGCTGATCGACCGGCACCGCGCCCACCTGGAGCAGACCGGGCAGTGGTTTGAACGAGAAAAACAGCGCAGCCGGCGGGAAGTAGAAAACTTTTTGTTGGACCAGTTCATGGCCCGCTTCCGCGCCGTCGTGTCGTCTCATCAGGAATCGAAAATCGTCGAGGCGGTCGCCCTGCGCGAACTGGATCCATATACGGCCGCCGAGCAGCTGTTTCAAACGGTCGACTAGACCCAACCAAACAAAAAAGCCGGCGGACGGAAACCCATCCACCGGCTGCAGGGTGAACTTTAAAAATTTAGGCCGGAATCTTCTTAAAACGCCTCCGAACCAGAATGATCCCGGAGGCGGCAGCCAGGCTGAGCACGGCGCTCCACAACAGGTTGAGTGGGTTCGCGAGCGGATCCCCGGCCGTCGAATTTTGCAGCGTAACGGCCGATGGTGACCCGCAGGTAAACGGCATGAAGCCGCTGTCCGGCGTGTTGTCATCCGGGTTGGTCGTGCCGCCGTCAAAGTAGATAACCCCATCAATCGTACCATCGCAAACTGAAGCGCTGGTCATCCCCAAGGAGGCCAGGTCAATGCTGACTTCGGAGTACGCTCCACTGTACATGCCGGAAACGGTCGCCGTCGGAATTAACGTCTGGTTTCCATCGTAAATCTGCACGGTCAAATTATTTCCAGTGCCCGGCGTGATCCGAATGAACCGGTCGATGCCGGTCATCCCATTGCAGTTGGGATAAGAGAATCCGGTGTTCGTATCTTTGTCGGTATTGAGGCAGAAATCCAGCCGGGTGCCCAGGAAGCTGCTCCAGATGGTGTTTGTATAGGTTTCAAAGCCTAAATACAGGTACGTCGGATCATTGGTCCACTCGAACACCTTGATATCACTGCCGTCGTCAATTGCGCCTTCATTGGCATCCAGACTTTTACCCGGGGTCTGGTCCGGGTTGCCATCCCAGGCCGATTCGCGCACGCCATCGACAGTGATACCGATGGCGTACGCCGTCTGGGCAATAACGAGAATTAGCACCAGCGGCCAGAACAGGGCTTTCAATTTTTTGATCGTGGTTTGATGGATCATCGCTTTCCTCAATTTGAGTTGCTGTGATGACAGGCAACATTGTGGCAAATCGGACTCGATAGAATAAAAATGGATAAATTCCGCGATGGATCAGGAGAAGCACAGCGCTCCTTTCCCCACCAATCGCACCGCCTGACTCAAACGGTAGAGACAGCGTAGCACTTTCGCAAAAAAAAATAAGTATGCGATTGGTACCATGACCGGTTAAAAAATGGTTAAGATGAGAAAAAAACAGGTACTCAAGAATCATGAGCGTTAACTTACAGCAGAATGAACGCTTCACCTGGCTGGAAATGCCGGGGGAAGCCGTCGACGATGAAGGGATGCGAAAATTGTTCGCCAAAGCCCGGGAGGTGCTGGGTTTTGTGCCGAATGTCTTCCTCGGCTACACGATCCGGCCGGCCCACTTTCGCCCCTGGTTCGATCACTTTCGGGCGATCATGCAGGGTCCTTCAGAGCTGACCGAAGCCGAACGGGAGATGATCTGCCTGGCTGTTTCGGCCGAAAACCAGTGCCTCTACTGCCTGATCGCCCACGGGGCCGAGCTGCGGCAGAAGCTGGGCGACCCGATCCTCGGCGATCGCATCACGCTCGACTACCGTCGGGCGGGGCTCGACGAGCGGCAGGTGGCGATGCTCGACTATGCCGTTAAAATCACGGCCGCCCCGGTCGAGTGCAGCGAGGAAGATGTCGACTACCTCCGCTCCCTCGGTTTTTCTGACGAGGGTATTTTCGACATCATCGAAACGGCCGCCATGTTTAATTTCACCAACCGGCTGGCTTCGGCCAGCGGGCTGATGCCCAACCGGGAATATCACGCCCTGGGACGATAAGCGATGACTACCCTGCAGGAACGCATCGAAGCCGTTCTGAATCAGCAGACAGCCATGGAAACGATCGGCGCGTCAATCACCCGGGTCGAACCCGGGCTGGTCGAATTGACCTTTCCGTTTAATCCGGCCCTCTGCCAGCACGATCACTTCATGCACGCCGGCATCATCACTACCGCCGTGGACAGCGCCTGCGGTGGGGCGGCCTATACGGCCGCCGGCGAAAATGCCCGGCTGCTGACTGTCGAATTCAAAGTCAACCTGCTCGCTCCGGCCGTTGGCGAACGCTTCATCGCCCGCGGCGAGGTCGTCCGCGCCGGCCGGACGCTGACCGTCTGCCGCGGCGAGGTGGTCGCCGAGTCCGACGGGGAAACCCGATTGATCGCCTTGATGCAGACGACCCTCATGACCCTCCCCGGAGAAGGCGGAGTTGAAATGGCGGCGGCACCCTCACAGGCAGGTGCTGCCTGATGTTCGCCCCGCCGCCGACCCGGAATGGGATACTGACCATCGAGACGACCTACCTGCAGATGGTCGCCCGGCCGCCGGCCGGACCGGGCAGCTCGCCGGCCGGCGCGACCGTCGTCGAGGCCCGCCGGCCGACCGTCTCGTTTTACCGCTACCTTTACAACACGGTCGGCCGGGATTACCTCTGGTTTCTGCGGCGGCAGATGAGCGACGACGAACTGGCCGCCATCATTCACGATCCGGCCGTTGCCGTGTTTGTCCTTTATCAGGATGGGGTTCCGGCCGGCTTTGCCGAACTCGACCGGCGGGCCATGCCGGCCGTCGAGCTGGCCTACTTTGGCCTGATTCCCGAGTTCATCGGTCAGGGGCTCGGCGGCTATTTCCTCCGCTGGGCCATCCACCGCGCCTGGGATGACGGGCCGGAGTGCCTCCTCGTCCATACCAATACGCTCGACCATCCGGCGGCCCTGCCCAACTACCTGAAGCAGGGCTTCGCCATCGTCGAAACCCGCACCCAGCGGATCCAGGACCCCCGGGCCGGAGGCGAGTTCCTTTAAATGACAAAATCTTGATTCCACACTCGATCCAACAACTTTCACTTTCAACTTTCATCTTTCAACTTTTAACTTTTAAATTTCCACTTCTAACCGTTACCCACCACACGAGGACCCCATGTTCGACCCCAAGAAACTGGACGATCTGCAGAAAGATCTTATTCGCTGGGAAGAAACGACGCTGAACGAGTCGCTCGAGCGGCTGCCGGAGCGGCGGGAGCGCTTTATCACCCAATCCAGCGAGGAGATCAGCCGGCTCTATACGCCGCTCGATCTGGCCGGCTTTGATTATGCGGCTGACCTCGGCCATCCCGGGGAGTACCCCTACACCCGGGGGGTGCACGCCTCGATGTACCGGAGCCGGCCGTGGACGACCCGCATGTTTGCCGGTTTTGGCACGGCCGAAGAGACCAACGCCCGCTTTAAATACCTGCTCGAGCAGGGCAACATGGGGCTCTCAATCGCCTTTGATCTGGCCACCCTGATGGGGTACGACACCGACGCGCCGGAAGCGCTCGGGGAATTCGGCCACTGCGGCGTGGCCGTCAGCTCCCTGGCCGACATGGAGATCCTTCTCGACGGCATTCCCCTCGACAAGGTCTCGACCAGCATGACGATCAACAGTCCCGCCCCCTGGATCTGGGCCATGTACATCGCCACGGCCGAAAAGCAGGGCGTTCCCCCGGAGAAGCTGCGCGGCACCCTGCAGAACGACATCCTGAAGGAGTTTATTGCCCAGAAGGAGTATATTTACCCGCCGGAGCCGTCGATGCGGCTGGTTACCGATACGATCGAATTCGGCGCCCAGCGCCTGCCCCTCTGGAACACCATTTCAATCAGCGGCTATCACATTCGCGAGGCCGGCAGTACGGCCGCCCAGGAGCTGGCCTTCACGCTCGGCGATGGGCTGGAATACGTCCGCTGGGGGCTGCGGCGCGGGCTCGACATCGACGATTTCGCGCCGCGATTGAGCTTCTTCTTCAACTGCCACAACGACTTCTTCGAGGAAATCGCCAAATTCCGCGCCGCCCGCCGCATCTGGGCCCGCGAAATGAAGGAATCGTTCGGAGCGAAAAATCCCCGCTCCTGGCTCTGCCGCTTCCACACGCAGACGGCCGGCGTTTCTCTCACCGCCCAGCAGCCCGAAGTGAATATCGTGCGCGTGGCGCTGCAGGCGCTGGCGGCCGTCCTCGGCGGCACCCAATCGCTCCACACCAACAGCATGGACGAAGCCCTGGCCCTTCCCAGCGAACACGCGGTGACCGTCGCCCTGCGCACGCAGCAGGTCCTCCTCGAGGAAAGTGGGGTCGCCAACACGATCGACCCCCTGGGCGGCTCGTATTTTGTCGAGGCGCAGACCGCCAAAATCGAGCGGCAGGTTTACGACTACTGGCGCCAGGTCGAGGAGCTCGGCGGGGTGATCCCCGCCATCGAAAACGGCTTCTTCCAGCGGGAAATCGCCAACGCCGCCTATCAGCACCAGCAGGAAGTCGAGCGGAACGAACGGGTGATCGTCGGGGTCAACGGCTACGCCGATCCGGACGAAGAGCTGCGCATCCCGATCCTGGAGATGGACCCCGATGGGTACGATCGCCAGGTCGCCCGCCTGGAAAAACTGCGCCAGACCCGGGACAATGTCCGGGTGGGCGAAACGCTCAGCGCCCTGCAGCAGGCGGCCGCCGGCACGGAAAACACGATGCCCTACCTGCTCGACGCGGTCAAGGCCTATGCCACCCTGGGGGAAATTACCACCGCCCTCAAGGAGATCTTTGGCGTCTACCAGGAACCGACCTGGATTTAACCATCATCAACCTGGAGGAATCAATTCGCATGGCTTCACGAATTATCGCCGTCGACGAACCACTCTACGACTACCTGACATCCGTCTCCGTCCGCGAGCCGGCCGTGCTGCAGGCGCTGCGCCGGGAAACGGCCGCTCTGGAAAACAGCGTCATGCAGATCTCGGCCGACCAGGGGCAGTTCATGGCCCTGCTCGTCCGCCTGATCGGGGCGAAGAAAACCCTCGAAGTTGGCACCTTCACCGGCTACAGCAGCCTGGCCGTCGCCCTGGCCCTGCCCGAAGACGGCCGGGTCGTCTGCTGCGACGTCAGCCCGGACTTCACCCGGGTCGCCCGCCGCTTCTGGGCCCGGGCCGGTGTGGCTCACAAGATCTCTCTCGGGCTCGGCCCGGCCGTCGAATCCCTGCAGCGGTTGATCGACAGCGGCCATGCCGGCACCTTTGATTTCGCCTTTATCGACGCCGATAAAAGCAATTATTCTAATTATGTCAACCTGTGTCACGAGCTGGTTCGCCCCGGCGGCCTCATCGCCGTCGACAACGTGCTCTGGAGCGGCCGGGTGATCGACCCGGCCGAGCAGGACAAAGACACCCTGGCTATCCGAGCCCTGAACGAAGCCCTCCACCACGACGAGCGCTTTGATCTCAGCCTGGTGCCCATCGGCGACGGGCTGACCCTGCTGCGCAAGCGCGGGTCATCCCCGGCCGGGTAGGGCGCCATCGTCCTGCTACCCGCATCGTGGTTGGTTCCTGAAAAAAGCATGTCAGCGGGATGGCCGGCCGCCGGCCGCCGCCCCGAATCGAGAGGAGAATCCCATGAGCAACAACGGAAATTCCCGCGAAGCGGTCATCGTCAGCGCGGCCCGCACTCCCCAGGGGCGCTTCCAGGGCGGCCTGAGCCCGCTCAGCGTCACCGAGCTCGGCGCGCGAGCAGTGCGGGCGGCCGTCGAACGCGCCGGGGTCGACCCGAATTCAATTTATGAAGTCATCATGGGCCACGTCGTGTCGGCCGGAGCCGGCCAGGCGCCGGCCCGCATGGCGGCCATCGGCGCCGGCCTGCCGCCCACGACCGGCGCAGCCGCCGTCAACAAGGTCTGCGGCTCCGGGCTGAAGGCGGTTATGATGGCTGCCAACGGCATCGCCGCCGGCGAGGCCGAGGTGTACGTGGCCGGGGGCATGGAGAGCATGAGCAACGGCCCCTACCTGATTCCCGGCGCCCGCGAAGGGCTCCGCTTCGGCGATAAAACGCTCGTCGATTCTGTCCAGCACGACGGGCTCTGGTGCAGCTTTGAAGACTGGGCCATGGGCAACGCGGCCGAATACATCGCCCGGAAATTCGAGCTCACCCGTGAAGAGCTCGACGCCTTCGCCCTGCGCAGCCATGAGCGGGCAGCCGCGGCGACAGCTTCCGGCAAATTCAAACGAGAAATCACCCCGGTTGAAATCGCCGGCCGCAAGGGGACGACCATCATCGAAATCGACGAGCCGATTCGCGCCCACTTTGACGGGAACGGCAGCTACACCCTGGAAACCAGCCGGGAAGACCTGGCCAGGCTGCGGCCGGCTTTCGAACAGGATGGGGTCGTCACGGCCGGCAACGCGCCCGGGCTCAACGACGGCGCGGCCGCCCTCGTCATCATGAGCCGCGCCGAAGCCGAGCGGCAGGGCCTGCAGCCGCTGGCCCGCATCGCCGGCTATACCCACGCGGCCGTCGAACCCCGCTGGATCTTCTCCGCTCCGGCCAAGGCCATGCCCCGCCTGCTGCAGAAGCTCGACTGGTCCCTCGACGACGTCGACCTGATCGAATTGAACGAGGCCTTCGCCTCCCAGGTGCTGGCCAACGGGGCTGAAATGAGCCAGAACGGCTACAACTGGGATTGGAACAGGGTCAACGTCAACGGCGGCGCCATCGCCCTGGGCCATCCAGTCGGCGCCAGCGGCGCCCGGGTCCTCGTCACCCTCCTGCACGCCCTGCAGGACAGCGGCGGCCGCCGCGGGGTCGCCTCCCTCTGCCTGGGCGGTGGGGAAGCGGTCGCCCTGGCCATCGAGCTGGAAAAATAATCACCGCCGCACCCAAACGGGCCTCCGGCGTAGATCGCCCGCCTGATCCGGCCGCATCCGGGCTCAATGGAGCCGGGTGTGGCCGTTTCGTTTCCCCCTCTCAGGCCGTGTTTTTCAGCTGGTGCTCGAGGTGGGCCCAGAACCAGGTGATGACCGTGCGGGTCACCCCTTTGCGCTCGCCAAACAACAGGGGCCGGCCCACGGCATCGAGCGGCGTTGCCACCAGCACGACCTGGCTTGCCTCGCCGCCGCTGCCGGTGATCGCCAGCTCGACCTGGGTGCGCTGACCCAGCACCTTGCCCAGAATTTTCTTGTCGAATTTGGCCTTAATGCGCCCGCTGCTGCCGTCCTTCTCCTCGATTTTGCCTTCAAGAGCGCTGATGGCGGCCACCGCGCCGGTGAAAACCCGCCCGGCCGGCGCTTCAATTCCCTTTTCTTCTCGTACCGCTAGTGACATCGTCTATCTCCAGATCCAATGTTTCAATTACCTGGCTGCCGGGTAGCAAAATCCCCTCAGGCGGCCAGTTCCTCCACCCGAGTCTGCGCCAGAAGCGCTTCAATCTGGGACCGCGTGCCGAAGGCGGTTCCTTCGAGAGCCGCCGCCGCCGCCCCACAGGCGACCCCCCAGCGGACCGCTTCCAGCAGCGGCCGCTCCCGGGAAAGCGCCCAGACCAGGCCGCCAACCATGGCGTCGCCGGCCCCTATCGGATTTTTCTCGACGACCGGCGGCGGCCACACCTGGCTGATCGCGCCGCCGTCCCGGCACAGGGCCCCGGCCGCCCCCAGGGAAATGACCGCGTGGGCGACCCCGGCCGCTTCAATTTCGACCAGCATGGCGGCCGGATTGGCCGCCTCACCGGCCGGCCGGCCGGTCATCTGGGCTGCTTCGAAGGCATTGGGCTTGGCCAGGAACGGCCGCGTCCGGCAGCCCAGCCGCAGGGCTTCGCCGCTGCCATCGAGAATGACCCGGCCGCCCCGCCCCTGGATGGCGGCCGTCAGGTCGGCGTAGATCCCCTCCGGAACGCCCGGGGGCAGGCTGCCGGCCAGCACCCACCAGTCCCCCTCCCGGGCCAGCCGGCCGACCTGCGCCAGCAGCCCCTCCAGGTCGGCCGGCGCGATCGTCGGACCGGGCTCGTTGACCTTGAGATATCGGCCTCCGGCCTGGGTGACGACGCTGACATTAGTGCGCGTTTCCCCGGCCACGACGACAAAATCCGTTTGAATCCCGCGCGCCTCCAGCCGGTCCCGGAGCAGCTCCCCGCTCCGGCCGGCCACAAACCCCAGGGCGGTGCTCGGGGTATTCAGGTTGGCCAGCATGCGGGCCACGTTGAAGCCCTTACCGCCGGCGTCGACCCGAACTTCGCCGGCCCGCAGCACCGTGTCGAAGGCGATGGCCTCCACCGTGTATTCCCGGTCGACCGCCGGGTTCAGCGTAACCGTATAAATCATCCCGCACTCCGCGGCTCAGGCCGCCTCGTCACCCAGAAAATGGTCGAGCAGTGCC
>JBFFZG010000104.1:0-14444 GCA_041568735.1 Promineifilaceae bacterium (SeqCode)
GCCCCGATTATTTCTGGGGGAACTCCCAACGGCGATTCGCTGAGCCTCGACGTTGTCTACGAAGGGACCCGGGCCCATGCCGCCTGGGTCGAAATTCTCGAAGTATCGCCGAGCAATTACGAATACCAGGTTTACTACGCCAACTGGAACGGTACGAGCTGGTCGGCGCCGCAGGGGCTCCTCTCCCCGGCGGCGATTCTTCCGATTAACCAGGTCGTCCTGGCCAGCACCGGCGCCAATAAAATTACCGTGCTCTGGGACCAAAATCCCGGCTCGGGACCGATCGTCAAACAACGAGAGGGGACAGCCGGGAGTCCGAACTGGACATTCGGAGCAGCGACAAATGCTTTCACTCCGTCTGCTCCATTGTTGGCGATGGCCGCAACCTCTGATTCGAGCGGCAATTTACATCTTGTCTGGGAACAACAGGCCATCAGCGGCGGCAGCGATGTCTTTTACCGGAAGCGCATCGGTTCAACCTGGCAGGGCTCCTTCCAGCTGACGACGGCCGCCCCGCTGGCCGGGCAGGCCCACCAGCCCAAGCTGATCACATCGGCTTCCACCGTTTACGTGGTGATGTCCTCGCGGGATGCCGATAAAAAACAGGAAGTCTATCTGCGCACCTGCAGCCTTTCGACGGCCTGCACATCGGCCGGGCAGTGGACGGCACAGAAGCAGATTTCAGGGCAGGTTGTCGGCGCCAACGCCCAGGACCCTTTCTTTGTCTTTCCCAATGTCGTCATGAAAAACGGGAAGCTGATCGTCCTCTACCACGGCATCGCTTCCTGGCAGCAAAATCAAAATGAAATGGTCTGGTGGAACAGCGAAATCTGTTCCAGCTGGGAAAATTCCTCCCCCCAGAATTATACGGCTGAGAGCTACCGGGGGATCAACCCGGGCGTCGTCCTGATTGGCAGCAATCTGGGGGTGGTCTATGAAGAAGGGGAATCCAACCAGATCTATTTTATGAAAACAACGGCCGACTGCCGCATCTTTTTGCCGTCGGTAATCCGGTAGGAGAAGGGTTTCTGGTATGAGTCGCCTGGAAAAAACGATCGGCTTTCTCATCTTTCTGCTGCTCGTCATGGGGTTGGGAATTGGCTTCTTTTTCTGGAACCAGGCGAATCTCGAGCAGCAGCTCGTGGTGCAGACCGGAGAACTGGCCGCTCCGGCCGCCGGCAGTTCTGCTCAGCCGGTCTTTACCGGCCAATCGGCTCTAATCGCCTTTGGCATGGCCCAGCACGCCCTGGCCGAGGCGAGCCCCGATGCCGTGCTGCTGCGCGGCCAGGCGGTCTGGCCAATCGTGGCCGGGGAGCGGGAGCTCCTAGCCGGTGAGCAGAGCTGGCAGTTCACCTTTTATTCGCCAGCCGCGGCCGCGGCCCGCACCGTCACGATAGTGGGCGAGACGGTCACTCTGGAACCGGCGATTCCGGTTGACCTGGCCGGCCGGCCGATGGACCCCGGATCCTGGCGAATCAACAGCGGCGAAGCGGTTCAGATCTTTTTAAATAACGGCGGCCGGGAGTTTCTCTCGACCGAAAACAACGTGTCGGTCACGATGAACCTCGATATGCTCGCGCAGAGCGAGCAGCCCGAATGGCTCATCGCCGCCATCGGCACCCAGACCGGCCGGTCGCTGACCCTGTGGGTCGATGCGACGACCGGAGAAATATTGAACTACCTGGCAGGTGGTTGAGACGGACCAGATTCGAGAAGGAATGGGCGAAAGTCCGGCAGTGGGGGTGGAATAGGATATAAGTCGCCCTGTCGTAACAATAGTCTCGAGCGTTCGTTCTGTTTTGAAACAGTTGGAATGATCTTTCGAGGATACGAGCATGATGAAAAACATTAAAGCCAAAACTCGCAATTACCTCTTTCAGGGCAAAGGCCAGAGTCTCGTCGAAGTGGCGCTTTTCCTGCCGCTGGCGCTCATGTTGATCGCCGGCGTCGTTGAAATCAGTCAGTGGCTCCTGGTGCAGAACCGCATCAATACGGCCGCCCGGGCGGCTGCCCGCTTTGGCGCCAACGGGGGCAAAGATGAAGGGATGGCGGCCGTAGCCCTCGGCACGGTCACCCAGACCCTGCCGATCAACGCCGACTCCTGGGATATCTGGACGGTGCGCGGTACGGTCAACGCCGATGGCTCCGACATCGTCGACAAAACCTTCACCTACAGCCACGTCTATGGCAACGGGTCGACCCAGCGGTACGGGGAATTTTCCGGGTCAAATTTTGAAAGCCAGCTGCGCAAACAGATTCTCGAAGCGCTGCAGAGCGACATCGATGGCAACGGCAATGTGGTCACCAATACGAGCAGTGTCCGGACCGCCATTGGCGGCCTGCAGTTCGTCGGCAGCTACGTCCAGTACGATGCCCGGTCGATCCTCGGGCTCGACTATTTTGTCGATGATCTCTACACCGTGCGGGACCTGGCCGTCATGCGCACCTTCCCATCCGGCGATCAGACAGCCGGCTGCAGCGCCTTTCCCGTAGCTGTCAATCTCGGCATCCGCTCGGTGACGTCCAGCTACTGGCCGGCTCCCAATGAATTCACCTATCCGACCTCCAACCAGCCTCGTATGGCCGATTTTCCGAAGCACGTCCCCGATCAGCCGCTAGAAAATGCGAAACCCGGCTACGTTTACTTCATTCAGCAGGGCGGCGGCCCCGGCAACTTCGGCTGGTTAAAATGGAACGACGACCTGGCCGATTCGGCGAACACCCTGGAAGACGGCTTTACAATGCCGGGCTCGAGCGTCGACTACATTACCCCGCCTCAAAATGCCAGAAACAGCCAGAACAGCTCCTGGCGGCAGGCCGGCTTTTCCGGCCCGGTCAAGGGCTATATGGAGCCGGGCGATCCGATGGATCAGTCGCTCAACAAAAAGGATTGGGTGGCCGGCCTCACCGGTGCGGTAAACTCCAATGGGGTGCGCAGCCAGCTCAACAACCATGTCGACAACAAGCGTTATCTCCGCTTGATTATCTGGGATGAAAGTCAGGGGACCGGCAGCAACGCCAAATATAAGGTCAAGGGCTTCGCCATCTTCCGCCTGCTTGGCTACCGGCTGAACCAGGGGAACGGCAACGCGGACGGCAGCTGGATTCTGGCCGAATTTGTGAAAATGGATGATTCCTGCGGCGAAACCCAGTCGACAAACCCCGTCTTACCATGACAAGCTACCTATCCCCTTAAACGGGGGGCCATGTTATGATCGAACGAATGAATTCGGGAGAACTTGTGTGCCAGCCTCATGGCAAAATAAGTGAACGGGAGCGCGGCCAGGCGATGGTCCTGATCGCGGCCGGCTTAATCGTCCTGCTCGGCTTTGTCGGGCTGGCGGTCGATCTGGGGATGGTCTGGGTGCGGGATGCCCAGCTTCAGGCCGGCGTCGACTCGGCCGCGCTGGCCGGGGCGCCGGAGCTCAGCCGGGGTGGTCAGAGTTCGGCCGATCAAGTCGCCCAGCAGTTTCTCTTTACCAACAAGCTGCCGGGCGCCTCGATCGAATCCCTCACCAGCAGCATCGGCCAGAGCCTGCTCGGCGAGCGGCAGTACACCCTGACTGTTACCTGGACCGTCGACCTCTATTTCATGCGGCTGTTCGCCTTTAATCAGGTCAACCTGGTCCGCTCGGCGACGGCCGCCTATTTCCCGCTGACCGACATCTATGCCAGCAGCCGGGGCGATGACGGGGCGCTCAACGTCTCCAACCAGGCCCTTTTCGGTCCCCGCATCTGTACGAGCTACGGGGATCCCTATTCGCCTTGGAGCAGCCGCTATACACCCGGTCCTTACACTTACCAGTATCGCATCTTCGTGCCGTCGGATTATGAAGCGAACGCCAACACCTCGCTGGTGCGGGTCGAAATACTCGATCCGGATTCGATCAACTCGCCGGATTCGCAGGCCAATATCATCCATACCCAGCGCTGGCTGGCCAAAAACCCGGGCAAACCGCTGGCTGAACTGAAATCCTGCTCCAGCACCCAGGTCAACCCCTGCCTGATCACCACCTGCGAGTGGTCGGGCTCCCAGACGGGCTGCGCGGCCAATGTCAATGAAACCGATGTCAATCTGGTCAATCCCTTCTGGTTCGTCCGCATCGACGAAAATCGAGGGGCGGGCGGCAATGATGGGAATGACAGCTGCGACGTGCCCAGCAGCTATACGACTCAGTACAACACGTCGACCCAGTTCGCGCTCTATTATTTCAAGCAGAACCCGGACGGCACGTTGAGCAAGGCACCGCTGGCCAGCTACACCGGCCAGAGCGGCCGCAAAGCGGGCAGCGGCACGAACATCGACGCCGACGTCCGCAACCACGGCACCGACCTGCGCTGGACGACCCCGGGCGCCTTTAACGATTTCGGTGAAGTTCCGACCGACTGCGGCAGCATTACCGGGGGCTACCTGACGACGACCGAGCCGAATCGGTGTCCGGGGGCCAACCCGGCCGATCCTGATGCCTTTGCCGGACCGGGGCGCGGCTTTGAAATCGACCTGTCGAGCGATGTGACGAACATCGTCAAGGACCGGGTCACCGGCGCTCGCTACATCTATCTCGACGTCACGACTCTGGGCGGCGCGTCCGAAAACGGCTTCGCTCTGTGGGCCGGGCCGCCGAATCAAAGCGTCGGCCTGCCATCAGACGCCAACCTGCGCAACATTCGGATCGCCGATAATCCCAACCAGCGCACAGCCAAGGGAGTGGCCGTCTACGCCATGGGGACGCTGCCGATGAACTCGAACGGCACGCAGAAAGTACAGATTCCGCTGATCTATGTTCCGGCCGAGTATGCCGGGCGGAATGTGTACATCTCCCTCTTTGATACCGATGCGGGTACGACCCCTCCGCTCTATTTCTACTTCGATTCGGTGCCCCGGGTCGACTACCAGGTGAACTACAGCAATGCCGCCAGCGCCCCGGATGGGCTGAACCGCTGCTTCTTCAACAACACCTGCAACGACAAGTGGGTCGGCAACTCCATCCAGGGCGGCGGTGGCGAAGGCGGACCGGGCTTTGTCGTCAAGATTCCCGACTTAACCCCGGAATGCGCGACGAGTCCCAGTCAGTATGTCTGTAACCCATTTTATGGGGGCGTGTTATACGCGGAATACAATGCGGGCGCGGATGACACCTATATCTGGGAGGTCAACCTCCCGAGCTTCCCGTACCTGGTGAAATAGCCGAAGCGATTTGAATTGAATCGGCATGAGTCTTCCTTCGAGTGAATGACTGCCGATTTCCAAAGGGGTGGAATGCCGATGCGGTATCCTGAATGCAACCAGCCGTCCGGGCGGCGGCGTAGAACTGAACTCGGGCAGGGGCTCGTCGAATACAGCCTGACGATTGTCCTGGTGGGGATCGCTGCCATCCTGGCGGTCGGTATTTTCGAGGACGCGATTCGCGACACCTTCCGACGGTTTATCGACCAGGGCGAATACGCCCCGCCATCCCTGCAGCCGATCGGCGGTGAGTTCGCCACCCGGCCGCCGTCCCCGACACCCCAGGCGGCGATCCTCTCGTTTACTTCCAACCCGACCTCGCCCATTCAGGTGCCCACTGGGGGATCGGCCCCGGTGAATTTTAACGTGCAGACGACCGGGGCGTTCACCCAGTTCACCCTCGACGCCAACGGGGATACCATCGTCGATTACACGTGGGCGCCCGGGCAGACGGTGCCGTCGCATACCTATCCGGTTGGCTCTTATGTCGCCCGTTTGACCGGCACAACCAACGCCGGTCAGATTTTGCGTGCCTCGCTGAATATCCAGGTCTACGACGATCCCAACCAGCTGCCGGATATGCCGCCCGTGGTTTCGATCACGGCTAACCGCTATACCGGTGTGGCGCCGATGCAGGTCTTCTTCACGAGCCAGGTCAGCTTCGACTTCGACAGCTATGCGGCCGGCTACCGCTGGGCGATCGGCACCTACGTCGATTCATCCAGCGGCGCCACGACCGCTTATACCTTCAACACGCCGGGGACCTACCAGGTCCTCCTGCAGGTGACCGATAACGAAGGGCTGGTCGGCATTTCCGATCCGATCACCATCCAGGTGCTCACGGCGACGCCGCTGCCGACAAATACCCCGCTGGCGACGAATACCCCGCTGCCGACCAGCACGACCGACCCGCTGGCCACGCAGACCCCACGGCCGACCAACACGGCGACGCCGACCAATACGCCGGCGGCGACCAGCACGCCAACCGCCACCAGCACGCCGACCTGCCCCTTTGGCCCGTACACCGTTCCTGGCCGCATCCAGGCGGAAAACTTCACCTGCGGTGGGCAGGGTGTGGCATACTTTGACACCGACCAGGCCAACAAGGGGAACAGCGGCTATCGCAGCGGCGAATGGGTGGATATCGGCGAATCCGGGGGCCTGACCTTTGTGGGCTGGGCCGGCGATACCGAGTGGCTGCGCTACCGGGCCACGGTCGGCACCTCTGGCCTCTACGATTTCACCTTCCGCATCGCCATCGATGCCGGCAATGGGGATCTAAAGATTGTCGTCGACGGGGTCGAAATGACCGGCTGGGTCTCGGCGCCGAATACCGGCAGCAACTCGACTTATCAGAATTTCATCGTGCGTGGGGTGCCGCTGCTGGCCGGCGCCCGCACGATCGAGATTCGCTTCCGCAGCCGGGATTTCTATTTCGATTATTTCGATATCGGTGTGGCGGCCACGGCGACGCCGACGGCCACGGTCACCCCGACGCCGTCCAATACGCCGACGCCGGTGCCGCCGACGGCCACGCCGACGCGCACGCCCACCCCCACGTCAACGCCGGTACCGGTTTCCGTGACGTTTACCAGCATTGACGCCGAAGATGGGTACGTCCTGGAAAACGGGTCGGCCAATGTGGGTGGCACCGCGTTCGCTTCCGGGAGTATCCAGATTGGCGACACGCGGAGGCAGGACGGCAACGCCCAGCGCAAAGGCTTCGTCAGCTTCAATACATCGACGTTGCCTTCGAACGCGGTGATCCAGAGCGTGACGCTGCGGCTGAAGCGGGTTTCGGTTGACAACCGGCCGGATCTCCTCGGGTCGATGTACGTCGACATCGCCTCGTCCTTTGGCTTCAGCAACAACATGGCGCTGCAGATTACCGACTTCGAAGCCGCCGCTTTCTACACCAACGTCGCCAGTCTCGGCTACCCCGCATCCAACGGCAGCTGGGCCTCCGGCAACCTGAACGCCCAGGGGGTCACCGGCATCAACCGCTTCGGCAAGACCCAGTTCCGCATCTACTTCCAGTTCCCCGAAAATAATGACGGGAAAGGGGATGTGCTCTACCTCTATGACGGCTCCGCCGCCAGCGCCGACCGGCCGCAGCTCATCATCAACTACACGGTTCCCTGATTCAAAGCCGGCCAATTGTCCAATCCATGGGGGATTCCATTGCGGAATCCCCCTTTTTTATGCCGAAAGGGCAAGCTCTCGCCGCACCTGATCGTCAGTCTCCCGCGACAGCGCAGCCGCGAGCCCGGCCGCGTGATCGCCGGGCACCCGCTTGAGCGCCCAGGCCGCATGGCCGCGGACGATCGGGCTGGAATCGGCCAGCAGGGCGGTCAGGGGCGGCCCGGCGGCCGCGTCCCCCCAGTTGCCGGCGGCGACGCAGGCATTGCGCACCAGCCGCTCCCGGCGGATCCGCCGGATCGGACTTCCGGCAAAACGGGCGTCGAAACCTTCCGACGTGAGGGCCAGCAGATCCAACAGAGGAGGGGCGGCCCGGTCAATGTGGTCCGGCCGGAACGGGCTGTCGATCAGCTCCGGGGCGAAGCGATTAAACGGGCAGACATCCTGGCAGACGTCGCAGCCATACACCCAGTTCCCCATCAGCGGCCGCAGCTCGGCCGGAATCCACCCTTTTAGCTCGATGGTCAGGTACGAGATGCAGCGGCGGGCGTCGAGCACGTAGGGCGTTGGGAAAGCCGCGGTCGGGCAGGCCCGCAGGCAGCGGGTGCAGCGGCCGCAGCTGATGGCGGCGGAATTGGGAACGGGGAACGGGGAACGGGAAACGGGGAAAGGCAGGGTGGTCAATATTTCGCCGAGGAAAAACCAGGAGCCGCGCCGGGGGTGGATGAGCATGGTATTTTTCCCGGTGAAGCCGAGCCCGGCCGTCTCGGCGTGATCCCGCTCCAGCAGCGCTCCCGTGTCGACATAGACCCGGTGGCGGGTTTCTCCGGCTGTCTGCGCGGCCAGCCAGGCGGCGAGCTGTTCGAGGCGGGGGGTCATGATGTCGTGATAATCGGCTCCCCAGGCGTAGTTCGAAATCCGGCCGCGGGAGGGATCGGCCGCGACCGCGGCCGGCAGGTCGATCGTGCGGTAATCGAGGGCGAGGCAGATAATTGTCTGCACGCCGGGCAGGATCAGGGCCGGATTCCGGCGGCGGGCCACCCGGTCGGGACGGGCCATGTAGCCCATCAGGCCGTGCATTTCCCGCTCGATCCAGCGCAGGTAAGCCTCGAGCCGCCCGGCCGGCTGGGCCGGGATGGCCCCCACCAGGCTGAAGCCGAGGTGGCGGGCCCGTTCCTGCAGTTTTTCATAGAGATCCACCATGGCGGAAGTGTGGCCTCCCGGCGGCCGGATGTCAAGAGCGGCTCACCGGTTGGTAGCCGGCGTGAAAACGAAAAGCCCCGGGCCTCTTGACAGAGAACGTTAAAATAATTCTATAATGACATCGCCTGCCAGCGACTTAGAGCAAGGAGAAGCGCATGCTGGATTTCGGCCGACATCTCTGCAACCGGCCTGGATTGGCCGGAGACCAGGAATGGCTGGTGACAAACGGGCTCGGCGGATTCGCCGCCGGGACGATCAGCGGAGAGCTTTCCCGGCGGTATCACGGCCTGCTCATCGCCGCCCTCGAACCGCCCCAGAGCCGGACGCTGCTGGTCAGCCGGGTCGATGAAGATGCCTTTTATCTCGGGGAACACTACGACCTGGCGACCAACCGCTGGGACAGCCAGCCCATTCAGTACGGCGGCTTCAAACTGCTCGACAGCTTTCGTCTGGATGGCACCACCCCGGTCTGGACCTACGCGCTGGGGGAGGCGCTCCTGGAGAAGCGGATCTGGATGGCACAGGGGGCGAATACGACCTATCTTCGCTATGATCTGGTGCGGGGACGGGAGCCGGTCGACCTGGTCACCAAAGTGCTGGTGAACTTTCGGGATTTTCACAGTTTGACGCGCGGGTCGGGCTGGCAGATGGCCGTGCGCGAGGTCGATCATGGGCTGGAGATCACCGCTTACGACGGGGCCCGCCCTTTTTACCTGCTCAGCACCCGCTCCCGGCCGGTCCCGGAACACATCTGGTATCAAAATTATTACCTGGCTTTCGAGGCTTACCGTGGGCTGGACCACCTGGAAGATCACCTGCTGGCCGGTCATTTCCAGGCGACCGTGGCCCATGACATGCCGGTTACGTTCGCCTTTTCCACCGAGGCCGCGGTTGATCTCGACGGCATGGCGGCTTTCCGGGCGCAGAAGGAGCACGAGACCCGCCTCTGGCAGCTGGCAGCCGATGCCTGGGGGAGCGCTGCCGCGGAGCTCGATCAGCCCGGCCTGCGGCAGCTGGTCCTGGCGGCCGACCAGTTCATCGTTTCCCGGCCGACCCCGGACAATCCCGGGGGGAAAACGGTGATCGCCGGGTATCCCTGGTTCGGTGACTGGGGGCGCGATACGATGATCGCCCTTCCCGGCCTGACGCTGGCCACCGGCCGGCCGGAGGTCGCCCGGGAGCTCCTGCTCACATTCGCCCACTTCATTGATCAGGGGATGCTGCCCAACCGCTTTCCGGACGGGGGAGAAGTGCCGGAATACAACACAGTCGATGCCACCCTGTGGTACTTTGAAGCGATCCGCGCCTATGTCGCGGCCACGAACGACACCAGTCTGATCGACAGCCTCTGGGAGCGGCTGGTAGACATCATCGATTGGCACATCCAGGGGACCCGCTACGGCATCCGGCAGGATCCGGCTGACGGACTCCTTCAGGCCGGGGAACCGGGCGTGCAGCTGACCTGGATGGACGCCCGGGTGGGGGACTGGGTCGTCACTCCGCGCATTGGCAAGCCGGTTGAAATCAACGCCCTCTGGTACAACGCCCTGCAGATCATAGCCGATCTGGCCCGGCAGACCGGCCGGGATGGTGCTTTTTATCAGGAGCAGGCCGACCGGGTGGCGGCCGGGTTCAGCCGCTTCTGGAACCCGGACCGGGGCTGCTGCTACGATGTGCTCGACGGCCCGGACGGTCACGATCCAACCCTGCGGCCGAATCAGCTGCTGGCGATATCCCTGGCCAGATCGCCTCTAAAAGAGACCCAGCAGAAGCAGGTGGTCGACATCTGCAGCCGCCGGCTGCTGACGCCGCACGGCCTCCGCTCGCTGGCGGCCGATGAGCCGGATTATACCGGCCGCTACGGGGGCCCACCCCATGCCCGGGATGGCGCCTATCACCAGGGAACCGTTTGGGCCTGGCTCATCGGCCCGTTTGTAACCGCGCATCTCAGAGTTTATCAGGACCTGGATGCGGCTCGCGCCTTCCTGACCCCGCTCAGGACCCACCTTGGCGGGGCGTGTGTGGGCACCCAGAGCGAGATTTTTGACGGCGATCCCCCTTTCACACCCCGAGGGGCTTTTGCCCAGGCCTGGAGCGTGGCCGAGCTGCTGCGGGTCTGGCTGCTGACCGCCTGATGGACCGCCCAAACGGGTGTCCGCCGTCGGTTACCGGTCTGCGGCCGGCGGCGCGCTTATTTTGTCGGGGAGTCAACCGGCTCTCGAATAGACCTGAAAGGAGGTGCTGGCCTGAATGACCGCCGTCCTGCAGCGCCTCGTGACGCCGGATGACGAGCGTTCGCCCTGGAAAAAATGGGGACCGTATCTGAGCGAGCGCGCCTGGGGTACTGTGCGCGAGGACTACAGTCCGGACGGCAGCGCCTGGGCGTATTTTCCCCATGATCACGCTCGCAGCCGGGCCTACCGCTGGAATGAAGACGGGCTGGCCGGCATCTGCGATCGAAACCAGCACCTCTGTTTCGCCCTGGCGCTGTGGAACGGCCGGGATCCCATCCTCAAGGAAAGGCTGTTCGGGCTGGCCGGACCCGAAGGGAACCACGGCGAGGATGTGAAGGAAGTCTACTACTACCTCGACAGCACCCCGACCCACTGCTACATGAAGATGCTGTACAAGTACCCGCAGGCCGCTTTCCCCTACGCGGATCTCGTGGCCGAGAACGGTCGCCGCGGCTACGATGATTTTGAATATGAGCTGCTCGATACCGGGGTTTTAGACGGCGATCGCTACTTTGACGTTTTCGTCGAATACGCCAAGGCGAATGAAGAGGATATCCTGGTTCGCCTCACCGCCATCAACCGCGGGCCGGATCACGCCGAACTCCATCTCCTGCCCACCCTCTGGTTTCGCAATACCTGGAGCTGGGGGTATGCCGATGGGCCGCTCGGCGATGTGCCCGGCCGGCCGCAGATGCGGCAGGTCGGGGAAGGCGAAATCGAGGCGGATCACCCGGCCGCCGGCCGCTACTGGCTCACCGCCGACCAGCCGCTCGATCTCTATTTCACCGAAAACGAAACGAACAACCGCCGCCTGTTTGATAGTCCCAATCAAACCCCTTACGTGAAGGACGCCTTCCACCGCCTTCTGATCGGCGGCCAGGGGGACGCCGTCAACCCCACGCGAACTGGAACCAAAGGGGCGGTTCACTTCCGGCGTACGCTCGAGCCGGGAGAGGCCTGGGAGGTTCGGCTGCGGCTGGCCAATCGCCAGAATCCCCGCCCATTTCACGATTTCCCGAACCTGCTGGCCGCGCGGCAGCAGGAGGCGGATGAATTTTACACGTCGCTCCAGAAACCGGAGCTGACTCCGGATGAAAAGCGCGTGCAGCGGCAGGCCTTTGCCGGGCTGCTCTGGAGCAAGCAGCTGTATTATTACGACGTGCTTCACTGGCTGTCAGGCGATCCGCTGCCCGTCCGGCCGCCGGCCGCCCGGCTCACCGGCCGCAATGCCGACTGGCGCCATCTCAATAATTTTGACGTCCTTTCTATGCCCGACAAATGGGAATATCCCTGGTACGCCGCCTGGGATCTGGCCTTCCACACCATTCCCCTGGTCCTGATCGATCCGGCTTTTGCCAAGCAGCAGCTGGTTTTGATGACCCGGGAATGGTACATGCACCCGAACGGCCAGCTGCCGGCCTATGAATGGGCCTTCGGAGACGTGAATCCACCTGTTCACGCCTGGGCGGCCTGGCGCGTTTACAAGATCGATCTGCGCCGGCAGGGGCGGCCGGACCTCGAGTTCCTGGAAGGGATCTTCCACAAGCTCCTGCTCAATTTCACCTGGTGGGTCAACCGCAAGGACATCGACGGCAACAACGTGTTTCAGGGGGGCTTCCTCGGGCTGGACAACATCAGCCTCTTTGACCGCAGCCAGGCGCTCCCGACCGGCGGCCGCATCGACCAGGCGGACGGTACGGCCTGGATGGGCTTTTATTCCCTCGGAATGCTGCGCATCGCCCTGGAGCTGGCCAAGTACGACCCGATTTACCAGGACCTGGGGACGAAATTTTTTGAGCACTTCCTGTCGATCGCCGAGGCGATGAGCCAGGGGTTTGACGGGGCGGGGCTGTGGGATGAGGCCGATGGCTTTTTCTACGATATTCTCCACCTGCCGGACGAGCGGATTGTTCCCCTTAAAGTCCGCTCTCTGGTCGGACTGATCCCCCTGCTGGCGGTCGAAATCCTGGAACCGGGCCTTTTAGAAAAGCTGCCGGTCTTCACCCGGCGCATGCACTGGTATCTGCAGAACCGGCCGCAGCTGATTGGCAACATGACCAGTATTACTGAAACCGGTCAGGAAGAGCGGCACATGCTGGGCGTCGTGACCCGGGAGCGGCTGGCCTGCATCCTGGGCTACATGCTTGACGAGCAGGAGTTTCTCTCGCCTTATGGTATTCGGTCCCTGTCCAAAATTCACGAGACGCCCTACCTGCTCGATATCGGCGGGAACCGCTTTCGCATCAGCTACCAGCCGGCCGAAGCGCGCAGTGGTCTCTTTGGAGGGAATTCCAACTGGCGGGGACCGATCTGGTTTCCCATCAACTTTCTGCTCATCGAGGCGCTGCAAAAATACCACCACTATTTCGGAGCCGATTTCACCGTCGAGCTGCCGACCGGCTCGGGCAATTGGGTGACATTGAAAGACGTCGCCCGGGATCTGTCACGCCGGCTGACCTCGATATTTCTGCAAACTCCCTTCGGCCGGCGACCCGTCTACGGCGGCCTGGCTCCGTGCCAGTCCGATCCCCACTGGCGGGACTACATTCTCTTCCACGAGTATTTTCACGGCGACAACGGGGCCGGGCTCGGCGCGAGCCACCAGACCGGCTGGACCGGCCTGGTGGCCAAGCTCATTCAGCAGTCCGGCGGCCGCCCCTGAACTCTCCCCAACTCCCAACTCCTAACCCCCATTCATAGGGGGCGGCAAAATATTACCATACCGGTGGGTCGTCTGGGTGACCGCCTGTTCGCGCAGATAATGGCGCAGTTCGAGCCGGCCATTGCTGACGACCGGGTCGTCGACCAGGCGCACGTGGACTTCTGCGGCCGCCTGCCGTACGGTGTCCGAAACCGGGTCTCCGAGGATGCGCACCCGCTCCGCGCCGGCCAGATTCTGGCTGAAAGTCCACTCTGGCTCGACGACGTACAGGTGACCGGCCGGGGGGGCGGCATCGGCAGCGACGCTGATCGTGTACGGCACCCCGCAGGTATCCGCGGCCAGCATGGCCAGGCGCGCTTCAATCGGGTCGTACCGGGGTTCGAGGCGCAGAATCAGGTGGGCAATCGGCCGGTAGCGAAAGTGATTGCTCTCACCCAGCACCTGCGACGGATCGTGCTCCCGGCTGAAGTGGCTTTCCCAGGCCTGGGCGTAGCTTTTTTGTGCTTTCTTTTCCAGGCCTTCATCCCCTTTTTCGACCGGCCGGTCCTGCCAGGTGCCCAGGCTCAGCACATAGTTCGGCCCGCCGGCCTTCGCATAGCCAAAAGCCGATTTCTTCCAGCCGCCAAAAGGCTGCCGCTGTACAATCGCCCCGGTCGTTCCCCGGTTGATATAGGCATTACCGACCTCGATCCGCTCCCGCCAGCGGGCGATTTCCCGGTCGTCAAGGGAATGAAGCCCGCCGGTCAGGCCAAATTCGCTGTCGTTGACGATGTCGATCGCCTCGTCGAGGTCGCGCGCGCGGATCAGTCCCAGAACCGGGCCGAAGCATTCCGTCTGGTGATACCAGGAGCCCCGTTTGACCCCCAGCTTGATGCCGGGAGACCAGAGATTCGGGTTGCCGTCAATCATTTTTGGCTCGAGCAGCCAGCTCTCGCCGGGATCGAGGAGCGTCTGGGCCCGGCACAGCTCCGGCCCCGGC
>JBFFZG010000105.1:0-14283 GCA_041568735.1 Promineifilaceae bacterium (SeqCode)
GTGGCCGTCGCCGTCGGCGTGGCCGTCGGCGTGGCCGTTGGCAGCGGCGTGGCCGTCGGGGTGGCCGTTGGCAGCGGCGTGGCCGTCGGGGTGGCCGTTGGCAGCGGCGTGGCTGTCGGCGTGGCTGTCGGAGTGGCTGTTGGCAGCGGCGTGGCCGTCGCCGTCGGGGTGGCCGTCGGCGTGGCCGTTGGCAGCGGTGTGGCCGTCGGCGTGGCTGTCGGCGGCGGACTGGAAGCGCCGGCCAGGAAGATGGCGTCGATGTCGTTGGCCGCCAGACCGAAAGCACTGCCGTCGAAGAAGAGGGTCGAGGCAAAGGTGCAGGCGGTGTTGACGCCGAGTGAGGTCGGCGTGCAGAAGAAGACGTCCTCGTCTTCGGCCAGGATCGATCCGGCCGTGACCTGCGTGTCCGGCGAGAGATAGATGTCGCCGTTGCCGGCCACGTCGACCGCGTTAATGTCCGGCCCGCCGCTGATGCCGACGTCGGAGCTGTCGAAGTACATCGCCCAGGTGCCGCTGGTGTTGGGGCCGGTGCTCGTCGGCGTGAAGGCCAGCAGGTCTTCGTCCTTAAGCTCCTCGGGCAGGCCGGTAAGCGACGGGGTGCCGGCGGTGGAAATGATGATCCGGCCGTCCGGGAGAATGTCGAGGGCGTCGATGTCGTCGGACACCGTCGTCAGGCCGACGTCGCTGCCGTCAAAGAAGACAGTGAATGTGCCGGCGGTGACGTCACCGAGCGACGTCGCGTTGAACTGCATGATGTCCTGCTCCTCGATGAGCAGGCCGCCAACCGTCACCGGCTTGTGGACGGAAATCAGGAGGGTCGTGTCGTCGATCCGATAAAACGCGTCCAGGTCGACTGAGCCGATACCAACATCCGAGCCGTCAAAATAAAGGGACCAGGTCGACCCGTTGTAGTAGAGAATATCCTCGTCGGCGAAGCTCACCCCACCGACGCTGCCGCCGCTGCCAAACGAGACGTAAAAGGCGTTCGACGGAGGCGGCACCGTCGGGGTTGGTGTGGGGGTGTTGGATGGGGTGGGTGTAGCAGTCGGTGTGGCCGTATTGGTCGGGGTGTTCGACGGCGTCGGCGTATTCGTCGGGATCGGCGTGTTGGATGGCGTTGGCGTCGGCCCCGGTGTCGGCGTGTTGGTCGGCAGCGGCGTCGGCGTGCTGGTCGGCACCGGCGACGGGGTTACCGTGGGTGTGCTGGTCGGCTGGGGACCCAGCCCCAGGTTGATTTCATAGACCTTGCCGTCGTTTTCATTCGGGTCGGCCCCGTTGTCGACTCCCCGGCTGGCCATGTAAATATTCCGGTCGGCCGGATTGACACTGCCCGGCCCCATGGCCAGGCCGGAGCGGGGGAGCGTACCGAGAAAGCTGAGGTCAAAGGTATTGACCACCGCCCCGGACAGGTTGGTCTGGACGAGCGTGCGGTCGGTGCCAATGGTGCTGATGATGAAAAGGGTCTGCGTGTTGGCGTCAAATTCCACCCCTTCCGGATCGCGCAGCCCGAGACTGGCCGTATCGAACGATCCGGCATAGGTGTCGTCCCCCCCGCCGATGATCCCATTGGCGCCCAGGTCGATAATATAGATTTCCTGGTCAACCCCGTCGGAGACGTAGAGCCGGTTGTTGCCGTAGGCCAGGCCTTCCGGATCGTCGCTGCCAAAGGTGGAGGTCAGGTAGGAGGTGACGATATCGTCTGCGGTGCAGTAGAGGCCATCCGGCCCCAGCCGCACTTCGTAGACCCGGTTGGTGTTGTCATCCGAGAAAAAGATGTTGCCGTTGGTCGGGTTGACGGCCGCCCCGGTTGGCTCGTTGGAAAAAGAGGTCGTGGCGCAGGTGTCGAACAGGCTGCCGCCGGTCGTCGACTCGAAGACATTGAACCCCTGGAAGTCGGGATGATTCTCTTCGACTTCGCTGTCGGAGATGAGCAGCCCGCCGGTTGCCGGCCGGTAGGCGATGCCGGCCGGGTCAGGGCTGGACGGGTTCCAGGCCGCCTTGGAGGTGTCGATGATATTGACGAGCGAGGGGGCCAGCTGGTTGGCGAAGGTCACGGCCGGCGTGAACGAAAACTCGATGATCCGGCCGTCTGAGGTCGCTCCGGATTCGACGGCGGTCGGGCCGTCCAGGCCGGCCGCTCCGCTCTGCAGGCCGCTGTCGAGCAGGTAGAGGCTTTGATTGGCCGGGTCATCGGTGCCATCGGCGCTCGGCGCAAAGGTCATCGCCTGCGAATTGGCCAGGGCCAGGTCGCCCACGTCAACCGCCTGCAGAATCTGCCCGCCGGTCGTCAGCTCGACGATTTTTCGCTCGCTCACGCTGTGCACGTAGAGATGGCCGTTGGCCGGGTTGAAGGCGATGCCGCGCAGGGTCTGGCCGCTCAGACCGCCGAGCCGCGTGCGGCTGATGCGCCCCGCCCGGGCGGCCTCATCCCCATCAAAGGAGCGGCCCGGATCGGCCGCGACGCGCACGACAGCCGGGCCGCCGGCGTCGAGGATATACAGGTGCCCCAGGGCGGCGTCAAAGGCGATCCCCTGCGGATTCTGAACGCCGTAAGCCTGCGCCGGCACGCGGCTGGTCGCCTGGGCGGCGGGCGGCAGGTCACCGCCGGCACCGATTCGAACGTGAACCAGCTCCGGCCGGCCGCGGGTGTCGAGGAAATAGACCCCTTCCGACGGTCCAAAAAACGCCGCGTTGAGCGGATCGAGCACGTGGAAGGCCAGGCTGTTGCCACCCAGCCGCTCCCCGGATGGGGTCAGCAGAGCCACTTCGTTGGCGCCGGCGGCTGTCAGGCCTGTCGGCCGGTTATCGAGGGCCAGGATCGCCCCGGATCCGGGCGCGTAAACAAGCCCGACCGGATAATTGAGCCCGACGTCCGCGGCATCAATGGTGTGAATTGGGAAAAATTCCCCTCCCGCCCTTTCCTGGGAGACGGCCGTGGATATGGCCCCCAGAACCAGGAGGAGAACCAGCAGTCCTCCCCGGAGCAGGCGCCGGCGGCTCAGGCCGTTTTTACCCCGCAGGAATTGGACACGATCGGCGAACATGTGGCTGAATCTAGTCATTTTTTCATCTCACATTTGGGCTTTAACTGCAATCTCATCGATGTCCCCGACAAGTCGACCGGCCGGAACCCGGACACCGCGCTCAAACCGCATTTTGTGCAGTCCCAGCCACCCGATCATGCGCAGGAGGCTGATCGGAATGTCCCAGCCGTAATAGCGAAATCGATCCCCTGGTGTGAGCTGCATCTGCTCCGGTCGGTACCCCAACTGCTGCATCTCCCGCCCGGCGAAGCGCTCGATGAAGGCGACCTCGCGCGGCGTTAATACCTGGCGAAAGCGGCCGATCGGGCTGGTCGAAATGACCCCCGGCTGGATCGCCTCGAAGGAACTGTTGCCCCCATCCCTCCGATAATCAGCCGAGCCCTGCATGGCCAGCATGCCCGGTTCGTATTCTTCATGGATAAAATCGCAGATCTCGCGCAGCGTCTCTTCCGGCCGGCTGGCCAGATCCTCGTAGCGGATGATGCGGTAGCTGCCCGGATAATGGGCCTGGTTGCGCTCCCCGGCTTTCATCGAATTGAGCCAGCGGCCGGTGGCCGCCCCCAGGCGTCGGGTATCTCTCCCATATCGCCTGCGCACCGAGGCGTAGCGATCCCGGGGATCCCGCGCCATGTGCAGGACTTTGGCCAGCGGAAACTCGGCGAAGAGCTGGTGGGCGAAATGCTCGGTGTGGAGGGATTTATCCCCCCAGCGCACCTTCCCCTGCCGCTCGGCGTGGTGCTCGTGGAAGAGGGCGAACAGCCGGGCGTAGGACGGCTCCCCCTGCCAGAATTCGGTCCGGATCCGCTGCGGGTCGGGCTGTAGATGGCGCATCCGGTTGTAGCGCGCCATGTCGCTGAGGCAGCGCTCGAAATTCTCTTCCTGGCTCAGATCGCCGTACTGCCCGTGGAAATAGCGCCACATATTCGTCCGCCTGACCATGGAGATGCGGGAATGGGAGGCCAGCAGGGCGAACATCAGTGTCGTGCCGCTGCGATCCGGTCCGGCGATGAAAATCGGTTCATGATTCATGGAATGTCCTCCTGAGTGGCTGCGCCGGCTCCCGGCCGTTGGTCCCCATCGCCTGCTCAAACAGCGCCAGGTGATCCCGCGCCTGTTTCTGGGCGCTGAACAGTTTTTCGACCCGGCGCCGGGCCCGGTCGCCCCTGGCCGCCGCCTCTTTCGGATCGGCCAGCAGGGCCTCGATCGCCGCTGCCAGCGCCGCGGGATCGGCCGGCGGCACCAGCCAGCCGGTCTCCCCGTCGACCATCACCTGGTTCGTCCCGGAAACTCGGGTGGCCACCACCGGCAGGGCGCCGGCCATCGCCTCGACCAGGGCCACCGACAGCCCTTCCCACAGTGAAGGAAGGACGAAGCCGTCGCTGGCCGCCAGCAGCTCCGGCACATCGCGGCGGGTGCCCAGAAAATGGACCCGCTCCGCCAGCCCCAGCGCCCGGGTTCGCTCCTCGAGCGCCGTTCGCAGCTCCCCGTCGCCAATCAGCAGCAGGTGCAGGTCGGGCCGGCGCTCCCCCAGCAGGGCGGCCGCTTCGAGGAGATAGCGGTGCCCCTTCTGCTCTTTAAAGGTCGCCACGACGGCCAGCAGCTGATCGGTTGGCCGCAGTCCCAGCCGGCCGCGCACGGCTGCCCGGTCGACGTCGATCTGGTAGCGCCGGAAATCGACGCTGTTGAAAATGACCGGGATTTTCGCCTCTGGGATCCCGCCGATGTGGGCCTGGATCGAGGTTTTCACATCTTCCGCCACGGCGATGAGCCCGTCGACCCGGCGGCCGCCCCAGCGGTAGAGGAGGCGGTGGGCCAGGCGCTTCGGCCGCAGCAATATTTTTCGCTTCCCCAGATGCTCCTCGCGCAGGACAAAGCGGGCGTTCTGGAAGGTCCAGTAGATCTGCAAGGGGCGGCCCGGCCGCAGGGTCAGCAGGAGGAAATTGAGGGTCGTCAGCAGGTGGGTCTGGATGACGTCGATCTCGTACCGGTCGATCAGGGCGTTCAGCTCCCGCCGGATCCGGGCCATCTCGCCCAGGAAACCGGGCAGGTCGACCACGCTGCTGCGCCGGTCGGGAATCAGCTCAACCGGCAGCCCCAGCCGTTCGATATCCTGCCGCAGCGGCCCGTCCCCGAAGGCGCACACGACCGTCCGGCAGCCGGCCGCCGCCAGGTGCTCGGCCAGGGTGCGCACCACTTCCTGCGCCCCGCCTACTTCCAGATTGCTGATGACCTGCATGACGTTCATGGCTGCTCGTGCGCCTTTTTTCGCCGGCTTGGCCGGTCGAGTCAGCCCGGCTGATACCCGGGCTTGATGGCCAGAATCTGCGCCGGATGGGCCTGCGCCCAGGCGGCATGGGCGATCGAGCCAGCGGCTGAGCGCAGCTTGCGCGCCGGACCGCCGGTCTGAAAATACGAGTTCCAGTACTGCACCGCCCCCATCAGCCGGTAGTACTGCCAGACCTGCGGAAAGAGGCGCCATTCCGCTTCCGAGATGGGGTACTCGGCTTCATAGCCGGTCATAAACCAGCGCATGCTTTGAAAATCGTGCCGCCCCTCGCCGTAGCGCAGCTTGGAGAGGCAGGAAACCAGGTCGCTCAACCGCCACTCCAGCCGGGCCAGCTCGAAATCGACCGGGGTCGCTTTCTGCGTGCCCACGAAGAGCAAGTTGTGCAGCCCGTAGTCGCCGTGGATGATCAGCCGCGGCAGCGCCGCGCCGGCCAGCGCCTCGTCGAGCCGGCCGAGCTCCGAAAGGAGGAAGCCGCGCTGCTCCACCAGCCGGCCGGCCAGGGTCCGGGCCTCGGGATCGGCCAGCTCGCCGGACCGACCGGCCAGCTCGTCGACTTTTCGGGCCTGCCAGGCCAGGTCGTGGTGGCGGCCGCCGGTGTAGGAACGAAAACCCAGGTGGTGGTGGCTTTCCGGCAGGAAGCCGGCCAGGGCCCGGTGCAGGCGGGCCAGGGTGCGCCCGGCCAGGGTCATGAGCTGCAGCCGGTGGGGGCGGAGCAGAAAACTGGCCGTGTAGTTGGTCCCTTCGATGAAATCGAAGACGGCGTAGCGCTGCCTGCCGATTGTCATGAAGCTGGCCCCGGCCGCCGTCGACAGGAGCCGCGGGGCCGGGAAGTCGAGCAGGGCCAGACAGTGCAGAATCGAATGCTCGAAGCGGATCGTCTCTTCGCGCCAGTCCTGCCGGTAGAGCTTGAGCACTTTTTTCCCGCCGGTCGTGCGCACGATCAAATTTCGATTGCGGCGGGTGTTGGGCAGGTTCTGGGACGGCGCGGTGAGCGCCAGGCCATAGGCCGCCAGCACCTGGCCGACTGTCTCGTGCTCGATGTCGAGGGAGCGGAGTCGGGATTGAAAAAAGGCTGAGATACGTCCAGGGCGTGGCAGGGCGAGAATCTGCAGATCGGGCAGAACAGACATGGTTATCCTTTTCCGTCCAGAAGCATGGCCGGTACGGTGCGGGAATCCCCCTCCGCCGGCTCGCGCCAGGCTCGCAGCGCCGCGAGCAGCGCTGCCTGCGCGGCGGCCGGATCCCGGCCGTCGTTTTCGATTTCCACCAGCGGCCAGCCGCGGCGGCGCAGATGGGCCGCCGCCGCCGCCGCTACGGCGTGTGCCTGGGCCATGTAGGCGCTGATCTCGGCCGGGCTTTTGTGGCGAAAGCGGGGCCAGATGCCGCGGGCGGCCACCCGCTCCTCACAGGTCGCCAGGTCGGCCTGCACGACGATGAGCAGGTCGGGGCGGGGAATCAGGTCGAGATACCGCGCCATGTGGGACAGGCTCGGGATTTCTCGCTCCGAGGCGTAGAGCTGGACGACCCGGTGGGCGAATCCCTCGTCGAACAGGAGCACCTCGTCCGGCCGCGCCTGAGTCAGCAGGAAGGCCCGGGAGCCGGCCTGGTGGTAAAACCAGCGGAGCACATGGCGCCGCTCGGCGGCCGGGATTGGGCGGGCCGCCTGGAAGGGGGCGACCAGCTGCAGCAGCTCCGGATTCTGTCGAAAAAAGCGACGCCGCTCGCGCCGCGCCAGCGCGTAAAACAGCTGCCACAGAAGCGGCCGCTGCCAGGCCTGCGGGCCGAAGCGGCCGATCACCCGCCCCGGCCGGGTGCGGCCGGCGAACGGTCGGGCGGCCTCGACGACGGTCATGGCTCGGAGACCACGCCGCTCGAAAAAGGCGGCCGCGGCCGGCAGTAAAGTCGTTTTCCCCGCGCCGGGGGCTCCAATCAATTCGACGATCATATCCGGTCTGTTTGCCCCCGGGAGGTTCAGCGGAGCTGCTCCCAGATCACCCCTTCGACCTGGCGCATTACCTCGGCCAGCGGCCGGCCGGCATCGATGCGGACCAGCCGCGCCGGTGATCCGGCGGCCGCCAGGGCGGCCGTCACCTGCTCGAGCACCCGCTTTTTCTCAGCCACGACGGCCGGATCGTGGTCCGGTTTGCGTCGGGCGGCGACCTCCAGGGGAAGGTCGAGCGCCAGCAGCAGGTCGGGCGGGGGCATCTGGTCGTAAAGCCGCCGCTCGAGCCGGACGAAGAAATCCCGGACGGGGCCCGGCCGTCCGCAGAGGTGAATCTGGGGTCCGTCGAGGGGCGCTTCGAGGGGAAAGCGGTCGTTGATGACCAGACCGCCCCGGGCCACATGCCGCCGGCCGGCGGCGACGCGGCGCCAGCGGTCGATCCCCGTGAAGAGGTAGTGGCTGTAGAGAAAGGTGTCACGCAACCCGGCCGTCCAGCGGGCCGCCGGGCTGTTTTCCCCCCAGCGGCCGGCCAGCGCCCGCTGGCTGCGGCGGCCGATGCGGAAAAAGAGATAAGTCCAGCGGCTCAGCCGGGACGGCTGCTTGCTGCCCAGATAAAAAAGGCGCGCGTCGAGCATCCGGCCGAGCCAGCCGGCGATTTCCCGGGTGAGCGTCGTCTTGCCCGCCCCGTCGACGCCGACGAAGGCCAGATGAACCCCGCGGCCGGGGAGCGTCATTTTGCGCGCCGGCCGGATCTGAAAGCGCTGCCGGCGGCGCCACATCTCCTGCAGGTAGATGCCCATGGCCTGCAGGCGGCCGGCGCGCTGGTGCACCCGCAGCCGGCGGCGAACCCGGGTACGCAGGTGGAAGAGGCGGCGGCCGTCGCGCGGTGCGGCCTGCACCGTCGCCAGGAAATCGAGCACCGGCCGGCCGTCGATTCGATCGGCCAGGCCGTCCAGGGTTTTCCGGATTCGCTCCGGGGTCGTCTGGGCCAGCAGCCAGTCGATTTCGGCGGCGATATGGTCCGGAATGCCGGGGGTGCGGATAGTCAAAACGTCCTTGATCACGTCCCGATCCCGGTATTTCAGGAGCGTGCGCAGCGACAGGACGATCAGCTCCAGCTCCGGCGCCGGGATTTTGACCCCGGTCCGCAGGCTCGCCGAGTCGAGAAAGGCTTCTTCCAGCGGCAGTCGGTAATTTTTGACGAACTGCTCCCCCAGGACCAGCTGGTAGTGGACGTGCAGGTGGAACTGCCGGCCGCTTTCCGGGTCAAATCCCAGGTAGTCTTCGATCATCGGGTAGCGCTTCCCCGGTGGGGCCAGGCAGCGGATGATGCCGAACTGGCGGCAGGTATCCCGCCAGAACGCTTTCTGCGCCGGGTCGATGAGAAGATCGAGATCGGTGATTCCCTGCAGCCCCCACGCCAGCCTCAGATTGCTTTTCCAGTGGCAGTAGCGCAGCCCCTGGTGGTTGAGGGCCGCGAACAGATCGACGGCCGTGCGCAGCAGGGGTGCGTCGGCGGGCGGTTTGTCCCA
Source organism: Promineifilaceae bacterium (SeqCode) (assembly GCA_041568735.1). Lineage (GTDB taxonomy): Bacteria > Chloroflexota > Anaerolineae > Promineifilales > Promineifilaceae > WTJY01. Next base: position 8,806 of record JBFFZG010000105.1, read on the forward strand.
CGCGGTTTTAACCGGTGTTTCAAGCAGGGAGACAGCCATTAAAATTCAGCTTCCTTATCGAAATCGAATGGAATGGAATGGAAAATACCTGGGTCAACCCCCTCAGTCGGCATAGGTGTAGCCGCTGAGAAAATCAAAGCGCCTGATCTGCGATTCCACCACGTCGATCCAGTGCGGATCCCATGGCACGCGCATCCGGCTTTTTTCCGGCGCCTGGTGGAGAATGGCGGCGCAGTCCTGGAGATAATCCGCCCCGGCTGCCAGTCCCAGGAAATCGCAGACCCCGGCCAGGCTGGCCTCGGGCTGGCGGATAAAGGCCTCGTAGCGGACGACGTGGATGTTTTCACGCCCCACTTCGCGCTGCAGTCGGGCGACGTGGGCCGCATTGGTGAAATAGTGATCGATGGCGTTTTCGAACGTCCGCCTGCCGCGGATCATGATCAGGCTGATCGGATCGAAGGGATTACGCACGACCAGAATGAAGCGCACGGGGATGCTGCCCATGACCGCCTGCATCCGGTCCAGGAGATCCGGATCGCGGCCGAGTTTGCGAGTCGTGGTGCCGGCCGTGCCGTCCCCGATGACCCGCACCTGGCGGAAGCGTCCCTGCCACTGCCCCGGCACCAGCCAGGAGTAGGCCTGCAGGCGGCGGGCGGTCACCCGTCCCTTGAGCCGCTCCCGCCGGGAGCCGCGCAGCAGCAGGTGGAAGATCTGCTCCCGCTCGAAACCGGCCTCGACGTATTTCAGGACATCCACTTCATCGGCCACAACCGCCTCGGGATGGGCATCCAGGAGGGAGCCGATCATGCTCGTGCCGCTCTTGTTGTGGCCGATAAAGGCGCAGAAGGTCTGAACGCCGGCGAACGCGGCCGGCTGCACCAGTCGGGCGTGGTAGGAAGTCAGGTAGTTGTTGGCCAGCAGCAGGCGGCGGTAGGCCGGGCTGCGAAACACTCGCTGCCCCAGCCCGCGGCCGGCGAAGCGGCGGAAGGTGGGGGAGTCGAGAAAAGAGACCCAGTATCGTTCGAGACTTTCAAGCATAGTCCTTTCCCGCCAGACCCGGCGCAATTTTGAGATGCCATGAGCGAAGCGCATAGCGAGGGCGCCGGCTGCCAGCGCGCGCGCCGCGCTCGGTCTGCACCATGACGGCGATCAGGCCGAGCACGATCCACCACAGGCCGTGCCCGAAGAAGATCAGCATGTTCATGAAGTTGTTGATGACGACCTCAGCCAGGACGACCAGCCACAGAAAGATGAGAAGATCCCGGCCCCACAGGCCGTCCCGCGGCAGGCGGCGCAGCTTTTTCAAGGATGGGACAAACCACCAGAGCAGCGGGCCGAAAAAGAGCAGAGATCCGATCAATCCCTGCTCGGCCAGGTAAGACAGGAACCAGTTGTGTGAGGCGTGGTCTTTGTTGTCATTGGCGAAATCGAGCACCCGCCCCATGAATTTGGCATCGTAGACATCGAAGTTGCCGTAGCCCCAGCCCAGCAGCGGCTTTTCCTGGAACATCCGGTAGGCGGCCAGGAAACCGGGCAGTCGATCCAGGGCGGAGTTCTCTGCTTCCGAAGAGTAGAGCCGCTGCCGCGCCTTGTCCAGGTAGCTGGAAAAGAGAATTCCGCCGGCCAGCAGGGAAACGAGCCCGACAACCAGGCCGAGGCGGAGCATAAACCGGGGATAGAGAAAAAAGAGGCCAAACAGCACCAGCAGTCCCGCCAGCCAGCTGGCCCGCGAGAACGAAATAAAGATGCCGAACCAGCTGAGCAGGAAGGTGGCTGCGAAAAGCCGCCGCTTCAGGCCGGCGTCGATCTGGTGAATACCGTGCAGGAGCAGCAGCCCGGCGAAGGTCAGCGCCGTCGTGTAGATACTGGGATTGATCAGGGTTCCGGTCGTCCGTTCGCCAACCTTGTCCAGCCATTTGCCGGGCAGCACGCCGGGGGCCACCCAGGAAAGAACGCCGATGGCCGATTGGGAGAGGGCGATAAAGAAGACGACCGGCAGCAGCCAGCCCCATTCGCGATCTCCCGGTACGGTCAGCCGGATGATGAGATAGAGGCACATCGGGCTGAACACCCGGTCGTAAAAATGATAGAGGGTGGCCTGCCGCGTGGGGCTCAGCATGATGATCGACAGGGTGCCGAAGACCAGGTAGGCGGCCATCAGGAGCTCTGGAAACCCCAGGCGCGGCAGTTTGACCTTCCGCAGGCCAATTTTAGCGGTGAGCAGGATCAGCCCAACGGTGAGCGGCGGCAGGGCCCGGTGGACGATCCAGTAGACCTGCCGTTCCGGGGCGGTCGTCGTGTGCAGCAAGAATGGGGCGAGGACGAGCCAGAGGATCAGGGTCAGGAAGGGATATTTGTGCAGCACGATGAGCCCGGGCAGGGCCACGATCAGGGCCGCGGCCAGCTGCCAGCGCCCGCTGACCAGCAGGATGCTCGTGAGGGTTCCCACCCCGAGTCCGGTCAGGATGACCAGCAGGGTGAGGGGAGTCAGCTGCGACCGGGTGCGGCCGTGGAAGGCGGAGGGAAACGAGAGATTCATAGGGGTCAGGCGGCCGCCGGGTTGTTCATTGAGACGCCTCCACCGGCTGGCCTTCGGCGCTGGGAATGATCCGGTAAGCGGGAACCGGCCGGCCAACCTGGTTGAGAACCAGCTCACGGGTCCACCAGGCACCCATACGAGCCAGGGAATCCGGCAAATTGACCAGGTAAAGCCAGAGCCGCTCACCCGGTGAGAGGCGCACCGCTTCCAGCGGATAATCCAGGGCGGTCATTTCCCGGCCGGCGAACAGCTGCATGAGGGCGATCTGGCGCGGGTTCAGCACCTGGCGAAAGCGGCCGATCGATTTCGTGGAGATGCGGCCGGGTCTGTGCTGCCCATACGAGCTGTTGCCCCCTTCGTCCCGGAAGCTCTTCGCCCCGCTCATCGCCAGCATCTCCGGTGCGAAGTCCTCGCCGATAAATTCGCAGATGTCCCGCAGCGTTGCCTCTGGCTCGCCGGCCAGGGTTTCGTAGCGCAGGAGCCGGTAGCGGCCGGGGAAGGCGCGCTCATTCCGCCGGCCGAGCGCCAGCGAGTTCAGCCAGACGGCCGTGCCGGCCCCGACCCCGCCCCGGCTGACCTTCCAGCGGGTCAGGGCCGAGGCGTACCGGTCGCGCGGATCGCGGATCATGTGCAGGATGCGCGCCTCGGGATAGGCCTCAAAAATCGGCCCGGCGTAGCGCTCGGTGTGCAGCGATTTATCCCCCCAGCGCGGCTTGCCGACCTGTTCGGCGTAGTGCTCCTCCAGCAGGGCGAAGAGGCTGCCGTAGGTCGGCTCTCCCAGCCAGAATTCGCGGCGAATCCGCTCGCTGTTTGGATTGAGCGGGCGCATGCGCTTGTACTTCATCATCATCGCCAGGCACCGCTCAAAATTTTCCGGCACGCTCAGGTCCCCATACTGGTTGTAAAAATGGGTCCAGAGGTTGGTCCGGCGGGTCATGGCGATCCGCGGATGCGAGGTCAGGAGGGCGAAGATCAGGCTGGTCCCGCTGCGCTCCTGCCCGGCGATAAAAATCGGTCTGCGTTCCATCGGGTTCACTCCACGGGGTGGACGTTCGACAAAAAGAGGCGGCCTCAGGCGCCGGGCCGCCAGGATTTTCGCTGGCGACCGCGCACCTGCCAGAGCGCCATGCCGGCCGCCTGCACCGGCCAGTCGAACACCTGCTGAAGGCGGCTGCTCAAAGTCAGCGTCACCGGCTGCGGCGCGTAGCCGAGGGCGGCCATTTCCCGACTGGCATGGGACTCGATAAAGGCGATTTCCCGCGGCCGGGGGCGGCCGTTCAGAGACCGGCCGTCGCCGGCCGGATTTTCCGCCGGTTTAAGGTGGGCGGTCGCCATCTCCGGCAGGAAATCTTCCTCCAGAAAGCGGCAGATGGTGCGCAGCGTCGGCCCGGTCCGTCCGAGCAGCGCCTCGTACGAGACGACGAGGTAGCGGTCGGGGAAGCGCGCCCGGTGCTGCGCCGCCAGACGGGCCGAGCGGCGCCATTCGGCCGTGTCCCAGCCGACCTTGGCCCGGCGGAAGCGGGCCCGGGCGGCGTGCTCGCCAAAGCGGCCCCGCGGATCCCGCACCATGTGGATCATGCGGGCGTCCGGGAAGGCCGCGAAAATCGGATCGACGTATTCCTCCACCAGCCCGAGCTGATCCCCCCAGCGCCGCTTCCCGGCCCGGGCCGCATTCTGCCCGTGCAGCAGGCCGAACAGCCGCTCGTACGTCGGCGGCCCCGCGAGAAAGGCCGCGCGGAGGCGGGCGGGATCCGGGTGGAGGACGTCGATATGCTTGAGGGACAGGATCGCCTGCAGGCAGCGCTCAAAATTTTCCGGCAGGCTCAGGTCGCCGAAGCGGCCGTAGATGCGCGTCCACAGGTAGGTGCGCCGCGTGAACAGCAGGTCGGGATGCGTCTCGAGCATCAGGCGGAGCTCGGTTTTGCCGGAGGCGCTCAGACCGCCAATAAAAATCGGACCGGTGGGGCTCATTTAAATCCCTCCGTCGGCGGACCAGACCGGCCGCGGCTGGAGACCGAACAGGGCGGCCGGATGCGCGCCGCGCTGCCGGTAAAACTGGGAAAGCCGCCAGGCGGCCATCTGCCCCATGCCGCGCAGCCAGGCGCGGCCGAATTCGAACGGCCGGCCGGCCGGCAGCGCCACCGGCTCCGGGTCGTAGCCAAAAGCCGCCAGGTAGCGGCCAGCCTCCGCCTGAATGAAGGCGATCTCGAACGGGGTGAGCCGTCCCCGGTAGCGGCCGACATAGGCGGTCGAGAGAGGGCCGTCGCCCCCGCGCTCGTTGGCGCCGTCGAACATCTGAAAGCGGGGGGCATGGGCCATCCGGAGCACGGCCGGGTCGTACGCCGCTTCGACAAACCGGCAGACCCGCCGCAGCGTCTCCTCCGGGTGGCAGACCATCGTTTCGTAGCGAATCACCAGATAGCGATCCGGAAAGCGGCGCCGATTTTGCACGGCCAGGGCGGCCGAAAACAGCCATTTGGCCGTGGAAGCACCGAGATTTCCCCGGCTCCGGGGGCGGCGGGTGAAGCCAGCTTCGAACCGATCGCGCGGATCACGCACCAGGTGGATGATCCGCGCCCGCGGCAGCTCCGCGAAGACGGTCCCGGCGCAGCGCTCGATCGTTTCCGTCTGGTCCCCCCAGCGCGATTTCCCCAGGCGGGCGGCGTATTCCCGGTGGACGAGGTCGAACAGACGGCCGTAAGTCGGCGCCCCCTGCCGCAGCCCCTGCCGCACCACCTCGGGCCGGGTCAGGAGCGGTCCGATATGCTTATGGCCGGCCATGGCCGCCAGACAGCGCTCGAGATTCTCCGGCCGGGCCAGGTCACCGAAGCGGCCGTAAAATTGGGTCCACAGGTTGGTCCGCCGGCTGATGGCAAAATCGGGCAGCCCGGTCAGCAGCAGCCGCATGTAGGTTTTGCCGGAGCGATCGGCCCCGCCGA
>JBFFZG010000106.1:0-14271 GCA_041568735.1 Promineifilaceae bacterium (SeqCode)
AAGGCGCTTGAACCCGGGCTCAACGTGAAGGGAAAATTATTCAGAATCGTGCCCAGCCGGTCGTCGACGAGGGTCAGCTGGGAAAACGAAACCGTACCGGTGTTGCGCATTGAGTAGCAGTAGAACACCTGGTCGCCGCCGGCCGGCAGGTCGAGCGATTGGTCTGCGGCGCAGAGATTGGGATCGGTGCCGACGGTTTTGGTCAGGACGACGGCCGGAACCGAGAGAGCCACTTTGACGGTCGCCTTGTCCGAGCTCGAGGCGATGTCGGTTGGACCCGGGTTAAAAGCGGTGAACGTGGCGGAGTTGACCGTGGTCACGGTGATGGCGGCCGCCCGGGTGATAAAAACGCTGGCGCCGGGGTTGAGGGTAAAAACGAAGTTGCTGATGATGGTGCCCAGCTGATCGTCGACCAGGGTCAGCCGGGAAAAGGGCACGGTGCCGGTGTTGCGCATGGAGTAGCAGTAGGTCACCTGGCCGCCGCCGGCCGGCAGGTCGATCGATTGGAGGGTAGGGCAGAGGCTGGAATCGGTGCCGACGGTTTTGGTCAGGGCGACGGCCGGGGCGGCGGGAGCGCGGCCGGCCGGCTGGGCGCCGGGGCCAGCGTGCAGGACCGGTGTGGGAGTTGGGTCCGGACCGGCAGCAGTCGTCCCGCCGCCGGTCATCACGAGCAGGATGGCGATCAGTGAGAATGACAATCCCAGGGCGGTGAAAAGTCCGACCCAGCGTCCGGTGTGCATGGCGGCCTCCTTACCGGCCGGCGTCGATGGCGTCAAATGCGATCGATGTTCATCTGGCCGGTTCCGTTTATCTTAAGGGGCGAGATCCAGGAGTGTCAAGGCGGCGGCGCGCACGAGGGGCCAGGCGGCCGAATGCGGGGTGACGACTTCGAAGTGGCCGGCCTCGGGCAGGATGTCCAGGCGGACGTCGTCGACCTGCCCGGCCGCGGCCGTGCAGCTCTGCAGATAGGCGAGCGGGACGAACGGATCTTCCCGGCCGGCGATGTGCCGCTGGGGAACGCCCAGAGGAAGGAGGGCGTGCGGGGAGCCGGCCGCGTAGCGCTCCGGCTTCTCTTCCGGCAGCCCGCCGATCAGCTGCTGGCAGGCGTCGTCGCAGATCGCCTGGCGGACCGCTTCGACCAGGTCGGGAATGGCGGCCAGGGCGAGCACACCCTGAATGGGCAGCGGGTCGGGGGCGAACAGCGGGCTGGCCGGCGGAAGGCGGCGGCGGCCGGCCGCCCACAGGGCCAGATGGCCCCCGGCCGAGTGGCCGGCGGCGATGACCCGGTCCAGGTCGAGTCGGAAGCGGGGGGCCAGCTCGCGCAGAAAGTCGGCGGCGGCGGCGACATCGAGAAAGGTCGCCGGCCAGCCGCCATCGCGGCCGAGGCGGCGGTACTCGATGCTCCAGACGGCCGCCCCCAGGCCGGCCAGGGCGGTGCAGAATTCCCCGAGCGGTTCCAGCCCATAGTCGACCAGCCAGCAGCCGCCGTGAATGAGCAGGACGACCGGGTGGGGGCCGCTGCCGGCCGGCAGGTAGAGGTCGCCGAACTGGTCGGGATGGGGGCCGTAGGCGAGGCGGTGGTCGGCGGCCACCGCCGGCTGCCGCATGTAATCCTGGGTGGTCAGAATCGTGGGCACGGTCATCGATTGATCCTCCTGTCGCGTTTTCAGCGCCCCTGCCAGACCGGGTCCCGCTTTTCGGCAAAGGCGCGCGCCCCTTCCCGGGCATCTTCCGATTGGAGCATCTGTTTGTAGACGGGGAGCCGGCCGCTGCGCAGCAGGGCGTAGGCCTCGGCCGCGCTCAGGGCGGCCGTCGCGCGGGTGACTTCTTTGACCGCGGCCAGGGCCAGGGGGGCGGCCTTGAGCAGGGTGGCAGCCAGAGCCCGGGCTTCGTCCAGCAGCCGGCCGGCCGGCACCACGGCGTTGACGAGCCCCCAGCGGACCGCTTCATCCGCGTCGAGGCGGCGGCCGGTCAGGAGCATTTCCAGGGCGATGTGGTAGGGCAGCCGGCGGGGCAGGCGGATTGAGGCGGCATCAGGCAGCAGGCCGACGAAGACCTCCGGCAGAAAAAACCGGGCATGGTCGGCCGCCACGATCAGGTCGCAGGCCAGCGCCAGCTCAAAGCCGCCGCCGACCGCCAGCCCGTTGACGGCGGCGATGACCGGCTTGTGCAGGTCGTGCAGCTCGCTCAATCCACCAAATCCGCCCGGGCCGTAATCGCCGTCGATCGCCTCCCCGGCCGCGGCGGCGTTCAGATCCCAGCCGGCGGAGAAAAATTTCTCCCCGGCTCCGGTCAGGATGGCCACGCGCAGGTCGGGATCGTCGCGAAACTCGACGAAGAGCCGCCCCATTTCCCGGCTGGTGGCGGCGTCGATGGCATTGGCTTTTGGCCGGTCGAGGACAACTTCCAGGACCGGGCCGCGGTGGGTGACGTGAAGGGCTTCAGACATCGGGCAATTCTCCTCTGGTGCGGATGACGGCGTCGACGGCCACCACCCCCTGGCCGGCCGGCCGGGCGAAAAGCGGGTTGACGTCGACTTCGAGCAGGTGGCCGGCGTGGGTTTCGCCGAAGCGGGCCAGGGCCAGGATCGCCTCGACCAGGGCCTTCCGGTCGGCCGGAGGGCGGCCGCGGTAGCCGGCCAGCAGCGGGGCGATCTGGAGCCGGTCGAGCGCCGCTTCGACGGCGGTCCGGCTCACCGGCAGGAGCAGGGTGATCCGGTCCCGCAGCAGCTCGACCAGCACCCCGCCGCCGGCCAGGACGAGCACCGGGCCGAAGGGATCCTCCCGGGTCAGCCCGACGAGCAGCTCGGCCGCCGGCGTCGGGAGCTGCGTCTCGACCAGGAAGCGATCGCCCAGGTGGCGCATTGCCGCTGCGGCCGCGGCCACCGCCTCCGGGGTGCGCAGGTCGAGGGCCACGCCGCCGGCGTCGGTTTTGTGGGTGATTTCCGAAGAGAGAATTTTCAGCACAACCGGAAAGCCGAGCGCTGCCGCGGCGGCCGGCGCGCCAGCGGCTGTGCAGACCGTTCCGGCTGGAACGGGGAGGCCGGCCCGGGCCAGCAGTGCTTTGCTGCGGGCCTCATCGAGGGTGTTTTCAGCCGTTTGGGCCAGGGTCGGGTAAGCCGGCAGCGGCTGGACAGCGGCTTTCCCGGCCTGGCGACGGCCGACCAACGCCGCGCCGCGAATGGCGACCAGGCATTCCTCCAACCCCTGCATGGGGGGGATTCCCTGCTCCCTCAGAAAGGCGCGCGCGGCGGGAGGAAGGTTTTCCGGCAGGGTGCTGACGACGACCCCGCGCCGGCCTGTTTCCCGCAGTGCCCGGCCGAAGGCGCGGGCGGCGGCGTACCAGAAATCATCGCTGCAGCGATCCGGCCGGGGGAAATCGAGAATTTTGAGGGTGATATCCTGCTCGCCCTGCAGCATGGCGGCGAAGCAGGCGGCCTGGGCCGGCTCGTTGCCCCAGATGTAGGTGTGGTAATCGAGCGGGTTGTTGAGGGGAACGGTCGGGCCGAGGACCGCCCGCAGCCCCGCCGCCTGACCGGCGGTCAGCCGGGGGAAGGGGAGGTCGTGCCGGTCGGCCAGGTCGGCCGCCAGGGCCGCTTCCCCGCCCGAGCAGCTGATCGAGGCGATCTGCTCACCCGGCAGGGGGCCGAGGAGGGTCAGGAGCTTCAGCGTTTCGACAAACTGGGGCAGGGTGTGCGTCTGGGCGACGCCGAAGCGGTCGAAGAGGGCGTCGTAAAGGGCGTCGGAGCCGGTCAGCGAGCGGGTGTGGCTGAGGGCGAGCTCCCGGCCGCGGTCGGAGCCGCCCAGCTTGAGGGCGACGAGCGGCACCCTCCGTTCCAGCGCCCGGCAGGCGGCCCGGGAAAAGGCGGCCGGATCGGCCAGCCCCTCGACGATGAAGCCGATAGCGGCCACCCGCTCGTCGGCCAGCAGCCCGTCGAGGGCCAGGTGAAGGGGAAGCCCGGCCTGGTTGCCGGTTGACAGGAGATAGGCCAGGGGAAGATCCCGGCCGTGCATGGTCAGGTTGATGCCGATGTTGCCGCTCTGGAGGACGACGGCCGCTCCCCGCGCCACCCGCTCCCCGCCGTGCTGGTCGGGCCAGAGGGCGACCCCATCGAGGTAGTTGAGCAGGCCGTAGCAGTTGGGGCCGAGGAAGGGCATCTCCCCGGCCGCGGCCGCCAGCTGTTTCTGGAGGGCGATGCCGTCACCGCCGATTTCGGCGAAGCCGGAAGCGTAGCAGACCACCCCGCCCGCCCCGAGCGCGGCCAGATCGGCGACGGCCGCGATCGTCTTTTCGCGGGGAACGGCCACGAAGGCGGCGTCGGGCGCGGCCGGCAGATCGGCGACTGAAGGGAGGCAGGGGCGGCCGGCGATCTCGTCCCGGTGGGGGTTGACCGGCCAGAGCGTGCCGGTGAAGCCGATCCGGTCGCACTGGCGGATGACTTCGGCCGCCTCCCGGCCGCCGATGACGGCGATGGTGCGGGGGCGGAGAAGCTGCTGGAGGGGGGCGGAAGAGGTCATGGGCTTGAAATCAGGCGGCGGCTACTATTCGTGCGGCCGCAGCAGGGCCCGGGAGATGATGTGGCGCTGGATTTCGCTGGTGCCGTCCCAGATGCGCTCGACGCGCGCGTCGCGCCAGAAGCGCTCGATCGGATTTTCTTTGGCCAGCCCCATGCCGCCGAAGATCTGGATGGCGCTGTCGGTCAGGCGGGCCAGCATTTCAGTGGCGTAGAGCTTGGCCATGGCGAAATCCTCGTCGCGGGCGCTCCCCTGGTCGTGCTTCCAGGCGGCCAGCAGGGTCAGCATCTCGGCCGCGCGCAGTTCGGTGGCCATGTCGGCCAGCTTGAACGAGGTCCCCTGAAATTTGCCGATCGGCTGGCCGAACTGGCGGCGGGTGGCGGCCCAGCGCTGGCAGAGCTCGAGAGCGCGGTGGCCCCGGCCGAGACAGAAGGCGGCCACGGCCAGCCGGGTGGCGGCCAGCCATTCGTTGGCGACTTCGAAGCCCCGGTGCAGCTCGCCGAGGATCTGGCCGGCCGGCACCCGGCAGCGGTCGAACTCCAGGATGGCGTTGTGATAGCCGCGGTGGGAGACGACCTCGTAGCCGGGTTTGACGGTGAATCCGGGGGTGTCCATGTCGACCAGGAAGGCGGTGATCTGCTTGCGCGGACCGCGCGGGGTCGTCTCCTCGCCGGTGACGGCGAAGAGGATGACGTAGTCGGCCTGGTCGGCGTGGCTGATGAAGTGCTTGGTGCCGTCGATGACGAATTCGTCGCCGTCGCGCACGGCCCGGGTTTTCATGGCCCGCAGGTCGGAGCCGGCCGCCGGTTCGGTCATGGCCAGGCAGTCGAAGCGCTCCCCGCGGATGGTCGGCCGCAGGTAGCGCTCGATCTGCTCGCCGCGGCAGGCCTGCAGGATGCTGCTCGGCCGGGCGACGAAATGCTGCAGGGCGAAGCTGGTCCGGCCGAGCTCTTTTTCCACCAGGGCCAGCGTGACGGCGTCGAGCCCGCCGCCGCCGTGGGATTCCGGCATGTTGACGGCGTAGAGGCCGGCCTGCCGGGCCCGGTCGACGATCTGCCGGGCCAGCGCCGGCGGGACGTCGTTGCTGCGCTCGACCTCATCTTCGTAGGGCATCAGCTCGCGCTCGACGAAGGCGCGCACGAGATCGACGATCATCTGCTGTTCGGCGGTCAGGGCAAAGTTCATGGGTGACTCCGGGGAAGGGCGATCTGCCGGCCGGCCTGGGGCGGGCGGGGGAGGGTTTGATGGGCATCCAGGATCGCCGCCAGGGCGCTCCGGACCGCTGGCCGGAGCGGTGCGGTGCGGCCGGCCGCCGTATCGACGTGGAGCAGGAGCTGCTCCGTGGTGGCCAGCAGATCGCCGCTCCGCTCGTGGAACATCTGGTGAAAAAAGTGGAGCCGCTTTTCATCGAGCCCCAGGAGATGGGTGGTGAAAGTGAGCGGCTCGCCGCTGCCGACCTCCCGCAAAAAATTCAGGTGAGTTTCGACCGTGTAAAACGAAAACCCGGCTGCCCGGTAGCGCTCGTCGATGCCGACGAAGCGAAAAAGGGCGTCGGAGGCGTCGCCGAAGGCGGACAGGTAGCTCGCCTCGGTCATGTGGCCGTTGTAATCGATCCAGCCGGGGTCGACCGGGCAGTGGAAGAGCCGCAGCGGCGCTTCGACGGGGGCTCCCGGCTGCCAGCGCCGGTGAGCAAAGCGGGTGTAGCGGCCGGTTTCGCGGGCGGCGACGGCCGGGCCGGCCCCCAGGCCGGTGGGGCGCAAGGCGCGCATGACGGCCAGGAGCGCTTCTTCGGCCGCCTGGCGGGTGGCGGTGGGAGTCGCTTCGAAGTCGTCTTCGAGAGGCAGATCCAGCCCCAGGAGCCAGCGGAGGGCCGGCCCGCGGGCCAGGGCGGCGGCGACGTCGGCGCTGCCGGCGCTGCCGGCGGCGATCATGCGGCCGGCTTCCGCGGCCAGGGCGGCCGTGAGGCGGCCGGCGATGGGACCGGCCGGCAAGTGCAGGGGGAGGAAGCCGAGGGTTTCATAAAAGGCGGCCGCCCGCTCGATCGCCTCCCGGCCGGTGCGGCCGGCATCCCCCAGCTCGATCAGCGGCAGGAGGTGGACCGGCGGGCAGGGGCGGCCGATGAGCACGCGCTCCGGGCGGCGCAGACCGGCCGGGAGCGGCGCCCGGCCGTTCAGGGCGATGGGGATGTCCGCAGGGGTGCGGCTTTCGAGATCGGCGAGCGCGCGGCCGGACAGCCCGGCGGCGGCCTGGAAAAAGCCGGCGGCCGCGGCCGCCTCGTCCGGTTCGGTGGTGAAGCGGAGCCGATCGAGAGCGGCGCCGGGCATGAGACCCGCCTTCTGGAGGATCGGCCAGCAGCGGGCGACCGCTTCGCGCAGCGGCTTTTCTTCGTCCGCTGAAGGTGCCAGGACGATCACGTCGAGACCGGCGGCCAGCAGGCGGGCGGCCCAGCCGGAAGTCAGGTCGTCGAGGCCGGCCAGGCCGGCCGTGGTGATTTCAGGCATAGCCGAGGTTCCAGAGCGGGCTTTTTTCCAGCAGGGCGATAATCTGGCGCAGCAGCTCGTCCCGCTCCCGCTCGAGTTCGGCGATCGGGTGGCCGGCGGTCAGGGCCTCGCAGCCGTCGATCATGCGCCGGCTCAGCTCGGGGGTCAGCTCCGGCGCTTCCAGGAAGGTCCAGGGAGATTGGAGCGAGGGGCCGAACTGTTCGAGCATGTGGGCCATGCCGCCTTCGCCGCCGGCCAGGTGGAGGACGGTCAGCGGCCCCATCATCGCCCAGCGCAGGCCGGGACCAAAGCGGATGGCGGCGTCGATTTCGGCCACCGTGGCCATGTCGTTGGCCACCATGTGCAGCGCCTCCCGCCAGATCGCCTCCATGAGCCGGTCGGCAACGAAGCCGGGGATCTCTCTGGACATGCGCAGCGGCCGCTTGCCGGTGGCGCGGTAGAAGTCGAAGAGCCAGTCGACCGTCTCCGGCGCGGTTCGATCACCGGCGACCAGCTCCACGACCGGCATCAGGTAGGGCGGGTTAAAAGGGTGGGCGACGAGGCAGCGCTCGGGGTGGCGGCAGTTGGCGGCCAGGACAGTCATCGGGTAGCCGGAGGTGCTGCTGGCGATGACCACCCAGGGAGGGGCGGCGTCGTCGAGGCGGGTCATGAGGTCGATTTTGAGCGCTTCCCGCTCGGGGGCGTTTTCCTGGATGAACTCGGCGCCGGCCGCGGCCGCTTCCAGGTCGGTGGTGAAGGTGAGATTTTCCGGGCGGGCGGCCGGGTGCAGGCCGAGCCGTTCGAGCACGGGCCAGACCTGGTCGATTTTGCGGCGGAGTTTTTCTTCCGCGCCGGGGGCCGGGTCCGTGGCGACGACCTCGAGTCCATGGCGGAGAAAGTGGGCGGCCCAGCCGGCGCCGATGACGCCGGTGCCGATGACGGCCGCGCGCCGCACATCCGTGGGGAGGGGACGATTCATCTGGGTCTCCTGATCTGGCTCTGTTCGATGGCTAAAAGGCGACCTTACCGCCCCCTTTGAGGGCGAAGCGCTCGCGGGTTTCGGACGGGGTGGCGATTTTCAGGGAGAGCTCGTCGAAAATACGCCTCGCTTTGTTGACATAATCCGCGTTTGACCGGGCCAGTTCGCCCCGGCTGAGGTAGAGATTGTCTTCCATGCCGACGCGCACATTGCAGCCCATCAGGGCGCCGACGGTGATCAGGTCGAACTGGTAGCGGCCGCCGCCGAGAACGGCGATCTCGAGGTCATTTCCCAGAAGGCGCTGGGCGGTGCGCACCATGAAGACGACGTTGTCGACGTCGGGGCCGATGCCGCCGAGGGTGTTGACGACCATCTGCACCATGATCGGCGTTTGGACGAGCCCCTGATCGGCGTAGTAGGCCAGGGTGTAAAGGTGGCCCACGTCGTACGCTTCGAATTCCAGGCGGGTGCCGGTTTCATTCTGCAGGAATTTGAGCATGTATTCGATGTCGGCGAAGCTGCTGGCGAAGGGCTCGGTGCGGGTCAGTTCGAGGAATTCCCGCTCCCAGTCGAACTGCCAGCGCCCCTCGTACTTGGGGATCATGGGGAAGCCGCCGTAGTTCATCGTTCCCAGGTTGCAGGAGCAGAGCTCCGGCTGCAGGGTGCGCACGACGTTGAGCCGCTCCTCGATCGTCTGGCCGGTGGCGCCGCCGGTGGTCATGTTGATCACGGCATCTGAGCCGGCCTTGATGCCGGCGGCCACCTCGCGGAAGACGGCCGGGTCGGCGGTCGGCCGGCCGTCGTCGGGATCCCGGCCGTGGATGTGAATGATGGCCGCCCCGGCCGCCGCTGCACCCAGGGCATCCGCCACCAGGTGATCGGGCTTGTAGGGGAGATAGGGGGACATGGTCGGGGAAAAGCTGGCCCCCGTGACGGCCGCGGTGATGATGATGGGTCTGGGCATGATCCTCCGGGAAGTACCGAGTACCGAGTACCGAGTACCGAGTACCGAGTACCGAGTACCGAGTCGAAAGTTTAAAGTGGAAAGTGGAAAGATGAAAGTTGAAAGAACACGGTTTTGAGAAGAGGGAGCCTTGATTGCGTGTGAGGATTACCGAAAACAGGATACCAGACCTGACACGCAGCCTACTTTCGACTTTCCACTTTGAACTTTGCACTCTTTTTTAAACAGATTACCAGACCCGACATGCTGGCTACTTTCCACCTTTCACTTTCAACTTTGCACTCTTCTCTTTCCACCTTCGACTTTACACTTTCAACTTTTCACTATCTGAATCGCCCCACACAGCGGAGCTTCCCACCCGAGTGACTCGTGGGCGGTGAGGGCGGCGTCGATGTGGGCGGCGATGGTGGGGGGGAAGGGGGCCATGCGCCGGCGGGTGAGGTCAACGTGGGCGCCGAGGGCTTCGAGGGTGGAGGCGAGCCGGCCGGTGGTCTCGTTGACCATAAAAAAAATGAAATGAATGCGATTATCTGAGCGGCCGAGGACGCGGCTGTAGATGGCGACCGTTTCCCCCAGCCGGATCTCGGCCAGGTAGCGGATGAAGTGCTGCAGATCGTAAGCGCCGGCGCGGGCCGTGGTGAAATAGGCTTCATCCATGCCGATGCTGGCCCAGAAGGGCCAGGAGGCGTCGTCGTAGAGGGCCATATAGTGGCGGATGTTGACATGCCCCATGGCGTCGAGGTAGTCCCGCGGAATGACGGCCCGGTGGAGCAGGGGCAGGTTTTCGATCTGGGAAGGGGTGATCTCACCGAACATACGGATTTGAAAAATGGGCGGCGAATCGGCCGGCTGCATTTCCCGCGGCCAAAGCGGCCGGGAGAAAACAGAGAATAGCATGGATTTTGAAACCGTCTAGCGAATCAAAAAAAGAGCTCTCCTCCGCACCTCAGAGGAGAGCTCAGCCTGTCGTGGAAACGGCCCGGGTACCGGGTCGGGACTATTCGAGGGAATCCCGCGACGGCGCGCAGAGACGGCCGTTGTTGTAGAGGTCGAGAGTCAGGTAGAGCGGCTCGCCGGTTTTCCAGGCGTTGGAGCTGCCGCTGACCCCGCTGCCAACGGGGTTGGCGGCCATCCATGTGTCGGCCGCGGCGATCGTGCCGCTGATGCAGCTGGCGTTCGTTCCCATCATGACGTTCAGCTTCGCCGCGACCAGGGCCGGGAAGAGGGTGAAGGTCTTGTCTCTCTTGACCGGATCCTTCATGATAGCGATCGCCATGTCCTTCGTGTAGACCACACCGCCGATGGTGATGGTGTCGACCGGCCAGGCCTCCGGGTGGTTCATCCAGTAGCCAGGCGTCCCGGTGCCGACGTCAGCGCGCGGGGTGGGGGTGGGGGGCACCGGCGTGTTGGTCGGGGTCGGCGGCGGCGGCGTTGGCGTGGGGGGCACCGGCGTGTTGGTTGGGGTCGGCGGCGGCGGCGTTGGGGTGGGCGGCACCGGCGTGTTGGTCGGGGTTGGCGGCGGCGGCGTCGGGGTTGGATGCGGGATGTAGCCAATGCAGACGCTGGTGGGGACGACCGAGTTTGGCGAGCTCTTATCGCCGGTTCCATAGGTCACATCTGACCAGTGAACGAGGAGGATCTGGTCGGCCCCATTCGGCAGGTTGATTGGTCCACCGAGCGAACCGACCCATTCGTCGGACATCCAGCCGGTGGCAACGCCGTCATCGGTCTCGCTGATGCCGGTCCAGCCGGTTTCGGCGACGAAGGCACCGGCTTTCAGGAAGACGATCTTGAAGCGTTCGTTCGGCTGGTCGGCCGAGTTTTTGCGATCGAGATAGCCGTCCCAGGCGACCGCCTCGGCGATTGTGACCGAGAGCCCGCTGCCAAAAGCCGCCGGCAGGGGGCCGGGAATGGCGAAAGAGGTGGTGCCGAAGCGAGTAAACCGCACGGCGACATTGGGCACCCCATTCGGGTCGAGGTCGGTAACGTCGACGGTCTGCTGCCAGAGCAGGGCGCCGGCGGCGCAGCGGGGGTCCGGTGGGGGGGTGAGGCTGTTTTCATCGGCCGCGGCCGGCAGATTCATGGCGAAGAAGGCCAGGACGGCCAGCAGAAAGCCGGCCGCAGACAGCCAGGAGAGGAAGTGCCGAGAACGTTGTTGCATGGATGGTTACCTCCAAAATATTCGACTTGCAGCCAGGGGGTGCTGTGTGGTACTCGAGTACTAGTGCAATATAAAGGATGTTCCTTACATATCGGCTTTCTCCGGTGGATGGGGAACCGGCGTTGGGAGTTGGGGGCTGGCGATTTGAAATGCGCGCGCCTCCGTACTTTCCACTTTCCACTTTCCACTTTAAACTTCTCCTCGGAACTCGGAACTCGGAACTCGGAACTAAAAAAATGAAATCAACACCTATCCTATCGGTTGAAGCGGCGGCGAGGCTGGTGCGGGATGGAGATACCATCCTGGTGGGCGGTTTTGGCATGACCGGCAACCCGGTGCATCTCCTGCATGCCCTGGCGGAGAGCGGGGTGAAGGAGCTGACCTATATCGCCAACAACGTGGGGGAGCCGGGGTTGGGCGGGGGCCGGCTGCTGCGCAGCGGACAGATCAAGAAAGCGATTGGCTCCTTTTTCACCAGCAATCCAGAAGCGGTGGCGGCGGCCCAATCGGGGGCGATCGAATTTGAGCTGCTGCCCCAGGGAACCCTGGCCGAGGGGCTGCGGGCCGGCGGGGCCGGCATCGGCGGCTTCTACACCCCGGCCGGCGCCGGGACGGTCCTGGCCGAGGGGCAGGAGACGAAAGTGATCGACGGCCGCACCTATCTCTTCGCCCGGGCGCTGCGGGGGAACGTGGCGCTGATCCGGGCCTGGTACGGAGACACGGCCGGCAACCTCGTCTACCGGCTCACCGAGCAGAACTTCAACCGGGCCATGGCCACGGCGGCCGACCTGGTCATCGCCGAAGTGGAAAATCTGCTGCCGGTCGGCTCGCTCGACCCCAACCAGATCCACACCCCCGGCTGCTTCGTCGACTATCTGGTTGAGGCGCATCTCACGCCGGAAGATCTGGGGAGTTCGGCCTCCGTTGGGGAGAGCGGCCGGGTCGTCGACGACGAACGGATGGCGATCGCTCGCCGGGCGCTGGCGGAGCTGAAGCGAGGGGATGTCGTCAACCTGGGGGTCGGCATCCCGACCCTGGTGGCCGACCTGATCACCCCGGAGCACGGCATCATCCTGCACACGGAAAACGGCATGCTTGGAGTGGGTCCGGCCCCGGCCGCCGGTGGGGCGCTCGACTACCCGGTCAACGCCGGCAAGGTCCCGGTGACGGCGCTGCCCGGCGGCAGCTATTTTGACAGCGCCGATTCCTTCGCCATGATCCGCGGCGGCCACATCGACGTGGCCATCATGGGAGGTCTGCAGGTCGACGCGCAGGGGAACCTGGCCAACTGGGCGGTGCCCGGCCGGCCGCTGCTCGGGGTGGGCGGGGCGATGGACCTCGCCTCCGGCGCCCGCCGCCTGATCATCACCATGACCCACACCAACCGCAACGGCTCGGCCAAGATCATGCCGGCCTGCACGCTGCCGCTGACCGCCCGCCAGGCGGTCGACCTGATCATCACGGAACAGGGGGTCTTTTCCCTGGCGGCCGGCGAGCTGGCCCTGGTCGAGCTGATGCCGGGGGCGACGCTCGACGAGGTGCGGGCGACGACGGCCGCTCCCTTTGTCGAGCGGCTGGCCGGTTAGATCCGGACCGGCTGCCCGCCCCGGCCGGCCGAAAGGCGGATGGCGTCCCAAAGCAGCGCCATGCGCAGCCCGACTTCCGGCGGCGACGGGTTGTCGATGCGGCCGGCGCGGACAGCGAGGAACTGCTCCCAGACTCCCAGCGTGGGCGGGACGGGGACCGGCTGCCAGTCGTCCTCGCCCCGGTAGCGAATGTCGAGGAAACGCCCCCAGACCCCCGTGCGCAGCATGCCGCCGGTGCCGACAACGCGCACCTCGGAGTGGCAGGAGGGGAAGGCGTCCCCGCAGGCGTTGAGGGTGACCAGCACACCGGATTGGAGCCGGCCGATGACCACCCCCAGGATGTCGACCGGCCGGTCGAGGTTGTCGAGGTAGGCGGCCACCTCGACAAACGGCTCGCCGGCCAGGTCGGCGACCGTGTTGAGCAGGTGGGCCCCTGTGTCGAAGAGAAAGCCGCCGCCGGCCAGCGCCGGCTCCTGGCGCCAGGTGCCGATCGTGTTGGCGCGCCAGTTCTGCCAGACCTGGGCGTCGATGGTGCGCACGTCCCCGATCGCGCCGAAGCGGAGGAGCCGGTCGGCCATGCGGACCTCGGGCGAGAGGCTGCCCTGGAAAGCGACGACCAGGTGGCGGCCGGTCCGGTCGCGCACGGCAATCAGTTTGTGGGCCTCCTCGGCCGTCATGACCATCGGCTTTTCCAGCAGAACGTCGAGCCCGGCCTCCAGGCAGGCGGCCGCCTGCCAGAAGTGGAACTTGTGCGGCGTAATGATAAAGGCGGCGTCGAGCTGATCGCCGTATCGCTCGAGCAGCCGGTCGAGATCGGGTTCATTGGGGGGCGGAGGGAGCCCGTGGGCGTCAAAGATGGCCGCCGCGGCCGCATAGCTGGCGGCCGCCGGCTCGCACAGGACGGGAAAGGTCGTCCCCGGGAAATGGGTCAGAATGTGACGGATGTGATGGGCGGCCATGCTGCCGGTGCCGATCATGGCAGCCCGGACGGTCACCTGTTTGTAAGCGCTCATTGAAGGTCCTTTTTACCACGAACAGCCAGGGCTTCCGGCGGATCGAGTCAGCCGATTTTTTCCAGGGGTTCTTTCACCTCGATGGCAGGCCCGATCCCCCGGGCGGCCGTATTCCCTTTGAAGGCGGCCCAGCGCACCCCGTTGTCGATGACGTGCAGAATCTCCGGATGGTGATACTGCGGGTAGGTTTCGTGGCCGGGACGGAAGTAGAAGATGCGGCCGCGGCCGCGGTGCCAGGTCGCCCCGCTGCGGAAGACGTCCCCCCCTTCAAACCAGCTGATGAAGAGTAGCTCATCCGGATCGGGGATGTCAAAATATTCCCCGTACATCTCGGCTTTTTCCAGCTCGATGTAGGGGCCGAGCCCCTGGGTGATCGGGTGGGAGGGGTTGACCACCCACAGGCGTTCTTTTTCATCGGCCTCGCGCCAGAGCAGCGAGCAGGTGGTGCCCATCAGCTTCTTGAAAATTTTGGAGTGATGGCCGGAGTGCAGGACGACGAGCCCCATGCCGTCGAGGACACGCCGGTGAACCCGCTCGACCACCTCGTCGGCGACCCGGTCGTGGGCCAGATGGC
>JBFFZG010000107.1:0-14197 GCA_041568735.1 Promineifilaceae bacterium (SeqCode)
CCCCACCAGGTCGAAAATCGTCCCATCGTGCCGGTAAACCACTTCCGTCATCTCGGTGAAGAACTGGTTGAGGATGGCGATCGCCTGGGAGGGATCGAGACCGGTGATCATGCGGGTGAAGCCGCGCAGGTCGGCAAAGAGAACGACCGCCGCGCGGCGCTGGCGGCGGGCCAGCAGGCCGGGCTCGTCGGATAGAACCTGCTCGACGAGGCGCGGGCTCATGTAGCGGGAAAAGGTGTCCTTCAGCTGCTGCCGGGCCAGACGTTCCTGCTCGAGCCGCATGCGCTCGTTTTCTTTCATCTGGGTAATGTCCTGGAGGACGGCCATATACCCGACATCCTGGATCGGCGTAATGCTGGCGAAGAGCGTCTTGCCGCCGGAAGCGGGCAGCTCCTGAGTCACCGGCTGCTGAGCCGCCTGCTTGAAGAGGGGCACCAGGCGCTGAAAAGTTTCGATCCCATTCAACGGCCGGGAGACAACTTCTATTTCGGAGATATTAAACAGTATTTCGGCCGCCTGATTGACCATTTCGACGGCGAAGTTTTCATCGGTCGTGATAATGGCGTCGCTCGACTGGGCCAGAATGGCGCTGAGCTTCTGCCGGTGCTCGCTGATCTGGTTGAACAGATAGGCGTTGCGAATCGCCACGGTGACCTGGGCGGCGATCGTTTCGATCAGCGCCATGTGCTCCGGCCGGAAGAATCCGGGTTCGTGGTGGACCAGGATCATGACCCCGAGCACAGTGCCGCTGTCGATGAACGGCACGCCGATAGCCGATCCGACCTGCTCGGTATCGTCAGGCAGTATGATCCAGCGGCTGTCCTGGGTGGCGTCTTCGATCACATCCCCGCGATTATTGCGGATCAGCCAGCCGGCCAGCCCCTGGTGGAGGACGGCCCGGGTCACATCCTCGGTAATTTCCGGGGTCAAGCCCGGCCGCACGACGATCTTGTGAGTCACCTCGCCGAGGGCGTCGATCAGCATGATGCTGCCCTTGGTCGCGGCCACGGCTGACTGCGTATGGGAGATGATCTCGATCATCATCTGGTAGAGATCGAGCTGGCTGTTGGTCGCCGCGCGGGTGACGTTGTACAGCAGGCGCAGGCGATTCCGCTCTTCTTCAAGCTTATCCCGGGCGTGTTTCAGGCGGATCAGGGAGCGGACACGCACCAGCAGCTCTTCTCGGTGGTGCGGCCGGGATAGGAATTCATCCGCGCCGACTTCGATACCGCGAATGCGGTATTCGATATCCCGCAGCGCGGTTACCATGATGATCGGGATATGGGCGGTTCCCGGATCGGCCTTGAGATGGGTGCAGACTTCAAAGCCGTTCATGATCGGCATCATGACGTCGAGCAGGATCAAATCAGGCTGGTTGGCTTGAGCCTGTTCGATGCCCTGATGCCCCCCACTTGCTTCGATAATCTTATACCCGTGCATCCCCAGTTGGGAGGCCAGGAGGAGTCGGTTGTCGGGATTATCGTCGACGATCAAGATCGTCGCTGTTTCATCTTGTTGGATTGCGCGGGCGGGTGTCATGAATCGCGGGATTGCCTCGCCAAGTCAATTTACTCTGATGCGATCACCGAGTTTTCCACGGTGACCCGACCCTGGCGCACGAACATGGTGCTGGCTTCGCGTAAAAACATCTCCGGAAACATGTTTGGGTCTGTTGCCGTGAGAATCGCCTGGGCGCCGCTGCGAACATAGGAGAGAAGCAGCTCACGCCGCTCTTCGTCCAGTTCGGCCACGACTTCGTCCAATAAAAGAATCGGCATGTCGCCGGTCGTTTCCGCCATAACTTCGATCTCAGCCAGTTTGAGGGCCAGCATGGCGCTGCGCTGCTGTCCTCGCGAGCCGTAACTGCTCAGGCTGCGGCCGTTGACCCAGAATCGCCAGTCATCCCGATGGGGACCGACGAGCGTCATGCCGCTGCTGATTTCCCGGCTCTCCATCGATTTTACAACTTTTGCAAACCTTTTTTCAATAAGACTATTGTCTGGTTGATCGCAAAGCCAGCGGGAGAGCTGCTCAAATTCCGCCACCCGGGCTTCGTCATCTTCCCCGGCACCGAGGCCGTTGGGCTGCAGACGAGGGAGATATCCGAGCCGGATTGTTTCCTGACCGGCAGTGAGCGATTCGTAGTGGATTCTCTGCGCATGGGTGGCCAGCCGGTCCATGAGGCCGGCCCGCCGGGCAAAGACAATGCTGCCTTGCTGCACGAGCTGATCTGAAAGAACCGCAACGACCTCCTGCCCCTGCCCACTTTCCGCCAGCTGCCGCAGAGCGGCGTTGCGCTGCTCCAGCACTTTGTTGTACTGGGAGAGGGCCCGGCAGTATATCGGGTCGATCTGGCAGAGCAAGATGTCGAGGTAGCGTCTCCGTTTCGAGGGAGAGCCGCCGATCATTTCGACATCACCCGGCAGGAAGAGGACCACACGCAGATTGCCCAGGAGATCCATCTGCCGGACCTTGCGGCGATCGACGAGTGCTTCCCGCCGGAAACGGCCGTTTTGTCCCTGGTTCTCGAGAATCAAACGCATTTCCACCTGGTGCGATCCGCTCTTCGTCTTGATCTGGGCCACCAGCCGGCCGACGACTATCGGCTCCTGCTGCTGCACCGCTTCCCAGTTGATGATCTGCTGATCGTTGTCGGCATTTGGAGACCGGGTCGTGGCGAGATAGTATATCGCCTCGAGGATATTGGTCTTCCCCTGGGCATTTGACCCGTACAGCAGGGTGACTCCCGGCGGCAGTGACAGCTCCAGGCGGCTGTAATTTCGAAAATTCGTCAGGGAGAGGTGGCTGATAATCATGAAACCGTGTTTAAAAGACCCTCCGGATCGGCCTTTCCCCAGAATAATACACGATTTGGCGTGAAAACCATCTTGATGACGCCGTACAGCCGGGCACCGGGACCGGGAGCGGGTGCCCCGCTCACCGAGACCAAGGGAGAATGCAAACCATGGCCCAGACTATTTTACTCGTCGAAGATGACCCGGCCCTGGCCGATCAGGTTGGGGAAATCCTCGGCCGGCAGGGGTTTATCGTCAAAACCGCTCATACGGCCGAGGCCGGCTATGAGATCGCTCTCGAAGCGCGGCCGGCCTTGATTCTCCTCGATGTCATGGTGCCTCTGATGGGCGGCTGGGAGCTCTGCCGCCGGCTGCGCCAGATCACCCGGGCGCCCATTATCTTCCTGACCGCGCTGCACAACACAGAAAATATCGTCAAGGGGCTGACCCTGGGGGCGGACGATTACATCACCAAGCCCTTCCAGGAGCCAGAGCTGATCGCCCGGGTCGGTGCCCATCTGCGCCGGCAAACCGGCATCCTCAGCGATCGCCTCGTCTTTGGCGACGGTGAAATCGACATCGACCTGAACAACTTCACCGTGCGCGTGGATGGGGAGATCGTCGACCTGACCCCGCGCGAATTCGACCTCCTGGCGGCCATGGCACGGCAGGCCGGACAGGTCATGCGCCTGGAGGATCTGCTGGTCAAGGCCTGGGGGGAAGCCTACGCCGACGCCACCGAAAATATCAAACCATATATTCACTATCTCCGTAAAAAAATCGAAAAAGACCCGGCTTCCCCCCGCTGGATCAACACGGTTCGCGGTATCGGCTACCGGTTCGGAAGTTAAAGAGATTTGCAATTCACCAGCTGGAAACAGTAGAATAGCGTGGGTATTGGCTCCAGTGCCACCCGCTTAAAATGTCAGCAAGCGTAAGACGAAAAGCCGTCTTGCGCTTCGTTTTTTTTCCACTTTTTGTTTATGACCCGGCCGGACATCATTTTCATCGTTCTCGACACACAGCGAGCCGATCGACTCGGCTGCTATCATCCCGCTCGCTCCCTGACACCCCATATCGATCGGTTCGCTGCCAGCGCCGTCCTCTTTGAAGCGGCCGTCTCGCCCGCTCAATGGACGATCCCCAGCCATGCCTCCCTGTTCACCGGCCTATACCCGACCGCCCACCAGCTCCTGCAGTCCAACCTCTCCCTCGGTCCCGATACGCCCCATGTCGTGGAAATTCTGCGAGACGAAGGCTACGAAACCGTCGGTTTCTGCAACAACCCGCTCGTCGGTGTACTCGACAACGGCCTGAAACGGGGATTCAACGCGTTTTATAACTACGCCGGAACCTTTCCGAACCGGCCTCAGCAGGATCAGCTGCCCCTGCCGGCCCGACTCAAAGAGAAAATCTCGGGCCATCTGCGGCGGCGGCTGGCCGGACCGATTCAAAATTTCTTCGGCCGTTCGGACTCCGCCTTCAGCCTCTCGCTGAACCGCTGGTTCACCCCGATGTGGTCTCGCTGGGGAAATTTTAAAGGTCAGAATGAAAAATCGATCGCCGACGTCGTCGGCTACCTCGATCGGCGCGAGCAGGAAGAGCGGGAAGCGCCACTTTTTCTCTTCCTGAACCTGATGGAAACCCATCTGCCGTTTCATCCCCCACGCCGCTTTGTGGAAAAAGCGGCGCCGCAGCTGACCGGCAATCGGGAGGCGCAGCGGGTCATGCGCGAATGGAACAGCGAGGCCTACCGCTGGTCCCGGCCGCTTCCCGACGGGCTGACCGACCTGGAGTGGGAAGTGCTCAACGGCTACTACGATGCCGAAGTTGCCTACCAGGATGACTATCTGGCCGGTCTGTTTGCCGCCCTGGGCCGGCGGGCAAACCGGCACAACACCCTGACCATCATCGTCGGCGATCATGGGGACGGCCTCGGCGAACACAACTATTTCGGCCACGCCTTCGTCGCCTATCAGGAACTCCTCCACGTTCCCCTCATTCTCCACTGGCCGAACGAGCTGCCGGCCGGCCGGCGGATTGAGCAGCCGGTCAGCACGCGGCGAGTCTTCCACACAATCCTGGAAGCCGCCGGCCGGGCCCCAGACACCGAGCGGGCGCCCGTCGAAGCCGAAATTCGAGCCCTTTCCCTCGGCGAAGTGGTCGCCGGCCGCGATGTCGAACAGGGGACCGCCTTCGCCGAAGTCTATCCCCCACTCAACTTCGTCAAGGCGATGGAAGATCGGCAGCCGGAGTTGATCGAGCGGTTTCGCTGCCGGGATATCCGGCGGGCGATCGTCCAGAATGAATTTAAACTGATACAAATTGAAGCGATCCCGGAAGAACTGTACGATCTCACGGCCGACGCCCTCGAACTGGACAGCATTCTGGAGCGGGAACGGCCGTTAACCGCCCGTCTCAATCAGCAGATCAATCGGGTCGTCGGCGTGGTCGAAGGACAGCGAGACAATCTGCTGGCCGGCGTTCCGCTCGATATCGATCAGGATCCGGAACTCATTCAACATCTTCGCGGTCTCGGCTATATCGATTGACACCTATTCCCGGCAGGCTCCGGTCTGCTTTAATTCGGAGATTCAAACCGCATGTTAGACGCACTTCAACAGCTTCTCGACCCGATCGCGTTTACCATACCCATCGGGGAAAATGGCTTCCCCATCTACTGGTATGGCATCCTGATCGCCATCGGCATCGCGATCGGCACCTGGTGGGCCAGCCGGGAAATTGAACGGCGGGGGCAGAGTTCCGACGAGCTCTTTAACGGACTCCTGCTCGTCATTATCGTCGGCTATATCGGCGCCCGTCTCGGTTACGTGACGCAGGATTGGCTCAACGGGGGGATTTACGAATCCTTCTGGGAGGTCATCAACATTCGCAACGGGGGAGTCAATATCCTCTGGGGCTTTCTCGGGGCGACCCTCGCCGGTGTCTGGTTCGTGCGCTACCGCCGGCTGAGCCTCTGGCATTACGCCGACGTGGCCGGCCCGACGCTGCTGATCGCCCAGGCCATCGGCCGCTGGGGGAATTTTATCAACCAGGAGCTGTACGGCACCCCGACCACCCTGCCCTGGGGGATCACCATCGAGCAGCCGTACCGGCTGCCTCAATTCAGCAACCTGGAGGCATTTCCGCTCGATACCCGCTTCCATCCGACGTTCCTCTATGAATTTTTAGCCCTGTTTATCGGGTTCATCGTACTGGTTTTCCTCAACAACCGGTACCGGAACAGCTGGAAACCCGGTACGATTTTCGCCCTTTTCCTCATCTGGTGGGGCGGCAACCGGGCCTGGATCGAGCTGTTCCGGCCGGACCAGCCGAACATCGGCAGCACATTTCTGACCTATTCGATGGTCGTGGCCGCTTTCATCGCCCTGGGTGGGGTTTACGTGCTCCTCCAGCGGTATGGAAAGATCCCACAATCGGAGCGCCAGCTTCGCAAGCGGCGAGCGGTCAAACCGAAGCGGCGCCGGGAGACAGAGGCAACTGAGTAAACTGAAGAACACAGGCCAGGGCGAGGAAATTCCTCGCCCTGCGCTTATATCCGCCCAGAAGAGGAAGAGAGGTTTGTCCAATGGACATAATTGAGGAGAAGTTCGGCCGCCTGGCCCTGACCTTCGACGATGTGCTGCTGCTGCCGGGGGAATCGAATGTTTTGCCGGCCGATGTCGATCTCCGCACCCGGCTGACCGACCGGCTGACCCTGAATACGCCGATTCTCTCGGCCGCCATGGATACCGTGACCGAGGCGTCGATGGCCATCGGCCTGGCCCGGCTGGGCGGCCTCGGGGTCATCCACCGCAATCTCAACCCGCAGGAGCAGGCCGAGGAAGTCGACAAGGTCAAGCGCTCCGAAGCCGGCATGATTGTCGACCCGATCACGCTCTCCCCCCAGGCGAGCCTGGCCGAGGCGGAAGTGCTGATGGCCCGCTACCGGATTTCCGGCGTGCCGATCACCGAGGCTGACGGCTCGCTCGTCGGCCTCCTCACCAATCGGGATATTCGCTTCGTCGAGCCCGGCCCCCAACCGGTCGTCGACTACATGACACCTCGGAACCAGCTCATCACGGCGCCCGTCGGCACGACGCTGTCCGAGGCCAAGGAGCTGCTCCACCGGCACCGCATTGAAAAGCTGCTCCTGGTCGACGAAGACGGCCGCATTAAAGGGCTGATCACCGTCAAAGACATCATCAAAAAGCTCGACTTCCCCCAGGCGGTCAGCGACCCGAACGGCCGGCTGATCTGCGCGGCCGCCATCGGCGTGGGCGATCCGGGTCTGGCGCGGCTGGAGCTCGTCGTCAAAGCCGGGGTCGACGTCGTGGCGATCGATACGGCACACGGCCACAGCCGGCCGGTTTTGGAGACCATTCGCGAGGCCAAGCGGCGCTATCCGGAGCTGACCCTGATGGCGGGGAATGTGGCCACGGCCGCCGGGACCCGCGCCCTGATCGAAGCGGGGGCGGATGCGGTGAAAATCGGCATCGGCGCCGGGTCGATCTGCACCACGCGCATCATTTCCGGAGTTGGCGTCCCCCAGATCACGGCCGTGGTCGAATGCGCGGCTGAAGCCCGCAAGCATGGCGTCGCCAGCATCGCCGACGGCGGCATCAAATACAGCGGCGATATCGTCAAAGCCCTGGCAGCCGGCGCGGACGCCGTCATGCTCGGCTCCCTATTCGCCGGCCTGGAGGAAAGCCCCGGCGAAATCATTCTCTACGAAGGACGCCGCTACAAAGTCTATCGGGGTATGGGCAGCGCCGGGGCGATGCAGGGGTACGGCGCCGATCGCTACGGGACCGGCCAGTCGCGCGGGGCTGAAAACCGCCACAAGCTGGTGCCCGAAGGAATCGAGGGGCAGGTCCCCTACAAGGGGCGGCTCGACGACGTGCTTTACCAGATGGTCGGCGGGCTGAGGGCCGGCATGGGTTACGTCGGCGCCGCCACGTTGGACGAACTGCGCACCAAGGGCTGTTTTGTCCGCATCACCAACGCCGGTTTGCGGGAAAGTCACCCGCACAGTGTCACGGTTACCAAAGAAGCACCCAACTACCAGGTCCAGCGCTGATTCGCGGCGCCGGCCGGCCGACTTTTCACAATCTTCTGATCCTGAACCATTGCCGCTGGAAGAGGCGGCGACAACAGGTGTTTGCAATAGGAGGAATCACCATGGCTAAGAAGAAAGTCAAACTGACGGAGGAGCAGAAACGACGAAATGATGAGATTTTTCGCCGGTTGAGGGAAGAACGCGAAAAGTTGTGGGAGGATACGCGCCTGCTGCAGGAGCACTGGAATGACGGTAAGCGCATGAAAAGGCGGCCGGTCCGCTGAAGCTGCCGTTTCGAAGGACGATTGTCGATTGGCCGAGGCGGTGCGAGGCTTTCCAATCCCGGAGCTGAGGCCGCCTTTTCTCTTTCCACAAACGGCCGTCGACCCCGGAGATTCGATGACATTTACCCATGACACGTTCATTTCCCCACTGACCTGGCGCTACGGCTCCCCCGCCATGCGCGAGATCTGGTCGGAAACCCGCAAACGGCAGCTCATGCGCCGGGTCTGGGTGGCCCTGGCAGAGGCCCAGCAAGAAGCCGGTCTCGTCAGCGCCGCCCAGGTGGCCGACCTGATCGCCAACCAGGATCGGATCGACATCCCCCGGGCCCTGGAGATCGAGAAAGAGACCCGCCACGATGTCATGGCGGAAATTCGCGCTTATGCCGAGCAGTGCCCGACGGGCGGCGGGATCATTCACTGGGGAGCGACCAGCGCTGACGTGAACGACAACGTTTACACGCTGCGCATGCAGGCCGCCCTGACCCTGATTGACGGTGGCCTGCGGGAAGTACTGGCAGCCCTGGCGGAAAAAATCGAAGAGACCGCCGGCTGGGTCGTCATGGCCCACACCCACATTCAACCGGCGGAACCGACCACGCTCGGCTACCGCTTCGCTGTTTACGCGCAGGATCTCCTGCTCGATTGGGAAGAACTCGTCCGTGTACGGGCCAATCTGCGGGGGAAAGGGTTCAAAGGGGCGGTCGGCACTCAGGCCAGCTACGCTGAAATCCTGACCGGCACCGGCACCCGTCCCCAGGAGCTGGAGGCGGCCGCGATGGCCAGACTCGGTCTGCGCTCCTTCCCCATCGCCACCCAGACTTACACCCGGCAGCAGGATCTGCGGATCATGAACACCCTGGCCGGCATCGCCTCCTCCCTGCACAAGTTCGCCCTCGATTTCCGCGTGCTGCAGTCCCCTCCCTTCGGCGAATGGGCGGAGCCGTTCGGCGCGGGCCAGGTCGGCTCCTCGGCCATGCCCTTCAAGCGCAATCCAATCAACACCGAAAACATCTGCTCCCTGGCCCGTTATATCGCCGCTCTGCCGGCCGTGGCCTGGGACAACGCCAGCCAGGCCATTCTCGAACGGAGTCTGGATGATTCGGCCAACCGGCGCCTGTTTCTCGCCGAAGGCTTCCTGGCCACGGAAGAAATTCTGCGGCGGGCCGGCCGCATCGTGCGGGAAATGCGGCTCGATCGCGAAGCGATGGCGCGCAATCTGGCCGCTTACGGGCCGTTCGCCGCCACGGAAAAACTGCTGATGATGGTCGTCGCCCGCGGGGGCAGCCGCCAGGAAGCCCATGACTGGCTGCGCGCGGCCAGTCTGCAGGCCTGGGAGGCGATCCGCCTCGGCGAGCCGAACCCGCTCCAGGCGCTGCTGGCCGCGGATGAGCGGCTCCGGCGCTTTCTGTCGGCCGATGAGATCGCCGCCGGCCTGTCGTCCGACAATCACATCGGGACGGCCGCCGAACGGGCGGCCGCCTTCGCTGCCTCGATCCGCCAGAGCCTCCAATCCTCCCCGGTTTCCTAAAAAAAAGAGGGGCGACCGCACGGTCGCCCCTCGCCTCCGGCCAGATATCGCCGGAATTACTCGCCAAAGTCGACGGTCAGATCATCCGGACCCCAGTCGCCCCGGCCGAGGACGTGGTCCCCTTTGCCGTAGACGTAATGACCACGCCCACGCAGGATTACCCGCCCCTTTCCAGCGGCAAGCAGCTTGATATCCTTGCCGGTCATTTTCACCGTGACCTGGTCGGCGGCATCCAGGTGGAAGATCCCGTCAAAGCCAACGACCTCAACCCAGCCGTTGGGGTGGCGAATAAGGTCCCGGTAGCCGCGAATGAACGGCCGATCGGGATCTCCTTCATCTTTGTACCAGAGGCTCCCCGTGCCGCGCAGGATCATGGTGGCCACATTGCCCGAGATGACGGCCGTGCCGTTGCCCTCGGCTTTGACCCAGCCGCGGCCGGCCAGGGTGTCGGCGCTGGCTGCGCCAACAGTCAGGAAGGCGGCCAGCAGAACCAGAACGACAATCAGGGTTTTTTTGAACATGGTTTCTCTCCTTTCGCGGAAATGCGGTTTCTTCAACACGCTTTCAGTATGCGCAGAGAGATTTGTCAAACTGTTTTCGATCTGTAAAGGTTCTGTAAAATGGCCGTCTCCTGGTTTACAGAGGGCGATCAAATGGCCATCGCTCAAAAAAGGGAAGGAGAAAGAGCGGGCCGGTCAGCAGCGGCAGGCGCTCGAGGACGGCCGGAATCAACCCCAAACTGGCCGGATCCGGGAAGGGTCTGGGAAGGAGCCAGCCCCCTTTTTCAGGATGGATATTTTCCACGCGCACGGCGAATTCGTCCCCCATGGGCAGGCCGGCCAGCTCCCGCGCCCGCCACAGCGCCTCGCGAATTCCACCGTGCCGGTCGACGAGCCGGTGGGACAGCGCCTGGCGGCCGGTCCAGACCCGCCCTTCGCATACCGGATCGAGGCTGTCGTAGTCCAGCGACCGGCCGCCGGCAACGACCTGCTTAAACAGCCGGTATTTTTCCTGTATAACTTTCTCGAGGATCTGCCGGCGCTCGGGAGAGAGCGGGCCGCGATCGGTGAGGAGATCAGCCTGCGCGCCGCGCTGCAGCCCGACTCGATTTATCTGGAGCTTTTCGTAGAAGCGATCGGTGTTGGGGCGGGCGATCACCACGCCGATCGAGCCGGTGATGGTGCCGGGCTGGCTGACGATCTCCCGGGCCATGGCCGACACGTAGTAGCCACCGGATGCGGCGACGTCCCCCATGTAAACGACGATCGGGATCTTGCGGGCCAGCCGCGCGATTTCCCGGCCGATGACATCCGAAGCCAGAGCATCCCCTCCCCGGGAATCGACGTGAAAAACCAGGGCGGCACAGCTGTCGTCGGTCTCGACCTGCCGCAGCATCCGGGAAATCGTTTGATCGCCGGCCAGCTTGCCGCCAATTAATGGAATGGGCAGGTCAACCGGCGGCTGCTGGCTCGAGCCGCGAACGATCAGCCCTTCCAGGCTGACCACGGCGATTTTCTTCCCGCGCACCCGCCGGCGGTAGACCGACCGCAGCCGCTTGGCCGCCTTCGCCAGGGGCAGCAGGTCAACCCGACCGGCCGGCCCGGCCGACCCGGCCGCATCGCTGCCGGCCGGTGCCAGCCGCTTCTCCAGCTCATCCTCATAGGCCACATCGTCGACCAGACCGGCCGCCAGGGCCTCCTCGGCCGTCAGTGGCGCGCGGTCGATCCAGGATTTGATCTCTTCCTGGGTCTGGCCCCGCCCGGCGGCGAGATCGGCCGTCAGCTGATCGAAGCGGTCGTCGAGCAGCCAGTCGAGCTGTTCCTTCTGCTCCTGGGTCATCTCCCGTTCACTCAAGCTGTTGGCGGCCGATTTGTAGGGCGAAATCTGGATATTGTCGATTTCGATACCGAGGAATGCCAGCGCATCTCGCAGAAAAACCGTTTCGGAGTAGAGCCCGAAGACCTCCCAATCGGCGACCGGCGGCACGATAATGCGGTCGGCCGCGGAGGCCAGATAATAGTGCCCATTGCCAAGCGTGTGGGTGTAGACGACGACGGTTTTCCCCGACTCCCGCAGCCGGACCAGCCCCTGGCGCAGACTCTGCAGCCCGGCCAGACCGGCCGTTACACCCTGCAGATTAAAGACGACGCCGCGCAGGTTATCCGCGTCGATCAGCCGCTGGATGAGCCCGTTGTACCGCTGCAGGCTGAAAGCCGGCTGGGGCAGCGGCAGCCGCCGCTCCAGGAATCCACGCGGTGGGTCGGACCGCTCCGGGAAAGAGCCGGAAAGGGGGATAAGGACATAATCGAGCTGCGTCCTGCGCAGCCGCCAGTTCCGCCAGCGCACGCGGCCGGCGATCAGCCACTCGACCAGCGCCTGCCAGCCTCGGCCCGGGATTTCAAAGATCCGGCGCAGACCCGCGCGCCAGGGTTTTTCAGGTGATTTGCTCATAACAATTGGTCCGAAATTTCAATCGAGGGGGGCGCTTCCCCACCGCTGGCGGTCTCGTTCAGGATACGCGCGGCCGCTTCCACCAGGTGGAAGGCGAGAAGCGCGCCGCAGCCGGCTGGCGCCGAGAGGCCGAGGTCGAGCAGGGGGGGCAGGCCGAGCTGCCGCAGCACCAGGTCGTGCGCCGGCTGGCCGCTCCGGTGACCGGCAATCAAATAAGGGCGCAGGGCCGGGTTGATGTGGGCGGCCAGCAGCGCCGCGGCGGCCGCTGCCAGCCCGTCAAGCACAATCGGCACCCGGCCGGCGGCGCCGGCCAGCATCAGACCGGCCATGCCCGCCAGCTCCAGGCTGCCGACGGTGCGCAGCACGTCGAAGGGGTCGTGCCGATCCGGCCGGTGGCGGGCCACGGCCGCCTCCACCCGGGCCGCCTGGGCTGCATCCGGGGTCAGCTCATCCGGCTGGCGGCCGGTGAGCAGGTGAATGACCGCCAGGGCCGGCAGCTCGCTGCCAGCGGCCAGCTCGGCCGGTGCCAGGAGATCGAGACCGCGGCCAATTTCCGCCGACGCCAGGTGCATGCCGATCATCAGGGCATCGTTGACCTGCGGCAGCCCCAGGGCCGGTTCGTCGAGCAGGTTGCGGGTGCCCCGGGTAACCGGCAGATTTTCCAGGCCGGGCAGCCGCAGCGGTTGGGCCAGACCGAGATCGACCAGTGTCAGGGTGGCCCCCGCCTGGCGGGCCAGGGCGTTGGCCGCCCCTTCCCCCCGGGCGAGCCGGGTCACATCGGCGGCCGTCCTCTCCGGATCTCCACCGGGATGGGCGTGATCGGCCGCCAGGATGACGACTGTTTTGCGGGGAAAGCTGAGGTTCGTGCGCCCGGTGATCAGCGCCAGCCGGGCAGCCAGCGGAGCCAGGAGACCCAGGCGGGGGGCCGTTCCCTGCTGCTCCAGCTGCCGGCGAACGACGGTCTGGGCCTCGAAATCACCCAGGGGGATTTCCGGAATGTAGAGGGTCATGTCAGGGCTGGCTGCTTTGAATCTTCTTTTCCAGACCGGCCAGGGCCTTTTCCAGCTTCTGCTGGCGCAGGCTGGTCGTCAGGTCTCCCCGGGTCCGCTCCAGCACCGCCCGCACCTGGTCAGTTCGCCGGCGCAGGTTGTTGGTGATGGCGTCCCGAAAATCGAAGGTGATCAGCACGCTGTAAACATCATCCATGATGCCGATCAGTCGTTCGGCTTCGCTGTCGTGGTCATGGCGGAGAATGTCGAGCAGGCGGCGGCGCAGTTCGGTCGACGCCTCGGCCAGCCCGTTGAGCCAGGCCGCCCCGTCCACGCCGAGATCGGCGGGACTTTTCAGCGGCCGGTCCTGGATCAGGGCATAGGTATGCTCCGCCTCGACATATTCCTTCAGGCAGTCCTGAGTGTAGCCGGCCCAGTGGATCATGGGAAAGGGTTCCGTGCAGCGCACCAGGTCATTGACCGCCTGCCGGGTTTCCGCCAGGAGTGCATCCGCTTCCGACCAATCTTCGCGGTGAATGGCCCGAATCGTCAGGGCGCACAGCCGGGTGACGTCGCGGGAGAGTTTGTAGGCTTTTTCACGGGCTTCGTCGATTTCTTCGAACTGGCCGCGAATCACATCGGCGATAGGTTCGAGATTTTTCACGGGATTCTCCTTGGGGGCGGTCCATTGATTCAGGTTCTTGCGGAGAAACGGCCGTGGCAAAACCCGGCACCCTTCTCCACCGACGCGCGTTCTCCTTGCCGCCGGGCTGCGGTCAACAGACGGCCGGCGCTGCCGGTAATTATACCCATTCCCGGCCGAAGCGGGGTGGGATGGGAAGTCTGACCATCCCCGGACGGCAGTTTACCTGAACCGCCAGTTAAGTGAATTGCCAATTTGCGGCGAATCAGCGAAACTTGCCCGTGGGAAAGCCCCCCGGCTTTCCGGCGTTTTTCAGCTTCACCACCATTGAATGATCCCGGCCGGCGCCGGGTCAAAGCCGCGCCATCCGGTGCGATCATTCACCACCAACTCATAAGGATGCATTCATGGGCAGCTCAGATGCGACCGTGACCGACCGCCGGCGGGA
>JBFFZG010000108.1:0-14189 GCA_041568735.1 Promineifilaceae bacterium (SeqCode)
ATCGGCATAGAGCATCCGGTCGATCGGGTCGTCGGCCGGCGCCGGGTTGTAGGCGTCGACGATGACGCCGGCCGCGTTGACCTCGCCCACCGTCTGCCACAGCGCCGGGGCGAACAGCGCCCGCTTCTGTGCATGATTGAATCGGAAAAAACAGGTCGCCTCGGCGTACCGCTCGCCCACCGTCGGCAGCAAAGCCAGCTGCTGCAGCCAGCGGGTCTTCTGCGACAGGCTCTTGTAGCCGAAGCCCTCCGGCAGCCGTTCGAGCAGCCCTCCGACCAGGTGGGTGCGCAGCCAGCCGGGCAGGCGGGCATAGGCGCCAACATAACCCACTCCGACGTAGCGGTCAAAGCCGGCAAAGAGCTCGTCGCCGCCGTCGCCGCCGAGCACCACTTTCACGTGGCGGGCGGCCAGGGCGGCCGCCTCGAACTGGCAGGCGGCGATCGGGTCGGACGGCTCGTCGAGATAGTGGACCATATCCGGCAGGCTCTCGATCAGATTTGAATGGACGCAGGCCTCGACGTGCCGGGTGCCGTGCCGCTCGGCCACCGCCCGTGCGTAAGGCAGCTCGTTGAAATCCTGCTCCTCGACGCCAATGGCGAAGGTCTGAAAATCGACCCCGAGATCCTGGGCCATCATAGCCACGACCATACTGGAATCCATGCCGCCGCTCAAAAAGGCGCCGATCGGCACGTCGCTGATCAGGTGGGCGGCGATGACTTCGCGCAGTTTGGCCCGCAGCCGTTCGACGTACTCCTCATCTGAGAGAACCAGCTTTTCTCTAAACGATAGCTGCCAGTAGCGCCGGATGGCGATCTCGCCTCTCTGGTAAACCAGGATATGGGCCGGCGGCAGCTTGCGGATATGGGCCAGCATGGTGCGCGGCGGAGGAATGAAGCGGAGAGAGAGGTAGTGGTGCAGGGCCAGCGGATCGATCTCCCGCGGCCGGTCATCCGCTGCCAGGATCCCCTTGATCTCCGAGGCGAAGCGCAGAATCGGTCCATCCTGGGCGTAGAAGAGCGGCTTCTGGCCCAGGTGATCCCGCGCCAGGAGCAGCTTCTCCTGCCGGCCGTCCCAGAGGGCGAAGGCGAACATCCCCCGCAGGCGGGCCACGCAGCCCTCCCCCAGCTCTTCGTAGAGATGGACGATCACTTCGGTGTCGCTGCGGGTGCGGAAGCGGTGCCCCTTCTGAATCAGCTCGCGCCGAAGCTCGGGAAAATTGTAAATTTCGCCGTTAAACACGACCCAGATCGTTTCGTCTTCATTGGCGATCGGCTGGTGCCCTCCGCCGAGATCGATAATGCTCAGGCGGCGGCTGCCCAGGCCGGCCGGTCCCGCGGCGACAACCCCTTCGTCGTCCGGGCCCCGATGGGCGATTGCCGCCAGCATCGGCCGCAGCGCCGCTGCCTCAACTCCTGCCGGGTTCACGATGCCGCAGATGCCGCACATCGATCAGACTTTGACGGCCGTAACCGACAGTTTGTAGGCGAATTTCCGGGCCAACCCTGCCGGAATCAGGTTGTAAAGCGGCCGGAAGCCGTAGCGGTAAAGGGCGGCCTTGACCCCATCCCGCCGCACCGGCAGCGCCCGGTAGTGCTCCTGAACCGCTTCGATCACGTCAAATCCCCGGAACATGGCCAGGATCTCAGCCTCCGTGTAGAACTCGTTGACCGGCGGGTCTTCCTCTTTGTATTCGATGTTTTCCCGCCCCCAGGTGTGCAGGGCGTACATCCAGGAGGGCTTCCGGTAGAAATGGGAAATGATCGCCCGGCCGCCCGGCTTGAGAACCCGGCGCGCCTCCTGGATCGCCCGGGGTGTGTCGCCGGTGGCGTGCAGGACCCCGTTCGACCAGACCGCATCAAAGGTATTGTCCTCGAAGGGCAGGCTCAGGGCGTTGGCCGTGCGGACATCTTCCGCCTGCACCCCTTCTACCGCAAAATGCTTTTTCGTCATCTCGACCGCACGCGGGGTCAGGTCGGTCGCGGTCACCCGCACGCCGCGCTTCAGGAACTCCAGGCTGTCGTACCCCATACCGCAGCCGATCTCCAGGAGGTGTTTTCCCTGCAGATGGGCGGCCTCGCGGTCGATCCGCTCCATGATCCAGGGAAACTTGTAGGGATTCATCCAGGGGCGAATATGGGCGAAAAAGGCCGGCGTCCCCGGCTCGATCGAGTGGTCGGTGACGTATTGAAAGCCCAGGGTATGGCTGTTCCAGTAATCGTGTACGGCCTGCACGGTATCTTTTAATTGTTCATCCATCGGCATTCATTTCCTACATGCAAGTGCTAACAGGGTCTTGGCTTCTGATCAGACCGGCGAACCGGCTGCCCCGGATTCAGCCGGGAGCGCTCTCGGGCAGCTTTTCCGCCCGGGCATCCAGCGTGCGCCACAGCCCTTCGGCCAGGTCGATTCGGGGAGCAAAACCGAAATCCCGGTGGGCTTTATCGATGCGATAGGCGTTGTCCTTGGTAAAAAAGTCGAGGGTCCGGCTGGATATCGGCGGCTGCCGGCCGAGCGGAACAAAGACCAGCTCGGCCGCGCGCCCGGCCAATCGGCCGAACCAGAGGGGCAGGTGCAGCCGCGGCGGCCGCACCCCCTGCGCTTCGGCCATCGCGGCCGCCAGTTCGTTCAGGGTCACCGGCCGCTCGCCGGCCAGGAAATAGACTTCCCCCCGGCCGGCTTCGGCGGCGGCCGCCAGCTCCAGCCCCCGCACGAAATCGTCGACGTAGATCGGGTGGCGCAGCGTTCGGCCGCTGCCGAACATGACAAAGCGCCCCCGGCGAATCGCGCGCAGGAGGCGGGCGGTGCGCGGGCAGCGCGGGCCGTAGACCCAGGCGGGTCGGATGACCACGGCGTGCAGGCCGCTTTCCCGGCCCACCTGGAGGACTGCCTCCTCCCCCGCCAGCTTGGTCCGCTCGTAAATATTTTCCGGCCGGCAGACAGCCGTTTCGTCGACCGGCGGCCGGTCGATGCGGCCGACCACGCCGTTGGTGCTGACGTGAATGAAGCGCGCCACCCCCGACCCCTGCGCCGCCCGGGCCAGCCCGGCCGCGGCCACGACGTTGATCTCCCGGTAGCGGTCGTCCGGCAGCGTGACATCGAGATGGGCGCTGGCCAGGTGGAAAACCACCTCGATCCCGGCGACCAGCCGGGGCCAGAGGACGGGGTCGCTGATATCGCCGGCGATCCGCTCCAGCCCGGGTCGGCCGTCCAGGTGGTCCAGCCGCCTCAGGTCGAGGTCGACCGCGCGCACAGCCCGACCCTGCGCCACCTGGCTGTCGACCAGGTGGCTGCCAATAAAGCCGCCGGCGCCGGTGATCAGGACGGTCACGGGGCCGCCTCCGGCTTGCGGGCGGCCACGATGACCGCGTTGTCGGTCCGGGCGGGCAGCAGGGCGTCGAGCCGGCTGAACAGCCGCATCAGCGGAAACAGCAGACCGTAGAGCCGGTAGGCCAGCCCGTGGGTTTTCAGCTCGCCGGCCGTCGCCGGTGCGATCTGCCCGTCCACAGCGCCTCCCTTTTTGCGCGCCAGGACAAACACGTAGCCGAAATTGACCAGCAGCTCCATCATTTCGGTGAAAAAGCGGGAGTAGCCGCCGGCGGCGTAGGGACGCAGCCCGCTCCCGGCTACCGCCGCGCGCAGCTCGTCCAGCGTGTAGCCGGCCCGCACGTGGCCATAGACTTCCGGGCTCATGCCGATGCGCCACTTGATCCGGTTGGCCCACAGGGCGGGATCCCCGTTGGGCACAGTGACCAGCGCCGTGCCCCCCGGCCGGAGCACGCGGGCCAGCTCCCGCAGAAACGGCCGGTCATCCGCCAGGTGCTCCAGCACGTCGATCGAGACGACGCAGTCGAATTGGCCGTCCTCGTAGGGAAAAGCGCCTTCCGGCACGTGATCGACCGGCTCGCCGAGCAGGGCGCTCATGTCGGCCAGATTCTCGCCGATGGTATCGCCCCAGGTCCACGACCCCCCCTGCTCCCGGAAATACCAGTTGAGGGCGCCGTTGTTGTCCCCGCAGGTGACGAGAAGGCAGCGCCGGCCGTCGACGGCCGGCAGCAGGCGCAGCATCGCCGCCAGCTTGAGCTGCTTTTTCAGGGATCGCCGGAACATTTCCAGCTGCCAGGGGCGGGCCGTTTCCGTCGATTGCATCTAGGGGTTTTCTCCTGCCGGTGCCGTCTGAGCGTGCCGCGGGTAGACCTGCCGCACCGCTTCCATTTCAGTTTGCTGCCGCGCCGGATCCCAGCCCAGCTCCCCGGCCATCAGCCCGGCGCAGGCGGCCAGCGCCTCGTCTCCCGGATAGCCGGCCGCCCCCAGGGGCAGCCGCCGCCGGACCACGTCGTCCAGGGTGAGCGCCATCTCGGCGCGGACGGCGTGGATGACTTCCGCCTGGATGACCGGCCGGCCGGCCGCAACCGGCTCCCCCCAGGCCGGGTTTTCCCGCAGCAGGGCGGCGATCCGCCCGACCGCCCGGCCGTGCGTGCGGGCCAGCCGCCCGGCCGCCGCGGCTGGAATCCCGGCCGCTTCGAGCCGGAATTCAACCGGCTCCTCCGCGCCGAACAGCGGCGTTTCCCGCGTCCGGCAGGGAACCGCCGGCCGCCGGAGCCGGGCCAGCGCCAGGTCGATCGTCTTTTCCGCCACGAAGCGGGCCATGGTGTATTTTACCCCAATCACCGTCAGCAGCCGGGCCGGCCCACCCTGCCGGGCGTGATCCCAGATCTCGCCATCGCGCAGCAGCCGCTCCTCGGCCGGCCCGCCGCCGGCCGCGCGCAGGGGCAGAAAGCCGTGATGGACAAGGCGCACATCGGCCGGGGCCAGCCGGGCAGGCGGGTAGGTGCGGTTGATCCCGTCAAGAAAGGAGCCGATCATTTCGTCGGTCACCTGGAACTCGTCGGGAGCACCGCGCCAGGGCAGGTGCAGGGTTCCGATCAGGGTCGCATCCTCCCACGGCACGAGGAAAAGCGTCCGGGGGAACGAACGGCCGGCCGGGCCGCCGGCCGGCCGGCCGGGCAGCCCCACGCTGCAGTCGAGCGGCAGAGGCCGGGTCACCAGGTTGAGGGCGACCGACTGCGGATAGGCGGCCGGCGGTGCGGCCGGCAGAAGCCCTTCGGACCAGGCGCCGGCGCAGTTGACCACGAGCTCTGCTCGAATCTCCAGGGGGCGGCCTGTCGGCCGATCGACCGCCGTCACGCCGGTGATCTCGCCGCCGGCCCGGGTCAGGCCGTTGACGGCGACCTGATTGGCGACCTGCGCCCCGGCAGCGGCAGCGGACAGCAGAAACGCCAGGAGCAGCCGCTCCGAATCGATCATCTGGGCGTCGGTCCAGAGGGCTCCACCCGTGATCCCGTCGGCGAGCCAGCCGGTCCGGGCCTGGAATTCGGTGCGGGAGAGAATTCGGCCGGCGGGAATTCGCTGCGCCGGCGGCAGCCCCCGGTTCCGGCCGGCGCTGAGCCAATCGTTGGCCAGCAGGGCGGCGCGCATGACCGCCCGGTGGCGGGAGAGCCGGCCGAATGTCGGGATGGCAAACGGCTGCGGCCGCACGAAATGGGGGGCGATGCGCAGCCAGGCGGCCCGCTCGCGGGCCATCCGGCGCACCAGGGAGAGATTTCCCTCCTGCAGGTAGCGCAGCCCCCCGTGGATCACCTTGAGGCTGTTGGCCGAAGTGCCGCCACCGAAATCCCCCCGCTCGAGCAGGGCCACCGACAGGCCGCGCTGCGCCCCGTCCCAGGCGACGCAGGCGCCGTAAATCCCCCCGCCAATGACGAGGAGGTCGAAGGGCTGTCGAGTCAGGCGGTCGAGATCCCGTTTCATGCGTATGATCAGTCGGCCGCCTCAGGCCCGCTCGGCAAAGGCCATCAGGTGCCAGCCCAGGGAGCGAGTCAGCCGCCGGGGCAGCCGGTTGAAGGTGCCGACGAACAGGTCATTGTACAGCCGCGCTTTGAGCCCGTTGTGAAGACGGCTCCGCACCGGGAAGCGCTCCGGGATAATGCGGACGCGGGCGAACGGCTGCAGCAGCCGCCGGAACTGGCCGATCGAATATTTGCGCAGAATGGGAGCGTCCTCGTGCTCCAGCTCCACCCGCATGACTTTCGACAGGCCGTTCAGCCAGGAAAAGCGATGATAGACCATGAGAATGGCCAGCCCGCCCGGGGCCAGCACCCGGTGAATTTCGGCGATCATGCGGGCGGGGTCGGCGGTATACTGGAGCACGCCGTGGGCGTAGACGACGTCGAAGGCGCCCGCCTCGAAGGTCATCGCCTCCCCATTCATCACGGCCAGCTCAGCCGCCAGCCCCTGCTGGGCAAAATTGGCCCGCGCCAGGTCGATCGACACCGGGGCCAGATCGATGCCGGTCACCGCCGCGCCGCCGGCCGCGAAGCGGGCCAGGTCGAGCCCCACGCCGCAGCCGATTTCGAGAACACGGCGATTCCTGTAGCCGGCGAAATCGACGAGGTCGGGCAGATAGTGCAGTTTTTCGTAGCGGTAGGCGGCCAGCTCGTCAAAAAACGGCCGGGATCCAACCGGATGGCGGGCGATTTCCAGGTCGTGGATATGCTCGTTCCAGTACGCGGCAACGGCCCGGGTCATCCCTTCCCATTGATCTGTGATAGCTGAACTCATAGCGGTCGATAATGAGGTGATCGTAGTTTCTCCCTTTGGCGGAGCGG
Organism: Promineifilaceae bacterium (SeqCode); assembly: GCA_041568735.1. Lineage (GTDB taxonomy): Bacteria > Chloroflexota > Anaerolineae > Promineifilales > Promineifilaceae > WTJY01. The sequence continues at coordinate 6,663 of JBFFZG010000108.1, forward strand.
CGATTCGGATAAAATCCGAATCACCGGATCGGCCGTATCCGGCCGGGCTGGCGGCGCTGCCACAGCTCGAGCACCATCAGCGACCAGAGCCGGTGGCTGTGGTTGACCCGGCCGGCCAGGTGCTCGTCAATCCAGCGGTCGACCGTCTCCGGCCGGAAAAAGCCCCGCTGGCGCACGCTGCCGGGTGAAAGCAGATCCATGAGCAGCGGGCGCAGCGGACCGCCGAGCCAGTGTTTCAGGGGAATGCTGAACCCCTGCTTTGGTTTCTGCAGAACGGCATCCGGCAGCCGGCCGGCCATCACTCGCCTCAGAATCACCTTGCTCTCCCCCCGGTGCCGTTTGAGCTCCGGCGGCAGGTTGAGGGCGAATTCGACGAGCCGGTGATCGAGGAGCGGCACCCGCGCTTCAATGGAGGCGGCCATACTCATGCGATCGACCTTGGTCAGAATATTATCCACCAGGTAGGTCTTCAGGTCGACATACTGCTGCTGGGCCAGCGGATCCCAGCCGGCGGCCGCCGCGAAGTGGGGCTCCAGGAAATCGGTGGCGGCCCGGCCGTCCAGCGCTGCGGCAAACGCCGGCTGAAAGAGGCGGCGCCGGTCGGCGTCGGAAAGAAACATCATCCAGCGGGTGTGCTGCCAGGCTGCCGGGAAAGCGCCCCCCTCGACGAAGCGTTTGGCCTTGTTGATCAACCCCTTCTTGGCCGGCCGGGGGGGGATCCGCTCGAGAGCCTGCGGCAGCAGGCGGCGGCGAAACACTTCCGGAATCGCCCGATAGTAGCGCCGGTCAATTTCATCGGCCTCGTAGCTTTCGTAGCCGCCAAACAGCTCATCTCCCCCATCTCCGGAGAGGACGACCTTGACCGACCGGCCGGCTACCTCCGAGACGAGGTAGGTGGGAAAAATTGAAAAATCGCCGAGCGGCTCGTCGAGCCCGCCGACCAGCCGGTCGACGAGGCCGCTGATATCGGGCTCCAGGATCGTTTCCTCGTGCTGAGTGCCGAAGCGGACGGCCACGGCCCGCGCATCGGGCAGTTCGTTGTAGGTCGCCTCCCCGAAGCCGATCGAAAAAGTGCGGATGCTGTCCGGCCGGGCGGCGCTCATGGCGGCCACCACGGTGCTCGAGTCAATGCCGCCGCTGAGGAAGGCGCCGAGCGGGACGTCGCTGACCAGCTGCAGGCGCACGGCGTCCTCAATCAGCCCGGTCAGCATTTCGGACCGTTCGCGGTCGTCTCCGGGAAGCGGCTGGGGCCGGACGTTCCAATATGATTCAATTTCGAGACGGCCGTCTGAAAAGTGAAGCCAGTGCGCCGGGGGGAGCTTGTGCACATGCCGGTAGATCGTCCGGGGATGGGGAATATATTCGAAGGTCAGGAATTCATTGACGGCGACCGGATCGATCTCGCAGGGAACGGCCGGATGGGCCATGACGGCCGACAGCTCCGAGCCGAACACGATCCGGTTCCGACCGGTCCAGTAGTACAGCGGCTTGATCCCGATCCGATCCCTGGCCAGAAAGAGGCTCCGCCCGGGGCTGTCCCAGACGGCGAAGGCGAACATGCCGTTCAGCAGCGAGAGGCAGTCCCGGCCGTAGCTCTCGTAGGCGTGCAGGATGACCTCGGAGTCGCTGTTGGTTTTAAATACGTGGCCCAGCCGCTCCAGGTCCCGCCGGATTTCCCGGTAGTTGTAAATTTCGCCGTTGCAGATGAGGTGCAGGGTTCCCGCTTCGTTGGAAATCGGCTGCTTCCCCGTGGCCAGGTCGATAATGCTCAGCCGGCGCATGCCCAGCGTGGCTGCCCCGTCGCTGTAGGTGCCTTCGTCGTCCGGCCCCCGGTGGGCGAGCAGCTCGCACATGCGGCGGATCGTCGCCTGGTCTTCCCCCACCGTCCCGGTCAGATCAACCACGCCGCAAATTCCGCACATGCTAAAAATCTCGCAGGTCTGCCACGTTGTTTAATTTTTGGGCCGGGTTGAGAAGGCAGTCGTAAACCAGCCGCAGTTTTTCTTTATATTGATCGAAGCTGTATTTGGATTGGGCGAAAACGCGGGCGCGTTCGCCGATCGAAGCGCCGAGCTCGCGATCGTGCAGAAGGGCCAGCAGGCCGTTGGCCAGGGCGTCTCGATTCGGTTCCACCAGCAGGGCGATCTCCTCGTTGAGGATCTGGGTATGCGCACTGATGCGGGTGGCGATCGTCGGCTTTCCGGCATAGAGATAGCTGTAGACTTTGAGGGGAATCGACGTGCCGTCGATCCGCGGCGAAATCAGGATATCCGCCCCCTCGACGTAGGCCATCGCCTCCTCGGGGGAAACCGTGCCGACCAGTGTCACGTGATCGGTCAGCTCGGCCCGTTCGATGCGTTCGCTGAGTTTTTCGATCTGATCGGGGCGGCCGCCGACCAGCACAAAAGAGACGTGGGGATTGACGGCCACCACCTGGGCTGCGCTGTCGATCAGGAGCTCAAGCCCCTGGTAGGCTTCGAAGGTGCCGGTGTAGACTACCGACTGACCCCTGTCTTCGGCCGGGGTCGGGCTGCCTGACGGCGCCGCGGGCAGGCTTTCGGAAAACGCCCCGATATTCAGCGGAAGATTTTCGATGGTGATCTGGTTGGCGGCCGGATGGTAGCTCAGCACCTTTTCCGTCAGATCTTCCGCGATGGTGATCACCACATCGCAGGAGCGCAGCGTCCATTTCTCGAGGATGTCAAACAGTCTCACCAGCCACGTCCAGCCGCCGTAGCCAAAGTTGTAGAGCTGATTGGGCAGGCTGGAGTGCATATCGTAAACGTGCGGGGTCCGGAAGAGGGCCGAGAGAATGTTCGAAAAATAGGCCGCTTCTTCATGGGAATGAATGGCGTCATAGCGGCGGGTCAGGAGCCGCCAGAAGGCCAGCAGGAAGAGGAGAAAATCCAGGAGCGGTTTGATCCAGGAAGGCCCAACTTTAACCTGGTGAATGAAGGGAACGGCCGGAATGCGGATGATTTTCAGGCCGGGAAGGATCACTGTTTGGCCGACATGATACGTCAGCAGATCGATTTCATACCCCAGGGCCGAGAGTGCCCGAACCCGCTGGAAAACACTCACAGGTGTTCCGCGTGGTTCAAAAAAAGGCTCGGGGGCGATCATCAATATTTTCATTCAGTTGATCTGGAAGTCCTCGTGCAAGCCTTTGAGCGATCACAGAACCGGCAGCCTCTAGAGGCCGCCGGCGAAAAATATTGGTTTCGGTGGTGTGATGCGGGACGCCATATTTTTCTTCTATTCAGATGATTTACTGTCTCTACCTATGTAGTATGATTAAAAAAGATTACAGAAAGCCTTAAGAGGTCGCGCGGTTTCGGAAGATTGACCCCTTTACTTAACGGAACGCGGCCCGATCCAGCTGAGAGCGGCTCTTCCGGCCGTCCCGGCCCGCCTCCTTAGTGATTTCTAAGAATTCAGGGAAAGGGGCAATCATCTAGATAAAGGAAAGGCGGTCCCTAAACCGCATGCGGCTTCCCGAACAGAAAATTCTTTTAGATAGATTCGTTGTAAGAACCTATTTCTATAATGAAACCAGACATTACCACGATAAGCTTATTAGAAAATACCCTCCGGTTTCCGCTGCCATTACCGGCAAAACGATTGAACCCACCTCGGTTTTGGTTAAATCGATCGCGGCCGCCGGCGGCCGCATCTGGAAACCGTGGTTTGAGGAGAGCGTGATTATACCCTACCCGCGCGTGCTGCACGTCGACAGCAGTTATGCCCTGCCCGAGACCCTGCAAACAGAGGTCTGGGTGGAAACAATCGATTACCGGGTTTACGATGGCTTTCCCCGGTGGCTGCGAAAACTGGAAGAATGGCTGCGGCTCGACCTCTACCTGGCCTGGCAGGCCAGCCGCCGGGCCGATCAATTCGACGTCATCCTGGCCGGCTCGGAAAAAGTCGCCATCCCCCTGGCTCTGCTGATCAAGGACCGGCCGCTCATCACGGTAGTCTATCACGTCGCCTCCCCTTTGAAACGGTGGATGATCAGGCTCCTGGGCGCGCCGCGCCGCTGGCAGCGCATCGGGTACCTGACGACGGCCGATCGCAATTTCGTCGAGGGTTATTTTCGGGTTCCGCGGGAGAAGACCTTTCGCTACATCGCTGCCCCGCTGAACCAGTTCACCCCGAGTGAGAACCCGATGACCGGGCCGATCATCAGCGTCGGCGTCTCAAAGCGGGATTACAAAACCCTGATCGCCGCCCTGCAGGAGCTGCCCGACTGCCCCGTCGAAATTTACGCCACGAGCCGCTATCCGGATAACTACCGGGGCCGGCACGCGGCCGAGATCCCCTCCTGGGTCGAGTTTGTCGGCTTCGTGCCGCCGCAGGATTTCCCCTGCCGCTACCACCAGTCCCGCTTCGTCGTCCTCCCCCTGCACGACACAACCCAGTTCAGCGCCGGCTTTTCCGTGGCCCTGGAAGCCCACGCGGCCGGCCGGGCCATTATCGCCACCGATACCCCGGGGATGCGCGACTACATCCAGCACGGGGTCACGGGGCTGCTGGTTCCCCCCTACGATCCCGCAGCGCTGCGCCAGGCCATCAGGACCCTCTGGGATGATCCCGCCCTCGCCGACCGGATGGGCCAGGCCGGCCGGCAGTTTGTCGAAAGCCACTTCGATCCCCGCCATCACATCGAGCACACGCGCCAGGTGATTGCCGACGTGGTCGGCCTGTCCAACGAAAACGGACTCCCCCAACCGCCCGCCCTGGCCTGAGCAATCCTCGGCCCCGGGCCGGCCCATCCCGACTTTACCACCGCCGTTAAAAAAGAATATAATAACAGCGGCCGTCCCCCGTTCCCGGGCAGGTTCGGCCGCAGACCTCTCCCGACCGGCTGCCAACTCCAGGAGTTCCCGAGCATGATCACCCACGCGACCGGCATTCCCATCAGCAATTTAGCCCAGGATGGCGCCCTCATCCAAATCGAATGGCAGGACGGCCACCGGAGCACCTTCCACAGCCTCTGGCTGCGGGACAACTGCCCCATGCCCACCTCCCGCCACCCCAATGGGCAGCGCATCCTGGAATCCGCCCGGATTCCAGCCGGCATCCAGCCGCAGTCGGCCGCTCTGCGCGACGGGCAGATCGAAATCATCTGGGCTCCCGACGGCCACCTGAGCCGGTACGATCCGGTTTGGCTGCGGGCCCACTGTCCCTGCGACGAACATCGAGAGAGCCGCCGCCGGCATCCGATCCTATGGAGCGCCGATCTGACCGGGGCGCTGCCGGAAGCGAGCTATCCCCGGGTCGCCGGCCGGCCGGCCACGCTGCGCCGCTGGCTGGCCCACATTCGCGATTACGGTTTCGCCATCCTGCACGACGTGCCGGTTCAATCCGGCATGGTGACCAAGGTCGTCGAGCTGTTCGGCTACGTGCGGGAGACGAACTACGGCCGTCTCTTCGACGTCCGCGCCGTGGCCGATCCTACCAACCTGGCCTACACCGGCCTGGCCCTCAGCAACCACACCGATAACCCCTACCGGGACCCGGTGCCAACCCTGCAGCTCCTGCACTGCCTGGCGTCGAGCGTCAGCGGGGGAGAAAACACCCTCGTCGACGGCTTCCAGGTGGCCGCCTACCTGCGCCAGCACCATCCGGAGCCGTTCGACCGGCTCACCCGCACCCCGCTGCAGTTCCAGTACGCCGACATGGAAACCGAGCTGGCGGCCGAAACCCCGATGATTCGCCTCGACAGCCGGGGGCAGGTCAGCGGCATCCGGGTCAACAACCGCTCCCTGCAGCCGCTCGATCTGCCGCTGGCCGAGATCGAACCCTTCTACGACGCCTACCGGACCTTCGCCGGCCTCCTGGCCGATCCCCGCTTCCAGGTGCGCATCCGGCTGGAGCCGGGGGACCTGATCTGTTTCGACAACGAGCGCGTGCTGCACGGCCGCACCGGCTACGAAAGCTCCGGCATCCGCCATCTGCAGGGGTGCTACGCCGACCGGGATGGCCTGCTCAGCCGGCTGGCCGTGCTGAGCCGCAGCTGAATTTTTGCCAGGTTTCCGGATTCACGGTCCCTGTTTAATCTTATTTAATGAGGAAGGCTCTCGATGTCATCACCTGCCATCATCGAAGAAATCATGGCCGCCTTCGCCCGGCGGGGCGATATGGCCTACGGAGAGCGGGTCAATCTGCAGGAGCACATGCTGCAGACCGCCTATTTCGCCGAGCAGGATGGGGCGGACGACCTGCTGATCGCCGCGGCTGTGCTGCACGACTACGGCCACTTCGTCCACGATCTGGGGGAAGATATCGCCGATCACGGGGTTGACGGCCGGCACGAAGAAATCGGCGCGGAAGCGCTGGCCCCCTATTTTCGGCCGGAAGTGATCGAGCCGATCCGCCTGCACGTGGCTGCCAAGCGGTACCTCTGCGCCGTCGATGCCGACTACCTGGCCGAGGTCACGCCGGCCTCGCTGCAGAGCCTGGCCCTGCAGGGCGGCCCCTTTTCGCCGGCCGAGGCGCGGGCATTCGAGCAGAATCCCTTTTTCGAGCGGGCGATCCGACTGCGCCGGTACGACGAGGCCGGCAAAGTGCCGGAGATGCCCACCCCACCCCTGGAGCACTACCGCCCCTATCTCGAGAAAGGACTCCGGTAAACCCGACCGGCGCGGGGCTCAAATCATGAAGCTGCGCACCGGATCGTTTTCGAGAAGGATCGGCCGGTCGATCCGGAAGGGGGCGATGGGAGAGGCGGTCGCCCCGTCGAGGGCCAGCTCGCCGAGAATCTTGCCCATCAGCGAAGAAAATTTAAAGGCGTGGGCCGCCCCGATGGCGGCGGTGACATGGGGATTTTCCGGCAGGGTGCCGAGGACGAAATCCCGATCGGGCGGCATCGTGTAGAGGCAGGTCTTGACGGAAAGGGGCGGGCCGTAGGCCCGGGGGAGCACCCGCTGCACGAATTCGTCGAGGCGGACCTGGTAGGCCGGATCGGGTTCAAAGCTGCGGGTATCGGCCGTCACCTCCCGGCCGCCGACGTCCTGGGAGACCTTGGGGCCGTTTTCCCCGAAGACCGGAAAGCCGTAAAAACAGGGGATATCCATCCAGATCCAGATTGGAAAGCGGTCGGGCATAAATTCCTCCGCGTGGGGCGTGCCGTAGTAGACGACCTGCTCCTGGGTGATCGTCAGGGGAATCTGCCGGCCGAAGTGGGCCAGGAGCCGGTTTGACCAGGCGCCGGCGGCGATGACGAGCCGGCGGCAGCCGTAGGTCGTGCCGCCGGCGGTGATCTCGATCCCGTCCCCCCGGCTCGTGATGGCGCTCACCGGGGCGTTATCGCACACCACCGCCCCGCGGCTCCGGGCCAGCCGGAGATGGGCGGCCATGCAGCGGGCCGCCGAGGCGATGCCGCTCTCGGCCTGGTAAAGGGCACTGATCTCGTCCCCGAGCCGGAACTGGGGCCAGCGGTAGCGCAGCTCGGCCGCGTCGAGCCACTCGTAGGGGACGCCGGCCGCGTCCATGCTGCGCGTGTAGTCGGCGATGGGAATGCGGGCG
>JBFFZG010000109.1:0-14169 GCA_041568735.1 Promineifilaceae bacterium (SeqCode)
CTACACGGAAGTCATCGAGGAGAATTTAAATCGAGAGATCGGGGGCGGCCGGCGCATCGAGATCATCAACGCCGGCATCCCAGGCTACACGACCGATCAGGAGCTGGAATTCCTGCGGGTTTACGGATTGGAGATGGAGCCGGACCTGGTTCTGCTTGGCTTTGTCTTTAACGACGTCTATCCCGGCTTCCTGCACCGGCCCACCCGGGACAACATGCTGGCCATCGATCCGGCCGCCCGCTTGTATCGCTTCGACGTCGGGTCGCCGCCGGGCAGCCTCCTGGCCCGGAGCTTCCTGGCCCACGAAATCGCCTACGCCGTCGACCTGATCCGGCAGCGGGCGGCCGGCGAGCCGATCTTTCCGTTTGAACGGCGCGCGGATTTTTATCTGGCCTGGAAGCCGTACAGCTGGGAGCATCCGCGCCGGACCCTCGAGGCCTTCGATCGGCTCCTGGCCGACAGCCGGGTTCCCTGGGCCATGGTGATTTTTCCCATTGGGGACCAGGTGGATGAAACCTACCTGGCCCTCGATCGCGACTACGTGCGCTATCCACAGCGCCGCCTCCTGGAAATCGTCGAGGCGCTCGACGTAGCCCATCTCGATCTGACCGATATGATCGAAGCGCACGGCGGCCGGGCGCTCTACCAGGATTACCTCCACCTGAATGCGGCCGGCAATGATCGGGTCGCCGCGGCAGTCACCGACTTCCTGCTGGAACAATCGGCCATCCTCGACGCGACCCGCTGAATCGTCCGGGCGATTTGGGACGGCCGCCCCATGATTTCGGGATTCATCCTCCATTAAGATGGGGTTATCCGCGAAGTCAGGAGGTCCGCCGTGAAAAATTACAACGAGTTCTGGTCGCCGATTGCCGCCACAGCCGGCGGGATGTTTTTCCTCACCGTATTTTGGGCGGGGGAGCTGGTCGTTCTGGAGGGGCGGCTCCTCTGGCTCGCCAGCCCGCTGATGCCGCTGCTCCTGGCCGCAGGGGCGGCCGGCTGGCTCGCCCGGCCCGGAGGCAATCGGGCCACGACGGTCGGAATTGTCCTCCTCATCCTTGGCAGTTTGATCACGGCCGCCGGCATGGCGATGATGGCCTGGTTCGACCTGGAAATTGGCTGGTTGGTGATGGCCGCCGGCCTGCTTTCCCAGCCGGTGGGCTGGCTGGTGGTTGGCGCGGCCAACTGGCGGGGCCGGCTTTTTCCCCGCTGGAACCGGCTCCCCCTGGCGCTCAGCCTGCTGCTGATCGCCGGCTTTCTCTATGAGGTGATCGAAGACTGGCTTGGGATTCCCTGGCAGGAGCAGAGTGAAATCGGAGCGATCCTTTTTCTCACGGTTCTTGGCGGCGGCTGGGTCGTCTTCGGCAGTCTTCATTTGTCCTGGCGAGCGAGGCTGATCACCGCCGGATTGAGTCTGGCCCTCCTCGTTCCGGCCGTTCTCATCCCGGCGGATTTTCGCTTTTCCGCGGCCGCCACCCCTCTTCCGGCTTCGACCATCGATCCCAACCGGCAGATCATCTTTCACAATGGAGTCGTCCTGACGATGGATGTGGCCGCCCCCCGGGCGGAGGGGCTGGCCGTCCTGGGAGAAAAGATCGAGGCGGTGGGAAACGACGAGACGGTTTTGGCCCGGCAGCGGCCGGGCGCCATCGTCATCGACCTGCAGGGGCGCACCCTCATGCCCGGTTTCGTCGATCCCCACACCCATCTCTTCAATGACGCCGAGCAATATCTGGGGATGTCGTTGGAGGAGGTGCAGCAGGTCGCCCTCGAAAATGGAATCACCACGGTCGGTGATCTCTATGTCGATGAACGGTTCCTGCGTGAAATCCGGGCCTTTGCCGCGGCCGGCCGGCTGCAGATCCGCACCAGCCTCTACCTGGTGGCGACCGATAACTGCGGCCGGCCGCTGGAGGAGTGGTGGCGAGAGCATTGGCCGACTCGCACCCCCGGTGAGATGCTGCGCATCGGGGGGATCAAGCTCTTCACCGATGGCGGTACCTGCGGCCGGCCCGCCCTCAGCTACGAGCTGACTCCCGGGGAAGGGCTGGGCGATCTGTTTTTCTCCGAGGCCGACCTGAACGAACGCGTGGCCGCAGTCCACGCGGCCGGCTACCAGGCGGCCATTCACGCCATCGGCGATCGGGCCGTCGAGCAGGCCCAGAACGCCATCGAAGCGGTCCTGGCGGGGGAGCCCAACCATCTCCGCCACCGCATCGAACACAATGCGGTCATCCGGCCGGAGCTGCTGCCGCGCTATGGGGAGATCGGAGCCATCCCCATCATCTTCGGCTCCTACCCGAACTGCGAACCCTTTGGCCCGCCCCCTCCGGCTGCCTACGAGTCCTGGGAGTGGCCCTGGCGGGCGCTGCTGGCGGCCAACCCCGACCTGCCGGTGGCCTGGCATGGGGATGATCCCTTTTTCGGGCGGATCCGCCCGCTGGATGACCTCTACAGCCTGGTCACGCGCAGCGAGATCGGGGTCGACGGCCGGGTCTGTCCCGGCCGGCCCTGGCAGGCGCAGCACACGCTGACGGCCGATGAAGCGCTGCCCCTCATGACCCGCAATGCCGCCTATGCCCTGTTCCGCGAAGACGAGGTCGGCCGGCTGGCGCCCGGTCTCTACGCCGATCTTCTCGTCCTGACGGCCGATCCGACCGCCGTGCCGGCGGAAGAGATCCCCGCGATCGAGGTGCTGCTGACCCTGGCCGGCGGCCGCACGGTCCACTGCGCGTCCGGGTCCGCCGCGATTTGCCCCTGAGCGCGTGGGGGAGCCTGCATTCGGGTGTTGGGAGCCCTGAACGGTCGGGCCAGGCCGCGGCCGGCTCGAACGGGTCGAAAATGACCACCTGGGAGCCATTTTCCTTCCCATCCTGACACAAATGTCATCTATTTTGGATTAAATGATTGTCAGAAAGGGCGCATTTGAGTAATCTTAAGGCGATCTGGCGTCGATTTTGTTTGAGAATGAGGTTACAACCGCAAGCAATCAGTCAACAACGATCTCAAATGGAGGAGAAAACATTGAATATGAAACGCTTGTTCCTATTAATGCTCGCCCTGGGCCTGTTCCTGGCCGCCTGTGGTGGCGGAACGACGACCACGGAACCGGCTACGACCGGTGAAACGACCGAACCGGCGACCACCGGCGAGGAACCGATGGAAGAGCTGGTCTGCGACGATGCCATCGGCTGTGTCGAGCTCGCCGCCGGCGATCCAATCAAGCTGGCTACGGCCCTGGTCATCACGGGTCCGAATGAATCCCTCGGTCTCGACTCCCAGTACGGGGTTGAAATCGCCATCGAAGATCGGGCGGACATCCTCGGCCACTCGGTCACCCTCCAGAAAGAGGATGACGGCTGCAGTGCTGAAGGTGGCCAGACGGCCGGTCAGAAGATCGTTTCCGACCCGTCCATCGTGGCTGTTATCGGCACCAGCTGCTCCGGCGCCGGTGTGCCGATGTCCCAGATCGTCTGCGGTGCCGGCATCGCCATGGTCTCCCCGTCCAACACCGCCCCGGTCCTGACCGACCCGGCAACTCGCCAGTCCTGCTATTTCCGCACGGCGCACAACGACAAGGTGCAGGGTGCGGCGATGGCCAACTACGCTTACAACGAGTTGGGCATCCGCAAGGCGGCCGCCATCCATGACGGCGACCCCTATACCGAAGGTCTGGCCTCTGTCTTCCGCGATGCCTTCACCGCCCTCGGTGGTGAAATCGTCGCCTTCGAAGCGGAAGCGGCCGATGCCACCAACGTCGAACCGCTCCTGACCACCGTCGCCGCCGCCGGCCCCGAGCTGATCTACTACCCGGTCTTCATCCCGCTGGGCGCCCTGATTACCAAGACGGCTAAAGATGTGGCCGGCCTGGAGAATGTCATCCTGGCCGCGGCCGACGGCGTGCAGTCGCCCGACTTCCTCGAAGCGGCCGGCGACGCTGCTGAAGGGATGTACGTGTCCGGTCCGGATCTGAGCTTCGGCAACACGATCTACGACGACTTCCTGACGAAGTACAAGGCGAAATACGGTGATCCGGCTTCCGTCTTCCACGCCCATGCCTTCGATGCGGCCAACCTGATCATGGACGCCATTGAAAAGGTCGCCAAGACCGACGACGCCGGCAACATGCTGATCGGCCGCCAGGCCCTGATCGATGCCATCGGCGCGACCTCGTCCATGTCCGGGATCACCGGGACGGTCAGCTGTGACGCCAACGGCGACTGTGCCGATCCGAAGATCGCTGTCAGCCAGGTAACATCCGGCGCCTTTGAGGCCATCTGGCAGTACGAAATCGACGGTTAAGATTCCCCAGCGGATGAAGCGCCGGCTCTGATCGCCGCCGGCGGGTGGCTCCAGGCCTTCTTCTCTTTATTGTGAAGGGGGTCTGGTTCACTCGAAGGCCACAGCAGAGCCGGCGCCACGCCCGATCCGCTCCCCTGCCGGTGGTATATCGGCGCCAGAAATCCGCACTTGGAAACTACCGGCAGGGGATCTCCGCATAATCGCCATCCCGGCGGGAAATGTCGGGTTCGTTCAACCAGAAGGCCGCTGGAGGCCGGTTCAGGACATTTGCATGGCCACCTGCCGCGGTTTAAGGTCCAGAAAAACGGTCCCACGACCGATGCTCTGAACCAGTATTATTCGGTCGTGAATTCCCGCGTTCGCCTTAAGGGGGGAGTGCTCACCCGCCAGGGACAGAGAAGGATAGAGAAGAATTTCCCCCTATTTCCGGGACTATGAGGAAGGTGAAATGATCAGGCGCTTCAATTACATCGATATCGTTCTCTGGATGATCCGCATCGGGATCATCGGAATCGTGATCTGGGGTACGGTTGGCAAACTCTTTCTGGGGGTAGGCACCAGCTACACGGCGACTAACTGGATCGATTTCCTGATTTCTGGTCTTTCGCAGGGGAGTCTTTACGCCCTGATTGCGCTTGGTTATACGATGGTCTACGGCGTCCTTTTCATGATTAACTTCGCCCACGGCGAATTCTTCATGGGCGGCGCTATGACCTCGACGATTCTCGTCGCTCTCCCGCTGGCCCAGGCCGGCTACATCAATCGTTTTCCGATTCTCTCCCTGCTTGCCATCTTCCTGACGGCCATGGTGATCTCGATGGCGGTGGCCGTCCTCACCGAGCGGGTCGCCTACCGGCCGCTGCGCCGGGCTCCTCGTCTCGTGCCGCTGATCACGGCCATCGGTGCCTCTTTTTTCTGGCAGTATTTTTTCCGCGGCCTCTACGGCTCGTCCCTGATCCCCTTCCCCGAGTTCCGCATGTTCGCCGGGAAGCTCAATATTCTCGGCCTGAGTGTGCCCAAACCGGACCTGTTCGTCGTGTTTGTGGCCGTTCTCATGCTCATCGGCCTGCAGCTTTTCGTCCAGCGCACAAAAACAGGCCAGGCGATTCGCGCCGTGGCCGAGGATAAGGATGCGGCCACTCTGATGGGGATCGACGTCGACCGCACGATCACCATCACCTTCGCCATCGGTGCGGCTATGGCCGGAGTCGCCGGGGTGCTGTTCTCCATCGTGTTCCGCCAGCTGAACTTCATCATGGGTTTCACGCCGGGAATCAAGGCTTTCACCGCGGCCGTTCTTGGAGGGATCGGCAGCATCCCTGGTGCGGCCCTGGGGGGGCTCTTCCTCGGCGTAATCGAAGCGATGGGACCGCCGCTCTTTCTCGAGGGGCTGGGCATCGTTGGTGCTCACCAGTTGAAGGATGTCATCGCCTTCACCATGCTCGTCCTCGTCCTGATTTTCCGGCCGCAGGGCATCATCGGTGAAACCCTCTCAGAGAAAAAAGCATGATCAACCAGAAAAATCTCCGCGCAACCCTGCAGGTCGGCCTGATCGCCGGCGTCGTCGCCCTGACCATGTGCATGATCGGCATCGTGCAGTCGTTCGATGTGCGCGACGTGATTTCCGAAACGCTTTCCCTGGGGCAGATTCTCCTTTTTGCGGCCGCTCCCGTCGCCGGCTATCTCGCCAGCCGCCGGGATAAAAAAGCTGGGCTGCCGGCCAGGCTGCTTAGCGGCCTGCTGGGTGGTCTGCTGGCGGCCGTGCCGATCTATCTGCTGATCCTGCTCACACTCGTCTGGACGACCATCCGCACCGCCTTCGTCAATGTCAAGCCGGAGCTGATCCAGATCATTACCCTCGGCCACGACAGCGCGGCCGCCGGCGGGCTGCAGCTGATGCTCATCTTCACCGGTTTAGGGCTGGTCGGCGGCCTCTTCGGGCTGATTCCCGACCAATTCCGCCGGGCGATCCTCAACGGTCTCGGCTGGTCGATCGGCCTGGGCACGATGACGGAGACGATGATCGGCATTCTGCGGGCGCGCGTCAGTTCCGCCACCCTGAACACACTTTTTGGCAAAACCGGCATCAACCTGGTGCCGTTTATCATTCTCTTTCTCCTGATTGTCGGGCTGACCTACTGGTGGCGCGGGGCCGGTCAGGGGCAGATCACGACCGTGCGCGAGCGGCTCTCCCCGACCCAGCAAACCTGGTCCCGGCGAACGGCGACCACGGCGCTCATCCTGTTTATCCTGGTGCTGCCCTCGATTCTCGGGGTCTACCTGTCGGAAATTATCAACAACGTCGGCCTCTACATCCTGATGGGACTCGGACTCAACATCGCCGTCGGCCTGGCCGGCCTGCTCGACCTGGGCTACGTGACTAACTTCGCCGTTGGCGCCTACATCATGGCCCTGCTGACCTCCACCAGCCAGTACGGCCTGGAAAGTCCGATCTCTTTCTGGATCGCCCTGCCGATCTGCGTGCTGGCCGCCATGATGACCGGCTTTTTCTTCGCCCTGCCCGTTCTCAAGATGCGCGGTGACTACCTGGCCATCGCCACGCTCGGCTTTGGAGAAATCGTCCGGGTCCTGGCTCGCTCGGACGCCCTCAAGCCGCTGATTGGCGGCGCGCAGGGGATTCTGCAGATTCCCCAGGCCCGCATCGCCGGTTTTTTCGCCACGGTTTCCGATGTGGTGCTGACCCCGATCAATGGGCTGCTTGGCCGCTTCGATCTCAGCCTGCTTCAGGTGCGAGGGGATGCCATCACCTTCGGCACCCCGCCGCAGCTCTATTATCTGATCATCCTGGCCTGCCTGCTCATGCTCTTCATCTCCTACCGGCTAAACAATTCGCGCACCGGCCGGCGCTGGCTGGCCATTCGCGAAGATGAAGATGTGGCCGCGGCCATGGGGATCAACACGACCAACGCCAAGGTCATCGCCTTCACCCTGAGCGCCGCCTCCGGCGGTCTGGCCGGGGCGATCTTCGCCGCCAAGCTCGGCTCGATCTACCCCCACAGCTTCCAGCTGCTCATCTCGATCAACGTGCTGAGCCTCATTATTGTCGGCGGCATGGGGAGCATCCCCGGCGTCGTCGTCGGGGCGCTGGCCCTGGTCGGCGTACCGGAACTGCTGCGCGAGTTCGCCGAATTTCGGCTGCTCTTCTACGGCATCGCCCTGATCGTCATGATGCTGGTGCGGCCGGAAGGGCTCTGGCCTTCCGAAGTACAGCGCCGGGAGCTGCGCGGTGAAGAAGACGATATGATGATCATGCAGCCGGCGCCAGGCACGGCCGATTAGCCCGAGGAGAACCCATGAGCGATTTAATCCTGAAAGCGACCCAGTGTGTCAAGCGCTTCGGCGGCCTCATCGCCACCGACTGCTTTGATTACGAACTCCCCCGCGGCATGATCGCCAGCATCATCGGGCCAAATGGAGCGGGTAAGACGACCTTTTTCAACTGCCTGACCGGTTTCTACCAGATCGATGAAGGGACGCTGGACTTCGACGGGGAGTCAATCGTGGGGCTCGAACCCTACGAGATCACCCGGCGGGGCATCGCCCGCACCTTCCAGAATATTCGCCTGTTCAACAACATGACCGTGCTCGAAAATATCATGGTCGGTCGCGAACCCCACCTGAAAGCGACCTGGATTGGCGCCCTGTTCGGCTCCCCGCGCGTCCGCCATGAGGAAAAATCCACGACGGAAGAAGCGCAGCAGCTGCTGAAGTTTGTGGGGCTGCGGGGCAAGGGGGATCTGCTGGCGAAGAACCTGCCCTACGGGGACCAGCGCCGCCTCGAAATCGCCCGCGCCCTGGCCACCCAGCCCAAGCTGCTTTTGCTCGACGAGCCGACGGCCGGCATGAACCCGCGCGAGACCGCCCAGACGACCGATTTTATTAAAAAACTGCGGGATGAGCTGGGGATCACGATCCTGATGATCGAACACGACATGCGGGTGGTCATGGGGATTTCGGAAAAGGTAACCGTGCTCGACTACGGCCGCAAAATTGCCGAAGGGCTGCCCCAGGAGATCCAGAGCGATCCCCGGGTTATCGAAGCTTACCTGGGGGCCGGGGCCGCGGCCGCGGCCAGCCATTAGGCCGGCCGCAGAACCGGCGGCAAGAAATTCGCGGAAGAAACGATTATGCCTTTATTAGAAGTCGACGAAATCCACGCCTATTACGGCAACATCCACGCCCTGAAAGGAGTTTCCCTGACCGTCGAAAAAGGGGAAATCGTCACCCTGATCGGGGGGAACGGCGCAGGCAAAACGACCTCCCTGCGCACGATCTGCGGTCTCATGGCTCCCCGCACCGGGGAGATCCGCTTCAACGGAGAAAATGTGGCCGACTACCGGGCCCACGAGCTGGTCTCGCGCGGCATCGCCATGGTGCCGGAAGGGCGCGGGGTCTTCGCCAAGCTCACCGTCGAAGAGAATCTGAGCATGGGGGCCTTCCACCGCACCGATCGGGAGGGCATTCGCCAGGACATCCAGAAGGCATACGAAATGTTCCCCCGTCTGGGTGAACGGCGGCGGCAGCTCGCCGGCACCATGAGTGGAGGGGAGCAGCAGATGCTGGCCGTCACCCGGGCGCTGATGTCAAAACCGCGCCTGCTGCTGATGGATGAACCGTCGATGGGTCTGGCCCCGCTGCTCGTCGAAGTGATCTTCAAGGCGATTGAAACGATCAACGAGGAAGGAGTGACCATCCTGCTGGTCGAGCAAAACGCCCACATGGCCCTCCAGGTGGCCGATCGCGGCTATGTGCTCCAGACCGGGGAGATCGTCCTGGCCGATACGGCGAGCAATCTGCAGAACGACCCGACGGTGCAGAAAGCCTATCTAGGCATCGAATAAGAACTGAGCACGGCCGCCCGGCCGCCGCCGTCAGGCCTGCCGGCGGGGATTCGTCCCCACCTCCGGCAGGCTTTTTATTTTCCCACCGGGGGGCGGACACGGGTTCGCCCCAATCCTTTCATCTTTTTTTCACAACTTCCCGGCATACTGCCATCATCACTTGAACCGCATGATGGATCGGCAGCCGGCCGGAAGGACAGACTCCCCGCAGCCGGAGCCGATAAGGAGAAAGCATGTTTTACCGTCGCTCGATTTTCGCCCTGATTTTTGGCCTGCTCCTGCTGTTCGGCCTCTCATCGGCCTGGCAGCGCTCGAATTTTAACGCCGGCTACAACGTCGGCTACGCGGCGGCCCAGCAGGCGGGCAGCGCCACCGGGGAAACGGCCGGCGAAGCGCCCGCCCCCCCGGCCGCACCGGCCGGACCCCGCTGGGGCTGGGGATTCTTCCCGGTTTTCGGCTTCTTCGGTCTGCTCTTTAAATTCTGGCTCTTCCTGATGCTCTCCGGTGTCTTCTTCAAGGTGTTCGGCCGGGTCCGGCGGCGCTCCTATCACGACGCCTGGCACCGGCATAAACCGCCACCCTACGAGAAACAGCCCGAGGACGTCGACCCGACAATCCAGCACATGTAAGCTGTACGTCGCGCCCATTTCGGTTTAGAATGAAAAGCGCGGGCCCACCCGCCCGCGCTTTTCACCTGACCACCTTTGAAACAAACCATGATTCTGATCTCAGTCACCCCCGTTCCCCGTTCCCCATTCCCCGTTCCCCGCTCCTAACCTCATGCCCACCATCCTCGTCGTCGATGACGAACCCAAAATCGCCCGGCTGGCCCGGGACTACCTGGAAAAGAACGGCTTTCACGTGCTGACGGCCGCCAGCGGCGCCCTGGTGCTCCCCACCTTCCGGCAGGAAAAGCCCGACCTGGTTGTCCTCGACCTCAACCTGCCCGGCCTGGACGGGCTCGATGTCTGCCGCGAGCTGCGGCGGATTTCCGATGTGCCGATCATCATGTTAACCGCCCGCGTCGAAGAGACCGACCGGCTGATCGGACTCGAGCTGGGGGCCGACGACTATGTCACCAAGCCCTTTTCCCCCCGCGAGCTGGTGGCCCGGGTGCGGGCCGTCCTGCGCCGGGCGCAGGGGGGTGTGCGGGAGCCGGATCGCATCCGGGCGCACGACCTCGAAATCGATCTCAAGGGGCACCGCGTGCTGCGGGATGGCACTCCGATCGACCTCTCCCGCATGGAGTTCAATATCCTGACTTTGCTGGCGCAGCATCCCGGCCAGGCTTTCACCCGCGCCCAGCTGCTCAACCGGCTGCACGGGGTCGCCTTCGAGGGGTACGATCGGAGCATCGACGCCCACATCAAAAAGCTGCGCCGCAAGCTGGAGCCCGTGCCCGCTGAACCGCGCTACATCGAAACAGTCTACGGGGTCGGCTACCGCTTTGCCGAGGGGATCGATCCGGAATGAAGCACTGGTCGCCGCAGGACTATCGCTGGGATAAAAACGCGGCCGCCCCGTGGCGGCGCTACCGGCGCTGGTTTTTCTGGCGCTTCGCCATGGGCTTTGGCTTCCTCCTCCTGCTGGCCGCCGGGCTGATCACCCTTTTGAGCCGGCTGATCAACGGCTTTTTCGGGGGCCCGAGCCTTTCGCCGCTGGCTGTCGTCGGCGGGATCGCCCTGGCCGTCACCCTGCCGATCCTGGCCGTGGCGGTCAGCTGGGCACTCATCCAGCGGGTGGCCACCCCGGTGGCCCAGGTAATGGCCGTGACGGAAGCGGTGGCCGGTGGGGACCTCTCGGCCCGGGTGGAGTCGAACGCGGCCGGCCGCCTGGGCCGGCTCTCCCGCTCGGTCAATCACATGGTCGAGGAGCTCGAGCGCGGCGTTGAGCAGCGGCGGCGGATGACGGCCGACATCGCCCACGAGCTGCGCACCCCGCTCCAGATTATCCAGGGCAATCTCGAAGGGATTCTCGACGGCATTTACGAGCCGACCGGAGAGCATATCGAGAATACGCTGGAAGAAACCCGTCTTCTGGCCCGGCTGGTGGAAGACCTGGGCACCCTCTCGCTGGCCGAAGCGGGCCAGCTGCCGCTGATCATCGAGCCGGTCGACGTGGCCGAGCTCCTGGCCGATGTGGAGACCAGCTTCAGCGGCCAGGCCGAGCTGGCCGGGGTAGGACTGCGGGTCGAACTGGCCCCCGGCCGGCCGCTGACCATTCTTGCGGACGTGCAGCGGCTCAGCCAGGTCCTCGGCAACCTCGTGGCCAATGCCCTGCGCCATACGCCGGCCGGCGGCTCGATCACCCTGCGGGGTTCGACCCGGGATGGCGCTGTCTGCCTCGAGATTGTCGATTCGGGCGAGGGCATCCCCGAGGCGGATCTGCCCTACATTTTCGGCCGATTCTGGCGCGGGGACCGGGCGCGCACGCATGCGGCCGGCACCGGGGGAGGGCTCGGGTTGGCCATCGCCCAGCAGCTCGTCCAGGCCCACGGCGGAACGATCGAAGTCGAGAGCGCGATCGGCGCCGGCAGCACGTTCCGTCTCATCCTGCCGGCCGCCGGCGCCCTGTCAAATTGACATAAAGTTTCTTGTTGGCCGGAAGGAGCAAAACCTCAAGGAGAAGCCCGATGGATGAAGAAACCTACCGCCGGCTGTACGTCCGGGACCCCTTTCCCGAGCCCCGCTTCGCTTTTGACGGCCTGAAGCACATGACCCTCTATTTTCAGGAGTACGAGGCGGCCGTCGCCTACTACGAGCAGGTCCTCGGCGAACCGGGATACGTCGAAGGGGCCGGCACCCGCGGCTGGAAGCTGGGTGAGACCTGGCTAACCATTTTGAAAGGGGGGACCGGCCGCCCGACCAACGTCGAAGTGACAATCGTCATGCAGACCCCGGCCGAGGCCGACCGGCTGCAGCGGGCGTTTATCGACGCCGGCGGCCGGGGAGACCCCCCCTCCGACCAGCTGATGTACCGGCGGGTTCGCTCCTGCCCGGTGCGCGATCCCTTTGGCACCGACATCCTCATCATCTGCCCCTATGCCGGGACGGACGTCGATCGGCCGGGCTGAGCCGGAAATTTAATCCGCGGCAAAATGAAAACCTCCGGCGGAAGGGTTTTTTTGAGACCCACCTCCGCCGGAGGTTTTTGGCTTCAGCAGCCGAACTTTCGGCCGGCGCCGTCCACGACCGGCGCCGGACCGAAAGTTCGGGATCGCTACCGGCTGATCTTGAAGGCGGCTGAGTCAAAGACCTGGCCGCTGTCCAGGGTCACCCGCAGGCGCCAGCAGGAGCCCGGGGCATCCTGGCGGAAGTCGGCGTTGAAGACGTACTGGTCGGTCGACGCGTCGTAGCGCCAGGTGTTCAGGTTGGCGGCCGCGCTGACCGCCCCCTGGGCGAAGGTGGTGCAGTTGACGCTGACCTTCTGCATCGTCCAGCCGCTCATGACGAATGGTCCGCCTTCGTCCCCACCCAGCTGGAACTTGCCGGGCACGGCCTGGCCGCGGTTGAAGACGCTGGTGTTGTCATTCTTGATCGGCGGCAGGAAGCCGGTCATGCCGCCGAAGTTGACCTGGTAGGTGGCCACGGCGTCGGCCGCCTTGTTGCCGGCCCCGTCCTCGGCGCCGCTGCAGGTGGCGGTGAAAGCGCCGACCCCATTGGCCGTGCCGCCGGTCACCGTCAGGCTCGCTTCTTTCTAGACCCCGGAGGCGTTGTCGGTCGTGGCGCAGCCGGCCGCCGGCACCGCGCCGAGCGTGTAGACGGCGCCGTCACTGACTCCGGTCACGACCGTCACGGGCGGGGTTTTGTCCAGACCGAAGCTGAACTCCTGCGTCTGCGGGTTCAGGTAGGGGAGCGTCATCGCCCCGTCGGTGCGCCGGTCGTCGAGCTTCCAGGTGATCAGGCCGCGGGTGATGTCGGACTCGTAAATCACCCCGTTGTACCAGTAGGTCGACCAGTCCCCGCCAAGGATGATGGGCAGATTGGCCGAAAGCGGGGCCGGATCGGCGTAGGCGATTTCCTGCACCGCGGCCGGGTTGGTGAAGTCGAGGACGGAGACACCGGACTGGTAGTTGCCGGAGACCAGGATATGAGCGCGGTTGGTCGGCACGACGTTGTAGTTGTGCCAGGTGCAGTTCTCGGTGTTGGTCTGCGGCCGCGGGTGGACGAAGGTTCCCAGCTGGGTGCCCGTCCGCGCATCGAAGAAGTAGAGGGAGCGGTTGACGGTGGAGCTGGTGGCCTGGCACTGGGCCTGGCCGCCGCCGCCCGGCTCGTGGCCGAAGATGACGATTTCGCCGTCAAAGCTGAAGGCGGCCGAGTGGCCGATGGTGACTCCCGTGATCGAGCGGGAGAAGAGCTGGATCGGATCTTCGATCGAGCCGACGGCTCCCGGCGTCAGGGACGGATCGAAAGAGAGGACGGTCAGCCCGTTGCCGCCGGCGCAGGCCACCAGGTTGACATCGCCGAGGATGACCCCCGTGTCGTGGCAGGGGCGGCCGGTTGGCTCGCGCCGCAGGAAGACCGGGTTGGCCGGATCGGCCAGCGGCACGCGCACGATTTCGATTCCCTGGCAGGCGGTGCTCGAGGCGCTGTTGTAGACGTAGAGATTCCCGCGGGCCACATCGGGCACCAGCGTCAGCGTGTGAGAGCCGCAGCCGGTGGTCGGGGTTGAGTTGGCCGCCATGCGGAAGTTGCGCAGGTGCACCGGGGCGGCCGGGTTGCTGATGTCGAAGATGTTCAGCCCCTCAAAGCCCGAGCCAACGAGCAGCCCACCGCAGGAGGCCGTGGCCGATGCAGGCGCGTCCCAGGAGCGGATGAGCAGGTTGCCCCAGACGGCGACGTCCCCCTGGCTGCCGACGCACTGGGTGTAGTTGATGATCTGGGTCGGGTTGGCCGGGTCGGAGATGTCGAGGATGCGGAAGCCGTCGTAGTGGCCCTGGTAGGCGTAGTTCCCCCAGAAGGCCAGGTCGGAGTTGAAGCGGCCCATGCCGACGCCGCTGGGGGGC
>JBFFZG010000110.1:0-14168 GCA_041568735.1 Promineifilaceae bacterium (SeqCode)
AGCGCCAAAAATAATTTCGAGGTCCCCGTCTTTGTCGATGTCGGCCAGGGCCGGCGTCGCGCTGACCCCATCTGGGCATCCTGCCGGTGCGGTGGCATCGTCTACCGTGCGGAAAGGCCAGGCGCCGGCCGCCCGATTGCCGAGGTGATCCAGGACGATCGCCCCGCCGGGATGGCAGACCGAGGGGTTGATCGAGCCGGTGGTAATGACCACTTCCATGTCCCCGTTGTTGTCGATATCGGCCACGGCCGGGGAAGCGAAAATTGACTGCTGGCTGACGCCAAAATCGCCGGCCAGGTTGCGCCGCCACAGCTCGCTGCCGTTGTGATTGATGGCGACGATATATCCGTTTGTCGTGGCGACGATGACATCAGGACGGCCGTCCTGATTGATGTCGGCCAGGGCGGGCGAACTTGAAATCGCTTCACCAGGTAAATTGAAAGACCATTTGGGTGTTTGGGAGGCTTCTTCAACAGCCGTAGATGCCGCTTTGGCGGAAAGGCTCTGCGCGGCCAGGAGAATCAATACGATCAGGGCCAGGGGGCCCAGATAAATAGTTTTCTTCATGAAACAGTCGTCTCGGTCATCAGATGTAAATTGATATTCCAGATGGCATTCAATTTCGGCCCAAATATATCAGAGGCTAATAGGACCTCGTGTAATGTAAGTTACGTTCCGGGAGCAATTCCAATCCAACTTTTACGGCCTTAGTACCGAGTGACGAGAGTCCCCTGGACTTCAGTTTGAGGTCTGGGAAAAAGGGGTTCGGTTGGTGGCTTGGTGGAAACCAGGGTTCGTGGGTGAGCGGCCGTGGCTGGCTTCATGAATCCGGTGTTGTTTTCCCCCGGGGGTCGGTCTTGGATTTAGTTTTGATTGTTCGACCCGGATTACCGAAATTAGTACCCCACGGCGGTGGTCAAACCGGGGATAAATATGGTACTATGGTACCGGATTTAGCCTGAATTTCGAATTGTTTTCGTTTTGTCCTGTATCTGGTTGCCAGGATTGCGTGTCGTTTTTCTCGGGGAACCGATGCCGCAGGGGGCTCTGCTCAGCAAGACTGGTTTTCCTTCAGGCCGGCGGTGGCCAAGCGCCTGCCTCGGAGGAGCCGACTGGTATTCCGGATCTTACCCTCCCAGCTGCTCTCGCCTCTGACACCAGCGATTTTGCCGGTGGGAGTTCCATCATCCTATGCGTTCAATCGCACATTCAAGAAATCTGGAGGATAAAATGTTAGGCGTGCAAAGTCGAAAGGCAGCTTACCTGGCGGTAGCTGTCGCTCTTTTTGTGATCCTGGCCGCTGCAGGAATCGCCTCACCTGCCGCGGCTCTGACAGGGGATCCGGTGCTGATCAACGAGGTTCTCGCCAGCCACAGCGGGACCGATGATACGGAATTTATCGAGCTGTACGGCACACCGGGGACTTCCCTGGCCGGTTACAGTCTCATCGTCGTCGAAGGGGATAATTTCAGCCCGGGCACGATCGATCGCCAGTTTGATTTCAAACCCTTCCATACAATTGGGGCCAACGGTTTCTTCCTCGTGGGGAACTGCGGAGGTCTGCCCGCTAATTACGGGGTGACCCCGGATGCGTCGATTTTTACCAACTACCTGGAAAACTCGTCCCTGACGGTCGCCCTGGTGCAGACCGCGTCGGTGAGCGGTGGTTCGGTCAGCGGCAGTGAAGTTGTCTTCGACGCCGTTGCTCTGACGGATGGGGATGCCGGCGACCAGTTTTACTTTGGTGCTCCGGTAATCGGGCCGGATGGGCCGTTCTTCCCGGCCGGCGCCCGGCGTGTCGCCGATGGCGTTGACACCGATACCGCGGCCGATTGGGTCATCAGCAGCTTCTCGCTGAATGCCGCCAATACGCCGACCGGTGGTGGGTTTGACGGCTGCGCCCCGCTGTCTCTGACCATCCCGGAAATCCAGGGAGCCGACCAGCGCTCGATCTACGAGGGTGAAAATGTCACCACCCGCGGCGTCGTCACCCTGATCTCGGCCGACGGCCGGGATATGTGGATCCAGGATCCGGCCGGCGATGGCGACCCCCTGACCTCCGACGGCATCTTTGTCGACGATCGCAATTTCCTCAGCCCGCGCCCGGAAATCGGCGAATTCATTGAAATTACCGGCATTGTCGAAGAGCAGCAGTTTGGCAATGCCCTGCCGCTCACGCGGATCAACAACCCTTCCGCAGTGACGATTCTTTCCACCGGCAACCCGCTGCCGGCGCCGGTGGCCGTCACCGATCTGCCGGACGAAGTGATTGCCGAGGCGATCGCTTTCTGGGAGCCGCTCGAAGGGATGCTCGTCTCGGTCAAGAAGGGACGGGTTGTGGCGGCCACCAACCGTTTTGGTGAGTTCGGCATGCTGACCCAGCGGGATGCGGCCGGGAACAACTCCGGCTTCGCCCCCTCCCTCAAGCAGATCCTGATCGGCTCCCTCGGCGGGGATGAAGTCGATTACAACCCCGAGCGGATTCTCGTCGACGATCTCTCTCTGGATAATGCGATTGTGGTCAATCCGGGCGATCACATCCTGAATTTCGTCGGTGTGGTCGACTACACCTTCGGCAACTACAAGCTGCAGCCGGCCGCCTACACGGTGGAAAACCTGCCGCTGCCCCAGATTCCGGTCTCCAGGCGCAACGGGCCGGCCGGTAATACGACGATCACCACCTTCAACGTCGAAAACCTCTTCGACCTGGAAAATAACCCGCTCAAGGATGACGACCGCAGCACGCCGACGGCCGCCGAGCTGGAAACGCAGCTGGCCAAGCTGGCCCTGGCGATTCAGCTCGAGCTGCGAACCCCGGCCATCCTGGTCGTGCAGGAAGTCGAAAATACCGAGATTCTGCAGGTCCTGGGTGATCGGGTTAACGCCGCGGCTGGGACCAACTACATGGCGACCTCGTTCGAGACGAGTGACGGCCGCGGGATCGAAGCCGGCTTCCTCTGGGATGCCAATCGGGTCGCGCTGCTCGACGCCTTCCAGCTGTCCGATGCCATCGTCCCCGGCGTCAGCGCCGCCTTTGGCCCCGGCAGTGCCAGCCCTGGCCGCGAGCCCGTGGTCGGCCATTTTGACATCAATGGGCACGAAGTGACGATTGTCGGCAACCACTTCAAGAGCAAAGGAGGAGATGATCCTCTCTTTGGCGTCAACTGGCCGCCGGTGCGAGTGACGGAAGTGCAGCGCAAGATGCAGGCCGCCGTCGTTCGGGCTTATGTCAACATGATCCTCGATGGCGACCCGTCCGCCCTGGTGATGGTGACCGGTGACCTGAACGACTTCCAGTTCTCCGAACCGGGTGAAGGGACGAATCATCCCGTGGCGATTCTCGAAGGCGCCCCCGGCGAGGTCCCCCTGACCAACCTGATCGGATTTGAGAAAGCACACGAGCGCTTCACCTTCGTCTTCGACGGCAACAGCCAGGTGCTGGACCACACTCTGGTGAGCCCTGGACTGCTGGCCCATCTCGTCGGGGTGGATTTCCTCCACTTCAACACAGGCTTTGCCGAGGTTCTCGGCGGGGATCCGTCGACGACCCTGAAATCCTCGGATCACGATCCGATCGAGGCCCGCTTCGATTTCTAGCCGTCGTGCGGCCGGGGCCAACGGGCTCCGGCGGCGGCCTGAATGAATGAAAGAAGCCGGCGGATACCCATGCCGCCGGCTTCTTTTTTTCCCGTTGACCGGTCTGGCCGTCAGAGGGGGAGCAGGCCGAGTTCCCGCAGGCCTTCGGCGAAAATCGCCTGCACGGCCGCCTCCGAAAAGGTGGCAATGCGCGCCCGCTGGCGGGCGACGAGACGCGCTCGCAGCGGCTGGTCCTTGATCAGGATATCGGTCAATTCGGCCAGCCGCGGATAATCTTTCTGGTGGAAAAGAACCCCCGAGCCGCCGAGTGTGTAGGGGGTGGCCGAAGCGGCGTAGGCCAGAATCGGCAGATCGAGGTACATGCTCTCGAGAAATGGCTTGCCAACCCCTTCGTGCTCGCTCATCGAGACGTACAGGTTGGCTCGCCGGTAGTAGGCGACCAGGTCGGCCTGCGATACGAGCCCCGGCATGTCGACAGCGTCCGCCAGCCCATACTGCGCCGCCAGGTCCTCCAGCCAGGAGACATAGGGGGCCATCCAGCGGTTGCCGACGAGCGCCAGCCGCGCCTCCGGCTCGATCCGCCGGTAGCAGTAGAGGAGCTTGATCAGATCCTCCTGCCGCTTGTGCGGGCTGATCCGGCCGACGAAAAGGAGGAGCGGTCCTTCGCCGCTCCCAGCGGGCGCCGGCCGGTTCGCCGGAACGTCGTAAGTCCGGCCGTCGAAGGTCAGCGGCAGCACCCGGGTCCGTGGAAAGCCGGTTTTGTCGAGCTCAATTTGATTGTAAGCCGAGACGGGAAAGGCCAGGGGGGATATCTCCCGCAGCCGGGCGAGCTGTTCCCGACCGGTTGTGGCCATCTCCGCCAGCTCCGGAGCGACGGCTGTGAAGAATTCGGCCGGGGTGATGTTGTGATAGACGGTGATGACCCGCATCCCCCAGCGCTCGAGATCCTCGACCAGATGAGAGCCGATGCTGTGGTGGTAGATGACGCACTCACCCGGACGCGGCCGAAAGCGGCTCATCGGATGAATTTCCTGGGCGACGGCCAGCTCGATATTCGGCGCGTAGATTTCCGATTGAAAGCCGAAAGCCCGCAGCCATTTGCGGAGGAGAAAGGTGTGGTCGCCGACCGCGTCGTGCTCGCCGATCCCATGGGCGATCTGGTGGAGAGAGGGCTGCCTCATGCCTGATCCTGGCCGGCCTTGAGGCGGTCAATTTCATCCCGCAGCGCCGTGATTTCCCGCTCCATGCGGATCTGAAGGCGCGCCATTTCACCCGCGACCTGGGTGAGCTGGTGGTTGACCGACGTCTGGTGAGAGGCGACCCGGTTTACATAAAACAACACGAGTTCGTGGGCGAAGTGACGCAGCTTTCCCCACAATGGGCCGACGAGCGGCAGGCGGGTGGCGGGCGAGGGAGCCAGTATCGGCCGGGTTTCGATTTTGTAGTAGCTGCCGGTCAGGGCGCGCAGATGATGGAGCAGGTCGAAGAAATGGGGCAGATCCTCCGGGAGGCTGGGGAGCGCTCCAGTCGATCCGTAGGGTGGAATGTTCAGCAGGGCGACCGGCCGTTCCGGCGGGCGAGCCGCCAGCCGGGAGTCGACCCGCTCGGCCAGCTCGTCCGCGGTCACTTCCGGGTCGTCAATTTCAATCCAGGTTTTGGTTGGCATCGGCGCAATTTTTCCGTAGCAGTCGAATGTCAGAGCCCGGCGGCGCGGCGGCGGCCGCCTGTTTCACGGCGTCTGGCTGATAATTTTAACCCAGGTCAGGTCAAATCCCAGGGAACGATCATCTAAATTATATCCTGCGGTTCGAGGATTCCATGTGGTGGTTAAGAGCTCGATGTCGTATGAGTCAGCCGGTGGGATCCCGCCAAGATCAAAAGACACGACCCGGCCTTCTCGCTCGGGCACAAAGCGGCCGAGTTCGATCCCGTTAACCTGCACGGTGACCTCAGGAGCTGGCACTTCGGGCGGCCGGGGATTGCTGGCCAGGAGGAGGAGCCTCTCGGGCCGGCCGTCGACCGGCGGAGTAAGCCGGACGGCGCCGGCCGTCCAGCGCAGGAGCTGCCCCTGCCCCCCGGCTTCCGGTGGATAGAGACCGTCGCGCACGGTGGTGTCGTCGCCGGCCGCCAGAAAGAGGGTGCGCAGCACGCTGGTTTCGGCCCCATCCAGAATCAGTTCGAAGATATCGAGGGTGGTCGCGAACCGTTCATACCCGTCCGGCAGCCGGTTGATCGTCTGTTCAGCTCGCCGGCCGCTGATCAGGACCGTGCCGGCGTACTGGCTGCCGATGCCCGGCAGGGCGAGGTCCTGCACGCCGACCTGGCTCAACCAGTAAACCCGGCGGCCGTCCGCTTGCCATGTCTGGACCGCCTGGCTGAGCGCCGGATCTCCTTTGCGGAAGGGATCGATCAAAAATGCCGGCCGGTCGAAGATGAGCCACAGGGGCGTGCCCAATTCAATCGCGTCCCGGCTGACTTCGAGTAGGAGGATGTCGCCGGGATCGAAGCGGCCGGCCAGTTCGGTCAGCTGGCCGGTCAACCCGTCGTACTCGGCCCGGCCGGTGAAGGGGTAGGTCTGCCGGAAAAAGAGAACCGCCAGGAGCAGCACTCCGGCCATCAGAACGGGCCGGTCAACCAGCCGGCCGGCCGGCCAGGCCAGCCGCCAGCGGCTGAGACCGACGGGGGCAAAGAGCAGAACGGCTGGGACAAACACCGGCACAAAGCGGCGAATTGTCCAGAAGTGATCGGCCGCCGTCCCCATGCCCAGCGCGAAAAACGGGGCGATGTTGATGAGCACCATCCAGAGCGCAAACAGTTCAACCCCGTCGCTCGTTTCCGCCAGCCGCAGCGAAAAACCCAGGAGCGCCAATCCAAGCGCCAGCGGCGTGAGATACCAGCCCATCTGGCCGACAACTACGCTGCCAACCAGCTCGAACGGCGTCCCATCAAGCAGAAAAAGGCCGATGAGAGCCGCCGCCAGGAGCAGAGCGGCCGCCCGCTGCCCCCAGGGAAATTTCCAGGGTCCTGGATCGGCCGGCGCCAATCGGCGGCTCGCCAGCCACAGCCCCACCACCGCCAGCCCTCCCAGCACCGCCAGAAGGAGCAGCGTCGACCCGTTTTCGCGCCAGAGCTGGGTGAGGATATCAACCGGGTAGGTGTGGCCGGCAGCGGCCGCGGCCAGCGGGTTGGCCAGGAAGCCGGGGAGCAGCGTGCGCACGGCGTGGTCGATCGAATAGATGGTCGAGATCGCCAGGGCATGGACGGCCGCGTGCGCCAGGAGCAGCCCGTAGGGAATCCAGAAAAAAGCCGCGCCGGGCTGGCGGCGGCCGGAAAGCCGGCGCACCGAAAAGAATACCAGCAGGCCGATCGGGATAAACACGGTGTCGAGTTTGGCCAGGTGGGTCAGGCCGAACGCCAGCCCGGCCAGAACGGCGGCATAGCGGCTGCCGGTGCGGAGCCACAGGATGGCCGCCAGGAGTCCGCCCCAGAAAAGGGGCTGCAGGAGAATCTCCGCCGTGGGATAACGGGCAAACCAGGCCTGCACGAGGTTGGTCGCCAGCAGTGCCAGGGCGGCCGCGGCCACCGGCCGCCCATACAGCCTGCCGGCGGTGAGGGCCACCCCCCACAGCCCGAGCAGGGCGAAACCGACCGTCGGCCAGAGCAGAAAATCGAGCCCGCCGGCCGCGTAAAACACGGCGAACCAGGCCGGATAGAGATGGAAAGCGTGGGGAGTGATGATCCCCCGGTCGAGATCACGAATGGTAAATCCGGAGATGCGCTGACCCTCACTCCACGGTCCGGGAAACCCGGCCTGGAAGGTGTCGACGGCCGGGTTTGTCAGCAGCGGCCGGCTGGCGGCCGGGGCCAGGCGCAGGGCTTCATCGTCGATGAGAATACCGCCGGAGCGGGCGATGTGGACGCCGGTGTTGACATAAACTCCGTGATCGCGCCCCCCGATGAGATATTCCGATGGAGGGCCGATCACCCACACCCACAGCCCGGCCACAACCCCGGCCAGGGCCAGAACGGTGGCCGGACGGCCGAGGGAACGAATCGATTTCAGGAGCGTTCCCGCACGGACTTCGGACTGGAGCCAGAACCCCACCACCGGCAAAGTGAGAATCCCCTGGACGGCGACCAGCCGCGGCAGGGTAAACAGCTGCAGCTCCGCCAGGATCAGGGCAGGCGGGGAAAGAAACAGGACCCCTCCCAGCAGGAGGAAAAATCCCTTTTCGGCGGCGCTCAGTGCCTGGCCGAGCCTGCGCCCGAAGGCGAGCCAGGCAGCCGCTCCCGGGAGAAAGATCAGCAGCCCCAGCCAGAAAAATCCGGGCATCATGGCCTGGTGGCTGCTCCCTCGTCTTCGGCATCCTGCGCCGGGGCCGCATCCCGGCTCTCCAGCCGATTCAAGGAAGCCCGCAGGGCGTCGATTTCCCGCTGCTGCTGTTCAATTTTTTCCCAGAGCATGTCGGCGGCATCCCCGAGCAGCTGCATGTTCTTCGACTGCCGGGCATTGATCGCTTCCTGCTGGTCGAACATGAGCCGGACATACCAGCGCGGCGCCAGGTCGTTGATCCAGTTGCGCAGCGCGCCAATCAGCCCACCGAGCAGGGGCAGGTCTGAGTTCAAGGAGCGGTGGGCAATCGGGGGGGCCGGTTCGGCCGTCTCTTTCAGCAGGGTTCGCCGCGCTTCCCCGGCCGCATGCTGCAGGCGGCGCAGCAACCGCCTCTGGTCATCGGGACAATCCGCCGCCTTCAACAGCGCGCCATAGCCCTCGGACAGGGCGAATAATTCAAATAGATGGGTCGATTGCTGGATGGCGGCCAGCTCGGCCGGGAAAAAAGCGGACTCCAGAACCGCCGCCGGGGTGTGTTTCAGCACGTAGCGCAGGCGGTTGCGCTCGTAAAAGAGCTGCTGTTTTTTCCCCAGGGTGCGCACCGACTGCGATTCATTGTGAATGGCGACGGCGTCCGGCAGGTAGACCACCCGCCAGCCCGCCTGCCGGGCCCGGGCGCAGAGATCGGCTTCCTCGAAGTAAAATGGGCCAAAATTTTCGTCAAACAGGCCGATTTGGCGCAGAACTTCCACCCGAACAGCCAGGGCGGCGCCGGTCACATAGGGGACCTCCCGCCGAGTGTCAGCCTGACCGGTGTCCGCTTCAAACTGGTGGAAGTGAAAGCTGAGCGCCCGCGGCGGTTCAATCGACCCGCCCGCGTGTTGAATGACCGTTCCTCCCGGGTAGAGGAGCTTTCCCCCGACGATGCCGTGTTGTGGATCGGCCATCAGCCCATCGACCAGCTGCTCAATCCACTCCGGCCGAACGACGACATCGTTGTTCAGCATGACGATCACATCGTAATCGCCATCCAGCGCGCGGCGCAGACCGGCGTTCATTCCCTGCGGGAAGCCGTCGTTCACCGGCCGGGAAAGGACGTTTGTCCGGGGGAAATGGGTCTGAATCCAGGAGATCGAGTCGTCATCGGAGGCGTTGTCGACCACGATAACATCGAAATGGGGATAAGTGGAAGCGAACAGGGCCGGCAGACAGGATTCGAGCAGCGGCCGGCCGTTCCAGTTCAGGATGATAACGGCGGCGGCCGGCCGTTCGGGGGGAGCGCTGGTTGCGGACATAGCGGCGAAAAGATGGAAAGCGGGCAGGACAGCAGCATGTCACCTGCCTGCCGGGTCAAATTGCGTGGGGTATTTTACAGCCGGCGGGCCGGAAACCAACGCGGCCGCGGCGCCGGCTCATCTGTCCGGCTGCTGCGGCGCGGGTAATTCGGCCGGCCCTGATAATCGGCGGCCGTTCAGGATTGGCTGAAGCGGTAGACGAGCCGACGGCGCAGGCTGGTGATCGATTTCTTGATCGGTGTCAGGCGCAGGATGAAAAGCGCCAGGAGCAGTAAGGCGTAGAACAGCGGGTCGTTGTAATCCTGCTTGACGAGCCAGATATAGTGAATGACGGCCAGCAAACCGGCGGCATAGGCGGCTCGATGCAGAGGTTTCCACTTTTTCCCCAGCTTGCGCTGGGCCCATTTGTTCGAAGTGGCGGCCAGGGGAATCATCAGGAGAAACGCGGCAAAGCCGAAGAGCGCGTACTGCCGATCGACAATTTCCCCCCAGACGACCCGCAGATCCAGACCATAATCGATTACAGCAAAGATGGTGAAGTGCAGAGAGACGTAAAAAAAAGCGTACAGTCCAAAAATCCGGCGGAGCGGCTGCAGCATTTTCCAGCCGAACAGCGCCATGGCCGGGGTCACGGCCAGGGAGAGAATTAGCAGAATCAAGGCCGGTTTGCCCGTGCGCAGAATCGCCGCCCGAATTTCATCCGGGCCGAGGTTGTAAGTATAGTAATCCAAATAGAGCCAGATCAGCGGGATCAGGGAGCCGACATGGGCCGCGATCCGCAGAAGTGTCTGGCGCTGTTTGCGATCGATTTGCTGAAGCCGATTGATCATCACTGCTTACATCGCGTTTCGTGGTACGCGACACCACCGCTAACGGGCGGAATCCGTACCACGATTTAAAAATTTTCGCGCAAATCCATCCCGGCATACAGGGCGGCGACCTGCTCCCCGTACCCGTTGAACATCAGAGTCGGCCGCCGGCTCGTTTCCCCGATCCGCCGCTCCGTCGCCTGCGACCAGCGCGGATGATCGACCTCCGGATTGACATTCGAATAAAAACCATACTCATTGGGGGCGGCTTTCATCCAGAGCGAAATGGGCATCGTGTCGGTCAGGTCAATGCGGACGATCGCCTTGATGCTTTTAAACCCATATTTCCAGGGAACGACCAGCCGCAGAGGCGATCCGTTCTGCGGGGGAAGGGTTTCACCATAGAGACCGGTGGCCAGAATGGTCAGGTCGTTCATGGCTTCGTCGAGCCGCAGCCCTTCGACGTACGGCCAATCGTACCAGGGCACTTTCTGCCCGGGCATCTGTTCTTTGTCCAGAATCGCCTCGAACCGGACAAATTTGGCTTCTGATTTCGGTTCGACGGCCTGCAGCAGCTTGCTGAGCGGGAAACCCATCCAGGGGATGACCATCGACCACCCCTCGACACAGCGCAGCCGGTAGATCCGTTCTTCCTGGTCGAAATCCTTCAGCAGATCTTCCACGCCGTAGGTGCCGGGCCGGTTGACCAGCCCGCCAACCTGCACTTCCCAGGGAGAGGTCCGGAAGTCGGCCGCCATCAGGGAGACACCGGCCTTGTCGGTCGTGAATTCATAGTAATTGTTGTAGTGGGTGATATCCTCATAGCTCGTGAGTTGATCCCCCAACTCGTCGGTCGCCTGGGATGCTTTTGGGCCGGCCACGGATTCATTTTGATTCGGGGCAGCCGGATCCGCTACCGGAGGGCGCTCCGGCCGGCAGGCGGCCAGCAGGGCGCCTGCGGTCAGGGCCGCCGATCCACGCATGAACTGCCGCCTGTTGAGGTAGATGTGGCGGGGGGTAATTTCGGAAGAAGGAATTTCGTTCGGTGATTTGGATTTTATCAGCATGGTTGTCCTCGTTCGGTGCTGCCTTCCGTCGATTGAACCCCGAGTATGGGGCAGGCGGGTCATTTCTTAATCCCGATGATTAAGAAGCCGTGTCCGGCTAATGTTTTACCTGACTATACTAAAAAGCCGCCTCGTTTTCAGGCGGCTTAAGGGTGCGTTTAACCCTTTGTAACATTGCTGTAATAAATGGGGAGCCCCCAGAAGCCGTTGCTCCAATCAGCGCCGCCTGGCTCGTCTCCGTTCCTGGAAGTCCCCACCCATCATATACAGACTGATACCCAGGTAGTAGACAAAGAAGAACATGGAGCCGTAGACCAGAGCCTGGCTGGGGGAAGGAATCTGGAGGACCATTAAGATCACCATAATCGACCAGATGATGGCTAAAAACAGCGTGGTCTCCCGAAAATATTCCATGCGCGATGGGTAGGCATACTTAATCGGCACGAAGACCATGACGCTCAGAAAGATCAATAACCCCAGGTTGAACCAAGGATTGTATTCCAGGAAGTAGAGGTAGAGAACCACGATATTCCAGTAGGAGGGGAAGCCTTTAAAGGAATGGTCATCCGTTTTAGCATCCGACTGGCAGAACTGGTAGGCGGACGCCAGTGAAATCAGGGCCGCGCCGAATAACTGCCAGTTTTCCGGGAGAAGAGTCGGGTGGTTGTAAAAAAACAGGGCGGGCAAAATGACATAGGTCAGGTAGTCGAGAATATTGTCGAGCAGCGCTCCGTCAAATTCCGGGAGCACCCCTTTGACATGGACCCGGCGGGCCAGCATCCCGTCGACCCCGTCGACAAAGGTGGCGACGATCATCCAGAAGAAGGCGACCTGCCACTCCTGCTGCATAACGGCGATCAAGCCAAGCAGGCCCCAGACGACCCCGCTCGCCGTAAACAGATGAACCGCCCAGGCTTTCATTTTATCCTTATTGTTGGGATCGAAAGCGAGCTCGCTCATGCGGTTTCTCCTTTCCGGTTCATCTGGGGAAATGGATCAAATACAAAATTTGGTCGGACCATAATTTCGAAAAAAGATAACAGAGTTGCATCTTGTTTCCAACAAATCTGCAATAATTTCAATTGAACGCCTAATTTTCAACATGGCTCCCGAGGGCTGCGCACGCGCAGCCGCTGCCGGAATCTTGCCGAGGATTGTTTGAAACGTCGACCCGATCCCGGTTGATCACAATCCTGGCTCCAAAATTAACATAGCGATTGTCTGTTAAAAAAACAATAGCCTTAAAGTTTATTTTACACCAATTCCATTAGAAATAGCCGGATCGAGCCTGGAGACCCAGTGGTCCTATTTGCTTGACACCTTCTGGGGGCTAATTATAATGAAAAATTGCCGGTGGATGGATGTTTTCCTCCAGGATACCGGAAGGTTGGGCGAGATTATGGCACGGCTCTATCGCAGTGAAATCCTGGAAAATCACCTGCGCCATCTCGTGGAAATGATGGCCGATATTCGCCAGACGGTCATCGTCAGTGCGGATGGCTTCGTGGTGGCTGCTTATCCGGCCGGCGGCGGTGGGCTGGCCTCACCTTCCGCCAATTCGCCCCAGGTTGCCGCCATGGCCGCCGCGTTGATGGCCCTCGGGGACCAAACCCTGGGCCGCCTGGCTAAGGGGGATATGCGCCGGCTGATGATTGAAGGGGACGACGGGGCGATTATCGTCTATCCGATCAATCGGCTGGCCGCTCTGGCCGCCCTGGTCAATCAGGACGCAAAGATGGGGCTAACCCTGCACGAAGTTTCCCGTGTCGCCCGCTCTCTCAGCCAGATTCTGCCCGCCTGACCGGCTGTTCCCGATGGCGGTTTGCCGCTCTGTCTCTCCTCTGGTAAAAACCCGGCCGAATAACTTTACGTAAAGCTAATTTGGTGCTATAGTTGGGTTGTGTTTAATTCAATTATGACAAAGGAGGGGTAGCACCGTGAATGGACGGCGCCGCACCGGCTTACTGATTTTTTTAATCGCACTGCTTTCACTGGCCCTGGCAGCCTGCGAGATGCCATCGCCTTCTGTCGGCGATGTCCAGACAATACCTGACAGCGAACTGGTCGAGTCGACTGGTGACGGTGAAGGGACCACCGCCGAAGGGAGCGAATCCGGGTATCCGGCTCCTGAGGATACGGTCGCCGAAGTGGAACCCACCGTCGAACCACCTGAGGATGCTGGAGCCTCCGGCGAGCCGGCCACGACTGAAGGGGAAGCCGCCCCCACGGCCGAATCCCCTCGCGCCGAAGAACCGGCGGCCACTCCCGAAGCTGAATCCAGCGATGCCGCGGCCGCCCCGACCGCTGAAGCACCTGCCGCCGAGGCCACAGAGCCGGCGGCCGAAGCTGCCGCCGAAGAACCGGCCGGCGCTGCGATCCCCGCCGATGGGATCCACATCGTGCAGCCCGGGGAGACGCTCTACCAGATCGGGCTGAAATACGGCTATTCGTGGGTGGTGCTGGCTCAGTACAACAACCTCTTCAACGCCAATGCCATCCAGGCCGGCCAGGAGCTGCGCATTCCGCCGCGGCCCGGCAGCCAGCCCGATCCACTGCCTACGCCGGTCCCCAATACAACCGATGAAACGCTGCATACGGTCCGGCCGGGCGAAAATCTCTTCCTGATCGGGCTTATATACGGCATTGACTGGCCGCAGATCGCCGAAGCCAACGGCCTCGTCAACCCCAACCGCATCCTGGTAGGCCAGACCCTGAAAATTCCGGCCAACAAGCCGGGCGATGCACCGGAATTCACCCATATCGTGCAGCCGGGTGAAACACTTTTCCTGATCTCGCTGCGCTACGGCGTGACCTGGCCGGCCATCGCGGAAAAGAACAACCTCGGCTCGCCATACGTGATCTATCCCAACCAGACGCTGATTATACCGGCGAAGCAGTAGCCTCGACCGTTCCGCTGAACCCCATCGGGAGGCGCAGGGATCCCCTGCGCCTCCTTTCGTTTTCCCCGCCTGTTGGCTAAAATACAGACCCTCCCTCAGGTTCCGGCCTCCCGCGCCAAGAGCGGAAGGGGAACGTGCCGTCTCGAAAAAGAGGAGATCCCCATGCC
>JBFFZG010000111.1:0-14030 GCA_041568735.1 Promineifilaceae bacterium (SeqCode)
CTCCAGGGCGTGCTCCTCTTCCATCTGCCGGCGGGACATCTTGCCGGTGAACATGCTGGGGTTGACGTCCTTGATCAGAACGCTGTAGAGGTGCCAGATCAGGATCGCCGCTACGGCCAGGACCGCCTCGCCGCCGTGAGCTGCCTTGGCGGCCGGAATGATCGAACCGGGCAGGATGCGGGCGATGGCCAGCGGGTTCCACAGAACGAAGCCGGTCAGGGCCATGATGGCCGTGCCCCAGACCACCGCCCAGTATTCGAATTTTTCCCCGAAGTTGAACTTGGCCATGCGGGGAGGATGGGGCTGGAAGCCGAGGTTGTGGCGGACCGTGGCGATGAGATCATCCAGATCCTTGCGGGTGGGGATCATCTGCATGCGCTCGCGCTTGACCAGGGAGCGGTAGGCCGAGGTGAAGAGGTGATAAACCGATCCCACCGTGAGCACGAACGCGGCCACCCGGTGAATGATCCGGATCATCTCGATGCCGCCGAACAGGGCGATCGTCCACTCGGCCCAGCCCGCAGCGGCGTATTTCTGGGGCAGCCCGGTGACGGCCAGCACGGTGAAGCTGATCATCAGGATCGCGTGTTCAATGCGGGCCCCCAGGCGAAACCGCGGATAGGCTTCTGGCTTCTGGCTCATGATTCGCTTCCTTTTCTCCCCGAAATGCGCGTGCGCACCCGGCGGTAAATATCGGTCGAAACCAGAAAGCTGAGGGAGATCACGGTCGCTGGAATGACGATGGCGTAAAAGAGATCGACCAGATAAACCAGCGGATTGTGCTCCAGCGATGGCTCAAAATGGCTGGTCCAGGCATCCGGGAAATTCGCCGTGGCGTCGGGATGGCATTTCTGGCAGGTGGCCAGCAGGTTCAGCTTGATCCCGGATTGTGGGTCGTCCGGCGCCTTGATGTCGTGCACCCCATGGCAGTCGTAGCAGACCGCCTTGTTGGTTTCGACATTCGGATCGAGGTGGTCGAAGAGCGTGACCGTCGTCCCGTGGAAGTCGGCGACATAGGTGTCAAACACCTGGGTGGAAATGTCGTATTGTTCCATCAGCGCACTGTTGGCGTGGCAGGTGCCGCAGAGCTGGGGTGACCGAATGCGGAAGAGGTTGGTGGTGGGGTCATCGATGGTGTGGACCCCATGACAGTCGATGCAGTTCGGCACGTCGGGATTGTCCTGGGTCAGCAGGGCATCGCCGTGGACGCTGGTGGCGTAGTTGTCGTAGATGGTGCTGTGACAGGTTCGGCAGGTCTGCGACACCCGGGAGCGGGGTACATTGGGGGGCTGGACGTTGTGGCTGCCGTGGCAGTCGGTGCAGACGGCCGATTCGAGCTTCCCTTCCTCCAGAGCGGCGCCGTGCACGCTGTCGAGCGCCTGGTCGTAGTTGTGGTCGTGGCACTGCGCGCAGGCCTGGTACTGGTTCAGCGTGTACTCGCGCGGGCTGGCCGCTTCAATGGCTTCGTGGGGGTAGGTTCCCTGGTCGTGGCAGTTGCGGCAGGTGATTTCGCCCCAATCGTTGTTCTCCCCGTGCACCGACGTGCGCAGGTGGTCGGGATTGACATAGACGGAGAGGGTTTCCCCGTCCGCAAAAAGGATTTCCGGGCCGGGCTGGCTGTGGCAGGCCAGGCAGTAATTTTCGCCAACGGGATGAGTGAAGAGACCGCCGGCCGTGATCAGTTCCAGCCGCCCCCGGTCCCCCGCCTCGTGGCAGGCCAGGCAGGTGGCGGTGACTTCGGCTGCCGGCCAGTGGTCGACCTGGGCGACCTCATGAGCGCCGTGGCAGTCGGTGCAGAGAACCGTTTCCCCGCCCGGCAGATTTTCATGGCTGGTCACGTGGGGCTGGTTGTGGCAGCGGGTGCAGGCGGCCGATACCTGGATCTGATAGTCGCGGATCGATTCCGCCTCGATCCCCTCGTGCGGCTGCCGGTAGCGGTTGCCGTCGTGACAGCTGGTGCAGCCCAGCGGCTGCTCTCCGATTCCGTGGGCGGAGGCGTCGACGAGGGCCGGATCGACCCGGGCCGGCAGGGTTTCGCCCGACGGGAAGGCCACGATGGCTTCCGTGTCGACGTGGCAGAGGCGGCAGGCCTCGTCGGCCGGGTTAGCGGCCGGGTTGGCGAAGAAGAGCGGCGAGCCGGCAACGGGCTTCTGCGCGGCCTGGAGCCCCGGCTGGCCGGCGGCCGTCGTGATCAGGTCTCC
Organism: Promineifilaceae bacterium (SeqCode); assembly: GCA_041568735.1. Taxonomy (GTDB): domain Bacteria; phylum Chloroflexota; class Anaerolineae; order Promineifilales; family Promineifilaceae; genus WTJY01. The sequence goes on from JBFFZG010000111.1 coordinate 2,202, forward strand.
GCGCACAAAAAGAAACCCACCGAGAAGCATGAGCGTGAAGGCCAGGGCCCACTTGATTCTTTTTCGCATCCCGATTGCTCGTCCCTTTCGTTGATTCAATGGACCCGGATGCCGGACCGCTGCCGGCCTGGCATCCGGGCAATCTGTCGTTCAGGGCAGCGCTGCCGGTTATTCGCCGACAGATGGCTGCGGCGTGTGGTAGCCGGTGGCCAGACCCAGAAGAACTTCGTCGGAAAACGGTGTGGCAGAGCCGGTTTCGGTATGGCAGGATCGACAGGCGAAGTTCAGGCCGAGCTGGGACAGCGCGGCCGTCCCATCCTCGTTGAACTGTTCAATCTGCGTCGGATCGATGGCCATCAGGTGGGTCCGGATATCACCCGTGAAACGAGCGGCGTCCCCGACGGCGCTTTTCGTGACCCGCGGCATGTGACAGTCAATGCAGTCCAATCTGGCTGTCTTATGCCGGGGATTGTTTTGAACTTTGGCTTCCTGGAAATGACAGTTCTCACACAGGGTCCGGGTCGTTGGCGCCCCGGCTTTCCTGAGCTGGATCACCCCGTCGTGGGGATCGTGGCAGGTGACGCAGTCGAGCGTGATGTGCTTGCTCTGGAAGAGCTCCTCGTACTGCTCGTGATGTTGAATCAGCCCACCCTTGGCGTCCACCGTTTCTGGCGCGCCGCGGAAGTGGCACGACCCGCACTGGGCCGCGTCCCGGTCGATTTTAGCATCGAAGGACATCGGATATTCCGCGTGGAGGCTGCCGGGGCCGTGGCACTCTTCACATTGAATGCCCGGTTCACTCCAGGTGCCGATCAGGCCGGGCAGGCCGTCCTGGTTGCCCTGAGGTGAGTAGCCGGTGGTGTGACACGTCCCGCAGTCATAGGGTTTTTCCTTGCCGGCGTTGTACGCGACCCACTCGTTGCCCAGCTCGACTTCCGGATTGTAGAAGTTGTACTGGGTGGTGGCGTTCTCGTCGCCGGTGATGATAAACCCGTTGTGATCGATGAAGCGGGCTTTCCAGTTGTAGCCGCCAATGACATAGTGGATGTCATCCCAGGTATACCCTTCGGGCGGTGAGGGGATTTCGGTAAAGGGGAAAGAAGGGGGCTGGCCGTCGACGACGGGGTTCAATTTCCAGGGATGGCCGCTTTTCATGAAGCGTTCGTTGATTTCTTCATGGCATTCGGCACAGGTTTCCCGGCCGACGTAAGTCGGCGGTTGAAAACTGATCCCATCGACGCCGGGAGCACCCACGGCACCAGCCGTGCCCGGCTCCCCGGCCGGACCGGCTGGTCCTGGCGGCCCTTGAGGTCCGGCCGGACCGGCTGGACCCTGTGGACCTGCTTCCCCGGTGCACGCCGCGAGGGCGAACGTGCTGGCGATCAGCAGCAGGACAGCGAACCAAAGGTTTCGGTTCATCGAATTGTTTCCTTGTTTGAGCGTAAGCGCGCTAGCTGTAATGGCTCATTTGACACAGGTTCATATTTAACAAAGGCACAATCCTGCCCGCTGAAACCATAGCACACCTGAAAACCGCTTTACTAGTGATTTTTGTCACAAGCAATTCAGGATCATTCGATCTTGCGCAGAATGGTAAGCGGGGTAGGGGGCGGCAGGCAGATTGTGGGTGGTGAGGAGTCAGCCTCGAAATGGCCGGAAGAGCGGCGGGACGATGTTTAAAGCCAGTTGATGTCTTTCCGCAGCGCCTGGCCGACTTCAATCAGGTCGGGGAGCCGATCGTACCGCTTGAGCATGGAAAGCAGCTCCATCGCCTTGACCGGCTTGCTGCTCCCCGGCAGGGACTCATAATCTTCACCGAGGTCGAAGACGAGGGTGCGCAGTTCATCCTCGGAAAATTTTTCGGCCAGGATCTGCCGCAGCTGGGTCAGGTGCTTGGGGGTGCCGATTTCGACAGGTGCCGGTTCGCCCCCCGCGCCGGCCATGCTGATCTGGTACTCCTGCACGCTCCGCTTCCAGGATTCGAAGATCCCCAGGAATTCCCGGTCGTCAAAGGGGAGCCGGTCGATCGAGATCGTCTTGACATACCAGTCGTAGCCCGGCTCGAGCAGCCCCTCCAGTTTGATCCCCTTCTCGACCAGGACGAGCAGGGGAAGGCCGATGGTATAGGCCATGGCCGCTTCGATTTGATTCCAGACGGTCGGCAGCTTGACCTCGCGCAGCTCCCGGGCGGCGTCGCTGTTTCGCTTTTCCACGGCCGTTTCGATGGCCGTGCGCTCGAGAGCCAGAACGGCGATGCCCGAGGCCTGGACCAGCAGGTCTTCGATCGAACGGAGGGGCTGCTGGTTGGAAAAATAGGTGCGGCCGACGGTCTGCGGGTTGAGCCCCTGGTCGATCATGAACTGTTCGATGGCCTGCACGTATTTTTCCTGGTTTTCGTTGAAGGTCGATCCGACACTGAGGAAGACGATGGGCTTCATAGCTGACATCCTGGTGAGGCGGTTTGGGTGTAAAGTTAATGCCGGTGGACTGGAATCCTCCGCGCCGGCTGCCGTCCCGGGGGTCCGGGTCGTTCAAGTCAATTATAAAGTTTCGACAGGCGATTTCCACCTCGAGATTTGCCGGAGGGGGCGGCCGCGGCCGGCAAATGCCCGGTGCTGACGAATATCATCACATTCCAGGTCGAAAGGCACTTCCCCGGCCGGGAGCCCGGGTGTACGATTTCATTAAAGGCCGGCCGGCAGGCGCGCGCGACGCGGCCGGCCCCGGAGTCGCGCCTTACGGGGAGCCGCAGCGGAGGTGTCTCGTGTCCATGGTTATGCCGCAAGACGGGGAAATGGCCCCGATTTTACGCCTGGTCGCCCGCATTCTGGGCTCTGTTTTCGCCGGTTTCTGGCTGCTTTTTGGCCTGGGCGGTGCGCTGCTAGGGGCCGACCTGTGGACCGGGAAAACGTGGGGGCTGGCCCTGCTGCTGGCCGTGCTGCTGGCCGGCGCGATCGCCGGCTGGTGGTCGGATCTGGCCGGCGGCATCGTCATGACGGCCGGCGGCCTCGCGTTTGCCCTCTTCGCCTACGTCACGACCGATTTCCAGCAGGCGACCGCGATGGTCATCGCCGGCGGGCCGTTTGTCCTGGTGGGGGTTCTCTTTTGGTGGGCCTGGGGGCAGGCCAGCCAGGCTGGCTGACGGTTTCGGCCGCCGCGGGGGAGCCGCCCCGCCTTAGGGAAGCGAAACCGCCATCACGTCCGCCCCGGACCAGCGCGTGCGCCGGCCGGCCCCTTCATCCCCCCAGGCCATGAGTTTGGTCGGGGTGATTTCAATCAGGACGGTGTAATCCGGGTCGGCCCCGATATCCCAGCTGTATTTCTCCTGGAAGCGTTCTCGCAGGCCGCCAGGGAAATCCCGGCTCAAACCGGCCGTCCCCTCGATGATAATGACCTGCAGCGGGTCCGGGTGGGTCAGGACGACGGATGGATTGGCGGCGATATTGGCCGTCTTGACCGCCCGCTCGGTCGTCACCAGGTAGGCCCGGCCGGCCTGCCAGACGTGCCAGATCGGCGTGGCGTGGGCGCGGCCGTCCGGCCGGACGGTGCTCAGCCAGCTGCACTCGGCCGCCGCAAACCGGGTCAAAATCGCCTGTAGCGTAGGGTCGCTCATGTCATTTCGCCTCGTCGCTGGTGGTATGGATGACCGAGCATACCAGAGAGGGGGGAAGATTCCAATGGCTCGAAGCGGCCGGGCAAACCAAAAAGAAGGGGGACCCGGCCGGCCGGCCAGGTCCCCCGTTGAGCAAGCCCGTTCAACGACAGCTGCGGGTCAATTCCCCGAATGCAGCGCCACCTGGCCGCGAATCTCCCCCGGGGGATTGGCGGTCGTGTGGACGTTGACGTAGGCATCGCCGGCCGCCATCGCCAGGAGGATATCCTGGACGCTGGACCAGCCGCAGGCGTTCCCCGGATTGGGGGCGGTGATCGTCCCCTCGGCCAGGGTGCCGCTGGCGATGCTCACCGGTCCGCCGGCGAAGAGGGTGACCCCGACCGGCCCGTTGACCCCCGCCGGGGCACAGTGGATGTGCGAGGCCACGACGTTGGCGATGTCGCGCACCTTGACTTTGTACTTGATCGAGGCGGCGTCCGGTGCGGCGATGAATTTGGCCTCACCGGTGGCGGCCGTGCTGACCGGCGGCACCTCGCCGGCCCCGTTCAGCTCCGCCCGATACTGGGCGGGAGCCAGCCGCACGGACACCATGCGCAGGACGACGCCGGTCTGGCCGGACGGGACGCCGGTGGCGTTGGCCAGCACGTAGACTTCACCGCGGCTGTCCTGCCCGAAGCCCAGCAGCGAAAGCCCCAGATCTTCCTGCCCGAGAATGTTGAACTCTTTGATCTGATGGTGCTCGTCGAGGTAGAAGAGCCGGCCGTTGTTGGCGAAGAAATTCTGGTTCCAGTCGCCGAAGATGTAGCGGCCGCGCAGCACCCGGTTTTCGCTGCCCCGGTAGACAAAGCCGCCGACGATGGCCAGCCCTTCATCGTGATCGTATTCGGCGATCGGGTCGACCAGGCCGGGCACGGCCGGGCAGCTGAAGACAAAGCCCCGGCCGGCGCCGTTGGGGTCGAAACAGAAGGAGCCTTCGCGAATATTCCAACCGTAGTTGGCCCCCGCCATCCCGATATTGATCTCTTCGATGTCATTCTGGCCGACATCGGTCAGGAGCATGGCGCCGGTGCGCATGTCAAAAGAAAAGCGGAACGGATTGCGCAGCCCGTAGGCGTAAATTTCGGGCACGAAGCCGGCCATCCCGACAAAGGGGTTGTCGGCCGGAATCCCATACTGCCCGTTGGCCGCACTGCTGCCCTGGGGATCAATCCGCAGGATCGTGCCCAGCACGTTGCCCGGATTCTGGCCGTTGCCGGTGTCCCCGTGGCCGATTCCCTGGTCGTCGGCCGCGCCGCCGTCGCCCAGGGCGATATACAGCAGGTCGTCCGGGCCGAAGCTCACCGTGCCGGCGTTGTGGTTGAACTGCGGTTCGTCCACCCGCAAAATCTCGCGGGCGCTGGCCGGATCGACGACGCCGTGCGGGTCACAGGGGTGGGGGGCTCGCCATTCGATGATGACCGCCTGGTGGTTGGCCGTGGTGCCGGCGGGCATGGTGGAAAAATCGGCCGGTCCGGCCACCGGCTCCGAGGTGTAGGTGTACAGAAGGCCGTTCTTGTGAAAATCGGGGTGGAAAGCGACGCCGAGGAAGCCCCGCTCGTCGAAGGTGCCGGGGCCGGCGACGCCCAGGGCTACCAGCCGGCTGGAGACGTCGAGATAGACCCGTTTTTCCCCGGTTCGCAGATTGACGAGCCACAAAATGCCGTCCTGATCGACGACGGCCAGCCGCTCGTGGCCGCCCGAACAGCTCTGCGATGGGGAAATGCCCCAGTTGGGGGCGGTCATGCCGTCGGCCACGGTTTCCAGCCGGATGGTCACGTCACCCCGGGGGATGGGCTCCGGCAGGGGGTCTTCCAGGGGGGTGTGGCCGGCCGCGGCAGCCGCGGCAGCCAGCGAAAAGGCAAAGAGCAGGATGGCCGTCCAGACCAACGCCATTAAAATTCTGTTCTTGCGCATGATTTTCCTCCGGTCCCTCATCCAGGTGGATCGGGGACACTGCAGCCGCGCTGCCCGGGCGCGAAAGCCCGGCGGCAGGCGGCCCATCGTCTTCCTCCAGCAGGGGCGCCGCAGGCCCGGCCGAAACCGGCCGGCAGGCGCGTGAAAACATCACCTCCTTATCCGGGTTTGGGGGTCGCACAGGGCTGGATTGCAGGGTGTCTTGTGGGAACCGGCTAGGGCTGGCCAGGACCCGGCCGGATTCCGGCGGCGACGCGGCATGAGCCGCGGTGTTGTCAAAGGGTACGGTTCAGATCCGCATTTGGATTGGTTTTATTAGGAACGGCTGCTCATCCCCCTTGATTTGGCCGGGCAGATGGCCCACAATGAAACATGCAGCCGGTTAGACCGGTCAAACCGGCCGAAATATGGCACAATTCAGGCAGCGCGCCCGGGCAGGGTGTGCAGGCCGGATCCAGTCATCCAAGTACCCTCAGGAGGTCGTCATGGGCTATACCATCCGCCGAGTCTACTATTACAATACAACGGTCCATGACCGGCCGGGAGAGGCGTACAAGCTGCTGGCCATCCTGGCCGATCGGGGCATCTATCTCCACGCCTTCACCGCCGTGCCGGTCGGGGCGCAGGAAACTCAGCTGGCCCTCTTCCCCGAAGACCATCTCATGCTGGCTCACGAAGCGAAGCAGACCGGCCTGCCGATAGAAGGTCCCCATCAGGCGATCCTGGTGCAGGGAGATGACGAACTGGGGGCGCTGGTCGAGATTCACATGCGCCTGTTCGAGTCGAATGTCAACGTCTACGCCGCCAGCGGGGTGGCCGATGGCCAGGGGAGCTACGGCTATATCATTTACGTCCGGCCGGAAGAAATCGCGCGGGCGGTCGAAGCGCTGCAGCTTTAATCCGCCGCGGCGTCCCGCGAGCTGGCGCCGGAAGGCCGGGATTGACGGGGAGGGTGGAACCGCCTAAAATTGTTAACCGTATGGTTAACGATGCCTCACTGCCCCTCGACATGACCTTTGCCGCCCTGGCCGATGAAACCCGGCGGGCGATTTTGTCCCGGCTGGCCCGCGGACCGGCGACAGTGACGGAAATCGCCCGGCCGTTCCCCATTTCCCTGCCGGCGATCTCCCGCCACCTGCGCGTTCTGGAGCGGGCCGGCCTGCTTGTGCGGGAAAAGCAGGGGCGGGTTCATACCTGTTCCCTGAACGCCGCCCCCCTGCGCGCCGCATCGCGCTGGCTTGACCTGTACGCCCCCTACTGGGAAGGGCAGCTGGACGCTCTCGGCCAGTTCCTCGAGGCGGCGGATGAGGAGAACGGCGATGATGGGTAGCCCCGGCTATTCTCGCGAGGAGGAGGAGGTTCTCGTTCTGGAGCGGGTGTACGAGGCGAGCGCCCAGCGGATTTTCGCCGCCTGGACCGATCCGCAGCAGGTGGCGCTGTGGTGGGGGCCGCCGGGGAGCGCCGTCCAGGTGGTCGAGCTCGACTGCCGCCGCGGCGGCCGCTACCGTTTTGGCATCACCTACCCGGACCGGCCGCGGTTTTTCATCAGTGGGAGCTATGAAGCTGTCGAACCGCCCCACCGGCTCGTCTTCTCCTGGCGCTGGGAAAGCCCGGATATGGACATCGGCCTCAGCCGGGTGACGATCGAGCTGGCCGAAGAGGGTGGGCGCACCCGGCTGCGCCTGAGCCACGCGCTCCTGCCTTCGGTCGAAGCCCGGCGCAATCATCGGGAGGGCTGGCTGGGGATCCTGGAGAATCTGGCCGGCTTCCTGGCCGGTGGGGAAGGTCCATAAAAAAAGCGGCCGTATTTACTCCGGCCGCCGCTTCTCCTGTTAGACCCGAACCGGGCCCGCTCACCCTGACATTAAATCCGCATCGGTGTGCGGCATCCCCGCCCCTTTTTCCAGCAGGAACTTTAAACTGGTCACGTACCAGCCCCAGTTGTAGTTCACATTGGCGAAATTCCCCCCGGTCGAGGCAAAACCCCGGTGGGCCAGGTGGAGCAACGTCCCGCCGTTGTTTTCCGAGAGTGTCCAGGTGATCTCCGTGTCGGCCCAATCGGGCGGACCCCCCTCGACCGCCCAGACGACCTTTTGCCCCGGCGCCAGCTCCCGGACGCGCAGTTTGAAGGCCACCATGTTGTTGTAAAAGCTGACGCTGGCCAGCGTTCCCTCCCGGGGCTCAATGGCGCTGTGCTGGGACCACCAGCTCTGCAGCCCTTCGGCCGTGGTCAGCGCCTCGAACACTGCGGCCGGCGGCGCCTGGATCCCGACCTGGTGCAAAATGTCCACCATGAGGTTATCTCCTTTACTCTTCCCGTTCTGGCCGGGGAAATCAATGACAATACTTAACCAACTGGTTAAATATTACGCCATGCGCACCCGTTTGTCAAACAGCTGGCTCTGGCGCGAGGCCCCTTATCTCATTTCATGGACACCGGTGACAAATGGGGCTGTTTCCAGGCACATTTGTCACTAGGGGGAAAGCACCGGCCGGTTCTACAATTAAATTAGAGAAAATGTCTTTACTGATCGTTAGGGTCTGTCTTCCTCTCCTAGCTGGAAACGCCGGATCCGCCCCGGTGATCTTCTGGAGTGAAAAAGACGTTGGGTTAGAAGGGGTAAGCAAGCCAGGGGAAACCAATCATGAAAGTGATCCTCGATCGTGATCTTTGCAATGCTTCCCTGCCTTACTGCCAGCGCTGTTCGGCCGCGTTTATTCGCTATCCTCAGGGGGAGGACCGGATGTGCATCCGGGAAATTATCGACGATGGGAGCGAGCAGCTGACCATCGAACTGCGGACCGATGGGCGCGTGCTGACGGTTGAACTGACCGATGAAATGCGAGAGATCGCATCCGTTGAAGGGTGGGAGGTGCTGGCCAACTTCGATCCAGCTCTCCTGCGCAGTGGGGCCAATCAACGCTGGAAGGAACTGAGCCGGCTGCCGGTCAATCAGCCCGAATCATCCGTTTAGCGGTAGTCTGTCACCACCATTTTTTGCAAGAATGAAAGGCTCCGGCCGGGCCCCCGACCGGAGCCTTTCGTTTTTATTTTCAGACACGGCCGGCCGTCACCCGCCGGGCGCCAAATTCAGACTATACTTTTGCCGCCTGCTCCGGTAAACTTTGTCAGGCGCCGGCGGCCGTCCACCCCGCGCCAGGCCCGGACCTTTTTCCCGGGTCCTTGTGACCGATCGCTGCACCCAGGAGCCTGACGAGGAGACCGGTTATGATCGATTGTGACGTTCACAATGACTGGGCAACGGCCGAAGTCCTGCTGCCGTACCTGGAGCCGACATTCCGCGATTATTTCGTGCGGGGGGAGCGGCCGGGTCCCCGCGGCGCCTTCCCCCATGCCCACCGCCCCTGGCTCCACCCGGAGGATTTTCGCCGGCAGGATATCAAGCCGCAGACCCAGGAGGAGCACTACACCATTATGAAGGAGCGCCTCCTCGACCGCTACGGGCACGATGTCGCCGTCCTCACCGGGGAGGAAGCCCTCGAGGCCTCGACTCTGGCCAACCCGTTCTACGCCTCGGCTCTGGTGCGCGCCTACAACGACTGGCTGGTCGACTTCTGGCTCCCCAAAGACAGGCGCTTCAAGGGGTCGATCATCGTCGCCCCGCAGGACCCCCAGGGAGCGGCCGCCGAAATCCGCCGGCTGGGCGGCCACCCCGACATGATCCAGGTGCTCATGTCCAGCGGCTCCATCCGCCCCTACGGTGACCGCTTCTACCACCCGATCTGGGAGGCGGCGGCCGAGGTCGGCCTGCCGGTAGCCATCCACCTCGGCGGCCAGGGGGGGATCAATCACAGCCCGATCGGCTCCGGGCCGACGACCTATTTCTGGGAAACCCACGCCCTTCTGCTCCAGCCGGGCATGACCCACGTCGGCAGTGTCATCGCCAATGGGATCTTCGAAAAATGGCCGCAGCTCTATTTCATCGTCATCGAATGCGGTGTGGCCTGGCTGCCGGCGCTCCTCTGGCGGCTCGACGCCGACTTCAAGGCGCTGCGCAAAGAAACCCCCTGGCTCAAGCGGCTTCCGTCCGAATACGCCCGGGACCACATCCGCTTTTCGACCCAGCCGCTGGAAAACCCGAAAAATAAAGAGCACCTCTGGGCCATCCTGGAGGCGATTGACGGCCAAAATACGCTTCTGTTCGCCTCGGATTACCCGCACTGGGATTTCGACGATCCGACGAAAATCCCGATCCCGCCGGATTGGCGGGAAAATGTTTTTGATCGGAATGCCCGCCAGGTTTATACCCGCCTGCCCCAGCAGGCGCCGGCGCCAGTGGACGGGGCCGCATCGCCGTGAGCGGCCGGCCGGGAGGAGGACGAATGGCACAGGGAAAATCGTTTATCGTTGGCCGCGCGGAGGAAATCGCCGCCGGGGAGCGGAAGCTGGTCACCGTGGACGGAAAGCAGATCGGCATTTTTCACGTCGACGGCCGCTTTTACGCCTTTCTCAACTACTGCCCGCACAGCGGAGGAGCCCTCTGTGAAGGGCCGCTGACCGGCACGACGCTGCCGGCCGATGATTTTCAATTTGTCTACGGCCGCGCCGGCCAGGTGCTCCGCTGCGCCTGGCACGGCTGGGAGTTCGACATCGCGACCGGCGAGTTCCTGCTCGATCCACAGATCAGGGCCAGGCGCTACCCGGTGGCGGTCAATGCGGCCGGGGAAATCGTGCTCCAGATCTAGCCGGGAGGCAGCCGGCGGCCGGTCCCGCCACGCCGCTAACAGGGAAGCATTTTGTGAAAATCACCGAAATCAAAACTTTCGTCGTCGGCAATCCGCCCCCCCACTTCGGGGGGCGCTACTGGATCTTCGTCAAGCTGGTGACCGACGGCGGGGTTGCCGGCTACGGGGAGGTCTATTCCGTCCCCTTCCACCCGCACGTCGTGGCCCGCATGATCGAGGACGTCTGCGCTCGCCACGTGATTGGCGCCGATCCGTTCAAGATCGAGCGGCTCTGGCGCTTGATCTATTCAAGCGGCTACACCCAGCGGCCGGACACCTCGATCCTGGGCATTCTCAGCGGGATTGAAATGGCCTGCTGGGACATCGTCGGCAAGGAGCTCAACCGGCCGGTCTACGAGCTGCTCGGCGGGCAGATCCACGAGAAGCTCCGCTCCTACACCTACATCTACACCGAGGAAGGGGATCGGACCGACGTCTACACCGATCCCGATCTGGCCGCCGAGCGGGCGGCTGCCTACGTGCGCCAGGGGTTCACGGCGGTGAAGTTCGACCCGGCCGGCCCGTATTCCGCCTTTGACCCGCGCCAGCTCTCCCTGGAGGCGCTCGACCGGTGCGAGGCCTTCGTGCGCCAGATGCGGGAAGCGGTTGGCAGCCGCTGCGACCTGCTCTTCGGCACGCACGGCCAGATGACCGCCGCCGGGGCGATTCGCCTGGCCCGGCGGCTGGAAAAATACGACCCGCTCTGGCTGGAGGAGCCGGTGCCGCCGGAAAACGCCCGCGAGATGGCCCGGGTGGCCCGGTCGACCAGCATTCCCATCGCCACCGGCGAGCGGCTGGCCACCAAGTACGAGTTCGCCCGGCTGCTGACTCACGGGGCGGCCGCCATCTTCCAGATGGCCCTCGGCCGCGTCGGCGGCATCCTGGAGGCCAAGAAGATCGCCGGCATGGCCGAAGCCCACTACGTTCAGATCGCCCCCCACCTCTACTGCGGCCCGATCGAAGGGGCGGCCAACATCCAGCTGGCCGCCTGCAGCCCCAATTTCCTCATCCAGGAGAGCATTCTGACCTGGGGCGGCTTCCACGCCGAGATCCTGAAGACGCCGATCACCTGGCAGGATGGCTTTATCATTCCTCCCACGGCGCCGGGGCTTGGGGTCGAGCTCGACGAAGCCGTGGCCGAGCGGCACCCGTACACCGGGGACCGGCTCCATCTGGAGATGCAGAGCGAGCCGCTCTGATCGGATGAACCGGTGAAGCCCTGCCCCTGCAACAGCGGCCGCGCCTACGCCGACTGCTGCCGGCCGCTGCACGAGGGGCGGCCGGCCCCGACGCCGCTGGCCCTCATGCGCGCCCGCTTTGCCGCCTATGCCCTGGGCCGCACCGGTTTTATCGTCCGTACCACCCACCCGGAAAACCGGCCGCCGGACCAGGCCGCCTGGCGCCGGGAACTGCAGGCCTTCTGCCGGGAGACCACCTTTGCCGGCCTGCAGATTCTGGCCGAGGAAGCGGTCGATGAGCGGAACGCCGCGGTCACCTTTCGCGCTCTGCTCGTGCGC
>JBFFZG010000112.1:0-13918 GCA_041568735.1 Promineifilaceae bacterium (SeqCode)
GGTGCGGGCGTCGACCAGTTCGACCGCCACGCGCTCGCCGGGGATACCCCCGGGCACAAAAATGACCCGATTGGCCCGGTCCCGCCCCAGGGCCATCCCGCCGTGGGCCATGCCGGTGAGTTCGAGGGTGAGGGTTTCCATGGGGAGAATATAGCGTGTTTTGGGGGAACGGGGAACAGGGAACGGGGAACGGAGAACAGGGGATGGGAGTTGGGAGTTGGGGGCTGCTGGCTGGCGCTCGCGAATATGGTCCACTTTCCCCTGTCTGCGGCGCTCTTCTTTATCCCAGCTTCTTTTTCGTTTATAATGAAGGACAGCAATCGACCTGTTCTGGAGGACCGCCATGCGCCTTGGAAAAGACCTCATTGGGAAACCGATCATCACCATTGACGAGGGCCGTCACATCGGCAAAGTCAAGGATCTGTACGTCGATCAGAATCTCACCCAGATGACCGGCATTCACCTGGGGAAAGAGGGGTTGATCCGGCGCAAGGAGAACCTGATTCCACGGGAAAAGGTGGTCGTTTTCGGCGTGGACGCGGTTCTGGTGGAGAGCCACACGTCGATCACCGACTCCAACGAGGTCGAAATCGACAGCTGGATCAAGCTCGATGGGCTGATCGGCCGGGAGATCGACACCCCCGGCGGCACCAAGCTGGCTGTTCTTGGGGATATCATCCTCGACATCACCGGCCGGGTCATCGGCTTTGCCCTCTCCAAGGTGGCGGTCGACGGCCCGATCGCCGAAACCCGCGCCATTTCCCGCGAGGTAGTCGTCGACAACGGCAATGAAGACGGCGTCATGACGATCGATCTGACGCGCGCCGAGCAGCTGGGCCTGCCGGATGAGAAAGACACTTCTTTGGAAGAAGCCGAACCGGTCGAACCAGCTGAACCGACAGCGGAATAGGTCTTATTTTTACGGACAGCCGGGCCGTTAAACACATTTTTTACCGCAATATTTTACTGATCAATTGGTAAGTTATTTGCCCAGCGCAGATCAACCTACAGGAGGTGGTTCATATGGCTCAAGCAGCACCAACGGCGGACCAGATCGGCGTCGCCTTCACGCTCACCGAAGAGCAAAAAATGATTCAACAGCTGGCGCGCGATTTCTCTCAGAATGAAATCGTGCCGGTAGCTGAACACTACGATCGCTCGCATGAGTTTCCCTGGCCGGTGATCAAGAAAGCCCAGGAGCTCGGGCTGACCACCATGACCATTCCGGAAAAATACAGCGGGCTGGGGCTCAGCCTGTTCGAGGAGTGCCTGGTGACCGAAGAGCTGGCTTCCGGCTGCTCCGGCATCAGCACGGCGATCGGGGTCAACGGGCTGGCCATGCTGCCCATCATGATCGCCGGCACCGAGGAGCAGAAGCAGGATTACGGCGGCCGCATGGCCGACGGCTCCCTGGCCGCCTACTGCGTCACCGAGCCGGAAGCCGGCTCCGACGTGGCCGGGATCCGCACCACGGCGGTCAAGCAGGGGGATCACTATCTCCTGAACGGGGGCAAAACCTTCATCACCGGGGCGACCAATGCCAATTTTTACACCGTGCTGGCTTACACCAATCCCGACCTGCGCACCGACGCGCGAGCCCGCTACCGGGGAATGTCCTTTTTCATCGTCGACCGGGATTGGGAGGGGGTCAGCGTGGGCAATCCCTTCCACAAGATGGGACAGCACGCCTCCGATACGGCCGAAGTGCGCTTCGACAATGTGCGGGTGCCGGCCTCCCACCGGCTCGGGGATGAAGGGAGCGGCTTTTTCACGGCCATGAAGGTCTTCGACTTCAGCCGGCCGAGCGTCGCCTCCGGCGCCGTCGGCGTGGCCCGGCGGGCGCTCGACGAGGCGATCAAATACGCCAAAGAGCGGACGACGATGGGGCGGCCGATCTGGCAGCACCAGGCGATCGGCCACATGATCGCCGACATGGCCATGCAGGTCGAGGCGGCCCGGCTGCTCGTCTGGAAGGCGGCCTGGTCGGTCGACGCCGGCGAGAAGAACACGACGGCCGCCGCCTACGCCAAGGCTTTCGCGGCCGACATGGCCATGAAGGTCTGCACCGACGCCGTCCAGGTGTTCGGCGGCTACGGCTACATGGCCGAGTATCCGGTGGAAAAATTGATGCGCGACATCAAGATCTACCAGATCTACGAGGGGACCAGCCAGATTCAGCGCAACATCATCGTGCGCGAGCTCTTCAGCTAACTCCGCTTTTCGATCCCAATGCGGCGCCCCGGCGCTCTCCCGGCTGAACCGGAGATGAGTGCGCCGGGGCGTTTTGCGTCTGGCGCTGCCAGGCGGTCGGACCAACGCCTCTTTTCTTGCCGCCGCGGTTGGAATACAGTACATTTCAGCCCAAATATGGATGTTTTGCCCAACCCTGGACGCGGGCGTCGAGGGTTGGATGTTTGACAGGAGAGAGATGCAAAAAAGTGAAACGATGGGCGCGGCGGCCGCGGCCGCCCGCCCGACCCGTTCCCTGACAGCCTACCTCGGGCTGATGCTGCGGGGGGTCGCCATGGGGGCGGCCGACGTCGTGCCGGGCGTTTCCGGTGGGACGATGGCCTTTATCCTCGGTATTTACGAAGAGCTGATCGATTCCATTCGGGCTGTCGGTCAGCCGCCGTTCATCAAGGCGGTTCTGGGCTTTCGGATCAAAGAAATCTTTGCAATTCTGAACTGGAAATTCCTGCTGGCGGTGGGGACGGGCATCCTGGTCGCCATTTTCAGCCTGGCTTCGATCCTGGAATACCTGCTGGAAAACCGGCCGGTTTACATCTGGAGCTTCTTTTTTGGCCTGGTTCTCGCCTCGGTTTTCACCGTCAGCAAGCGGATCGGCCGCTGGGGGAGCGCGGCTATCACGGCCGGCATTCTGGCCGCGATCGGCGCCTATATCCTGGTCGGCCTGGTACCGGCGCAGACGACTAACGCCTGGTGGTTTTTGATTCTCAGCGGGGCGATCGCCATCTGCGCCATGATTCTGCCGGGGATTTCCGGCTCGTTTATTCTCGTCCTGCTGGGGAAATACCAGTACGTGCTGGGAGCGGTCAACGACCGGGATTTTGTCACCCTGGGGCTGGTTGCTTTCGGCGCCCTGATCGGCATCGTGTCGATCGCCCAGGTGCTCGGCTGGCTGTTCAAAAACTACCACGACGTGACGGTGGCCGCCCTGATCGGCCTGATGTTCGGCAGCCTGCGCAAGGTCTGGCCGTGGAAGGTCGACGTGGCCTGGCTGACCGACGCGGCCGGCAATTTCGTGCTCAGCGACGGCCACCGCATTGTGACTGAGCAGCACAACGTGCTGCCGACCCCGGCCGTGAACGGCGGGGGTGAAATCGGCATGGCCCTGCTGCTGGCTCTGGTCGGCTTCGGCCTGGTGATCGTTATTGAGCGGCTGGCCAATCAAAAATAACCCGACCGGCCACTGATTTTATGCGGAAAAATAAGCGAATTAAGGGGGTCATTTTTGACCTCGACGACACCCTGATTGACTGGTCGGGCAAGGCGGTTGGCTGGCGAGAGTTCATGGGTCCCAAAATTGCCAACGTTCACAGCTACCTGAGCCGGCAGGGGCTGCCGGTGCCGCCGGCCGAAGAGCTGGGCGAGCTGATCCACGAAAAAAGCCAGGCCGTCTGGGAGAAAGCGACCGAGACCTGGGAGGGGGCCCGGCTGGTCGACGCCCTGGCTCTGGCCTTCGAGGAGGTGGGGCTGCCGGTCGAGCAGATCGACCTGGACGCCGTCATGCGCGCCTACGAATGGGAGCCATTTCCCGGCGTGACTCCCTTCCCGGACACGCACGAGGTGCTCGAGCGGCTGCGCGCCCAGGGGTACAAAATCGGGCTGATCACCAATGCCTACCAGCCGATGTGGGTGCGGGACATCGAGCTGGAAGCCTTCGGCCTGATCGACTTTTTTGACGCCCGGATCACGTCCGGCGACACCGGCTACATCAAGCCCCACCCGGAGATCTACCGGCACATGCTGACTCTGCTCGATCTGACTCCGGACGAGGCGATTTTTATCGGCGACCGGCCGGGGAACGACATTCTGGGGGCGCACAACGCCAACATGCTCAGCGTGCTGATGGCCCCGCCCCAGCTCGAGCCGCGGGAATTAGACGGGATCGAACCCCATTTCACCATCCAATCACTGACCGAACTGCTGCCGATTCTGGCCGAACTGGATTGAGGCCGGCCCGGCGAGGAAACCGACGATGAGCGACTCACAAAAACTCGATAAACAGGCGGAAAAAGAAGCCCGCAAGCGGCAGAAGAAGCTGCAGAACAGCGCCCGCGACCTGCGCCGGCGCATGATTAAATTCAGCCAGGATGCGCGCTTCGCCCTGGCGCTGGCGGCCGCGCTCCCCCTCTACTGGGACGGCTTTTATTCCATCGAAAACGCCGACGAGATGGACCCCAACGAGTCCCTGCGCTTTTTCGACTGGTTTTTGTTCGACTACCGGCACGACGGGCAGCCGCGTCTGGTCGAGCAGTTCGCCGAAGAGAATCGGGACGAGCTGAATGAGTGGGAGCTGGAAGTACTCGAAGGATGGCTGGATACGCCGGCCCCCGGTGCTTACGAATACATCGACTTCGACGCCTTTTCCAACCGCTTCCGGCTGCGGGACTTCTTCACCGATGATGAAGTGACGGCCGTGTCGGCCGCCGGCAGCGGCTATGCCAAAAAAGGGGACCTGATCCTGACCCGCATCGTGCCGGTCGGGGACGAGATGGTCTTCAGCACCGTCGGCGCCTACCTGCCGCAGGATGAAATCGGGGACCTGGCTGCCAAAATCGAAGCCGCCCGCGCGGCCGATGCCGAAAATCATCCGGACGCCTCCCAGAATGAATTCATGCGCCGCCACAGCCACCTGATCATCCACCACGCCCTGGCCCAATCGGTCGACCAGGGCCGCTTTGCCGTCAGCCGCCTCGATCCGACCCGGGTCGACAAGGCGGTGCAGCGGTCGGTGAAGAAGGCGGTCAAGAAGATCAGGCGCAGGAAGTAATAAGTGAAAAGTTGAAAGAACGCAGGATTTTGTTGACAGGAGCTGCGGTAGAAGACGGCAGCGAAAAGCGGATCCTGCCCATCCAACGCTGGTTAATTTCTCATGTACGTGCTCGTCATTCACGGACCCAACCTGAACCTGCTGGGTAAGCGGGATCCGGCGAAGTATGGGACGGTGACGATGGGGGAGATCAACGAGGCGCTGGAGTGGATAGCGGCTGAGCTGGGGGTGCGGCTGCGCTTTTTTCAGTCGAATCACGAGGGGGCGATCATCGATTTCCTGCAGGAAGAGGACTCCCGATCGGCCGACGGCATTCTGATCAATCCCGGGGCGCTGATTCGCTATGCCTACAGCTTCCGCCAGGCGCTGGTGGACCACGGCCGGCCGGTCTGGGAAGTGCACATGTCCGATATCGACCGGACCGGGGTCAATCAGCGAGTCAATGTCCTGGATGACGTCCGCGCCGGCAAAACCACCGGCCTGAAGGAAGGGAGCTACTACGAGGGGCTGCGCCAGCTGGTGGCTCATCTGCGGGCCGGCCGATAAAAATCCGCGCATTCGGATCGACGGCCGTTGAATCCCCGCTATAATTTTGCACCAACCCGGCCGTGCTGCCCGACTTCCCCGGTTCACGCCCTGTTCGAGTATGCCAATCACGAGGAACGGAGAAAAGGTTCGCGCATGTTGTATTTAAAAGCCCAGAAAAGCGGGTCGATTCGCGGGGAGATTTCGATGCCGCCGTCGAAAACCCATTCCTTCCGGGCGCTCATCCTGGCCTCGCTGGCCGAGGGAGAGTCGCTGATCCGGCGTCCGAAGATCAGCAGCGACTGGCAGGAGGCGGTTAAGGCGATGCGCCTCTACGGGGCGCAGATCGAGGAGCTGGAAAAAGATGTTCTCTTCCGGGTGCGGGGGGTGGCCGGGAAGCTCCAGACACCGGCCGACATTATCAACGTCAACAATTCCGGGACGATGCTCGTCTTCATCGCCGGCGTGGCGGCCGCCTGCCCCGGCTGGACGGTGCTGACCGGGGATGAATCCCTGCGCACCCTGCGCAAAATTACCCGCCATTTCATCGAGCCGTTCAACGAGCTGGGTGTTACCTGCATCTCGACCAAAGGGGATGGGATGGCCCCGTTCATTTTTAAAGGGAAGGTCAGCGGCGGGTCGACCCGGATCAACGGCATCAGCTGCCAGCCGGTTTTCAGCCTGCTCGTGGCGGCCGCCTGCTCGCCCGAACCGGTCGACATCACCGTCGACAACCCGGGCGAAACCGACTACATCGACCTCCTGCTCTACTGGTTCGACCGGGCCGGCCTGCGGTATGAAAACGTGGGCGGCACCTACACCCATTATCACCTGCCGGGCAATCCGCCTCCCCGGGCGTTCGACGTCACGATCCCGAATGAGTGGTCGACCCCTGGCTACCCGCTGCTGGCCGCCCTGATCTCGCCCGATTCCGAGATAACGGTCCGGGGGATGGATCTCGACGACCCGTAGGGGGACAAGCAGATGGTCTACCTGCTGCAGCAGATGGGGGGCGATGTCGACATTCGGCCGGACGGCACGCTGACGGCGCGGACCAGCCGGCTGCAGGGGATTGAAGTCGACATGAACAAGCTGCCTGATCAGCTGCCGACCATGGCGGTCGCCGCCTGTTTCGCCGAGGGTGAGACAGTCATTTACAACGCGGAGACGGCCCGCTGGAAGGAATGCGACCGCATTGCCGCCGTTTGCACCGAGCTGAAAAAGATGGGGGCGAAAATAACCGAGCGGCAGGACGGTCTGGTCGTCCACCAGGACGGCTCCTGGCGGCTGTGCGGGGCGGAGATTGACGGCTACTACGATCACCGCATGGTAATGGCTTTCTCGGTGGCCGGACTGGCTTCGGAAGGGGTCACCAGCATTTCCGACGCGCAGATGGTCGAGAAGTCGTTCGGCAGCTACGTGCCGGAAATGACGGCCGCCGGCGCGCGCTTTGAGCTCGTCGAGAAATGAGCGATCCCGTCTCCTTTCCCTTTCCCCGGCCGCTCGTGCTGATCGGCATGAAAGGGAGCGGGAAGACGACGGTTGGCCGGCTGCTGGCCCACCGTTACAGCCTCCCGTTTTACGACGTCGACAAGGAGCTGGAGGTGGATTACCGGCGGCAGACCGGGATCGACCGGAGCTCCCGGGCGATTTTCCAGCAGCACGGCCGGGACTTTTTTCGGCAGCTCGAACAGAGCACGCTGATCCGGCTGGCCGCCGCCCGCCTGCCCCGCTGCATTCTGGCCACCGGCGGGGGACTGCCGCTGGCGGAAGCCAACCGGCCGCTGCTCCGCCAGATTGGAATCATTCTGTACCTCGAGGTGGACGAAGCGGTCCTGCTGGAGCGGATCATGGCATGGGGAATGCCCCCTTTTTTCCCCTACCCGGACGATCCGGCGCGTTCGCTGGCCGACCTGCTGGCCGAGCGGCGGCCGATTTACCGCGAGCTGGCCGACCTGTCGCTGTCGCTGCGCGATGAATCCCCGGCCCAGATCGCGGATTTGATTGCGGCCCTGCCCGAAAATTCGGGCACCTGACCTGGATCGAGGACGAAGATGCACGTTGAATCCACGCTCAAAACCGCCGACGGCCTGACCCTGTTCGCTCAATCGTGGCTGCCGGCCGACGAAACGCGCGCGGCTCTGATTGTCTGCCACGGCCTGGCGGAACACAGCGGCCGCTACCGCCACTTGGCCGAATATTTGAACGGGCGCCAGATCGCCGTGTATGCCTTTGACGGCCGCTCGCACGGCCGCTCCGAAGGCAAAAACGGTCTGATTCGCTCGTTCGATCGCTATCTGCAGGACGTCGATTTATTTGTCGAGCGGGTCCGCAGCCAGATCGGCGTGCGGCCGCTCTTCCTGTTCGGCCACAGCATGGGGGGGACCGTGGCCGCCCTGTGGACGATCACCCGTCAGCCGGATCTGGCCGGCCTGCTCCTCAGCGCGCCCGGGCTCGTGCCCGGGTCGGAAATTTCGCCGCTCCTCATGAAAGTCGCGCCGCTGCTCGGCCGGCTGGCCCCCCGCCTGCCGACCCAGAAGCTCGACAGCAGCGCGCTTTCGCGCGATCCGGCCGTCGTGCGCGCCTACGACGAAGATCCGGCCTGCTACCGTGGGGGGATCCTAGCGCGCACGGGGGCCGAGCTGCTGCAGGCTTTGCTCCAGATTCAGGCCAGCATGGAGGCGGTGCGGGTCCCCCTGTATATCATGCATGGAACGGCCGACCGGCTGACCAATCTGGAAGGAAGCCGGCTCCTCTACAGCCGGGCGGCATCGCCGGATAAGACGCTCAAGCTATATGAGGGTTTTTACCACGAGCTGCTCAACGAACCGGAGAAGGAGAAGGTCATGGTGGATATTGCCGGCTGGCTGGAGGCGCATCTTTAAGATGGCGGACGGCTGCGACGATTGACAAATCGGCCCGCACCGCTACCATGTGGGCCGTTCACCCATGCGAACAGAGGAAAAGCCATGAAAGTTGACCTCGACGAAAAAGATCGGATCCTGCTGCAGCGCTTGCAGGAAAACGCCCTCATCACCAGCGCCGAACTGGCCACCCAGGTCGATCTGTCGGTTTCCGGCGTGCAGAAGCGGCTGAAAAAGCTGGAGGAAAACGGAGTCATTCAGCGCTACGCGGCCATTGTCGACCGGGCGGCTGTCGGCTACGATATGCTCTGTTTTGTGCAGGTGACCCTGCAGGGACATGTGGCCGATTCCGTATCCGATTTCGACGCCACCGTGCAGCGCATGCCGGAGATCCTCGAGTGCCACCGGCTGACCGGCACGGCGGATTACCTGCTCAAAGTCACTGTGCGCAACCGGGAGCACCTCGACCAGTTCCTGATGAAAGATCTCCTCAGCCTGCGCATCGTCGACCGCCTCCAGACCAGCGTCGTTCTGAAAGAGGTGAAGGAGACGACGGCTGTCGGTGTCTAGAAAGTGCCGAGTGCCGAGTGACGAGTGGTAAGTTTAAAGTGGAAAAAAGTGGAAAGTGGGCGCCGGCGCGGGCTGTCGATGGTTGACTGCCGGCTGCTGGAATCTGATCGCCCTTCCTGGAAGCAGCCCCCAACTCCCAACTCCCAACCCCCAACTCCCAACCCCCAACTCCTAACCCCCAACCCCCGTTCCCCGTTCCCCGTTCCCCGTTCCCCACTCTCCAAACAGCCCGAGCCGCAGTGGGGCGAAGCTGCGCCGGTGGAGGAGCGAGGGGCCGTGGCGGGTGAGGGCGGCCAGGTGGGCGGCGGTCCCGTAGCCCTTGTGCGCGGCGAAGCCATAGCCCGGATGCTGGGGATCGTGGGCGATCATCAGCCGGTCGCGGGTTACTTTGGCCAGGATCGAGGCAGCGGCGATCGTCAGGCTGCGGCCGTCGCCGCGGATAATTGACTCCTGGGGCAGATTGACGCGCGGCAGGCGAATCCGGCCGTCGATCAGCAGGGCGGCCGGCCCGGGGTCGAGCCGCTCCAGCGCCGCCTGCATCGCCCGCCGGGTCGCCGGGAGGATGCCGATGCGGTCGATCTCATCCGCCTCGACCACCCCCACGCCGTATGAACAGGCATGGGCGGTGATTCGCTCGAACAGGACCTCGCGCACCGGGGCGCTCAGCTGTTTGGAATCGTTCACCCCGGCCAGCTCCGCCAGGAGGGGACGATTTTCCAGCGGCAGGATCACCGCGGCCGCCACGACCGGCCCGGCCAGGGCGCCGCGGCCGGCTTCGTCGAGACCGGCGATGCGTGGGGAGCCGTTTCGGGCCCAGGCCGCTGTTTCTAGAGAGAGATCCGGCCCGGCCGGCGATCGATTCTCGCGGGACATGGCGGAATCATATCACATGGTTCCCCCTTCGGGTCGCACCCTGTGAGCGCCCCCGCGCCGGCGCCGGCGCCGCAGCAGGAACAGGGTCCCACCGGTCAGGAGGGCCGCCCCCTCGAGCTGCCCCATTGACAGCTGACCGCTGCGCGCGACCCCGGCTGTGAGGCCGGCCAGCGTCACGGCCGTCGGCGCCAGGGCGGTGACCTGGATCTCGTCGAGCCCGTATTCATCGCGCGAGCCGCTCCCGCCCGCGTCATCACCGCTCCAGCGCAGGTAGAGCAGCCCGTCGACAGGGATGGCCAGTTCGAGCGTCAGGGTACGGGTCACCAGCTCCCAGGAGGGGGAGAGGGCCGCCGCTTCCGCTGTCAGCAGGTCGGCGGCCGGCACCGGGGTGAAGGCCACCCCATCGGTCGAGTAGGCGAAGCTCAGCGCGGCCGAGCGATCCTGGTCGTTGTAAATATAGACGTCGTAGCGCACGTCGACCCCCGACACCGCAGCCCCGGTTCCGTTGCGCAGGCGCAGGGTGAAGCTCCCGGGCGTGAAGTCGGTGCCGGTCGGCTGCACCCCCAGTATCGTATTGCCGCCCCCCGTATCGAAGGCGTACAGGCCGCCGGTGGTCACCCCGCCGGCCGACTGGCCGCGGGCGAAATCCCCCGCTGCCTGCTCTCCCCCGAACAGGAGATCCCCGTCGCTCAACCCCTCGACCTGCCAGGCATCGCTGTCGAGCTGGCCGGGAGCCGGGGCGGGCGCAAAACCGGCCCCCGTGAAGCCGGTGAAGTCGATAGCCGTGTCGAGGAAAGCGGCGTGCGCGGCGCCGGCCAGCAGGAGGAACAGCAGGCCGGCCAGCGCCGGCCGCCGGAAGCGGTTGTGTGTCATGGCTCTTCTCCGGTTGTGGCCCGTCCGGGCGACCGTCTCCCCCATGGAAGACGATCACCCGGGAAAAGCGGGCGTCCTTGGTGTGGCGGTGTTGTCGACCAATCTACCACGGACCGGCCTTGGAAAAGTCCCACGTTTTTTCAATTTTTTTTGGATGGGGAAGTCAGGCGGCCGGCTGCCAGGCCATCCGGCGCGCCCGGTTGAAAAGGAGCATGCCGCCGAAGATGAGAACCAGCCCGGCCAGGTGGAACCAGCGGACGATTTCTCCCAGCAGCAGAATCGAAAGCGCCGCGGTAAAAACGGGCAGCAAATTGACGAACAGCCCGCTCCGATTGGAGCCCAGGACGACCACGCCGTAGTTCCAGCAGAGAAAGGAAAGGATCGAGGGAAAGATGCCGACGTAGAGCAGGCTGGCGGCCACCGGCCAGGTCAGGGCGAAGCCGCCGGCCGTGCTCAGCTCCCACAGATAGGCGGGGGACAGCATGAGGAAGCCCAGCAGGAAGGACCAGGCCAGGAAGCCGCCGCCGCTCATCGCCGGCCGGCGGGACAGCAGGACCGAGTACAGGGCGTAGACGAGGACGCCGATCAGGATCAGAATATCCCCCCAGACGAAGCGCAGCCCGCGCACGATCGCCCAGTCGGCCCGGGTCACGACGAGCACCGCGCCGGCGATGCAGATGAGCACCCCCACCCCCTGGCGCCCGCTGATCCGCTCCCGGAACAGGATCCAGGAGAGCAGGATGATCACCGAGGGCATCAGGGTCTGCAGCAGGGAGCTGTTGATGGCGCTGGTCGTCTGCAGAGCGGCATATTGGATGGTATTGAAGAGGGTGATGCCGGTCAGAGACAGGATGAGGATGATCGGCCAGTTGGCCCGCACGACCGGCCAATCCCGGCGGAGATGGGGCCAGGTAAACGGCAGGGAAAAGAAGAAGGCCAGCACCCAGCGCCAGAAGGCCAGGCTGATGGGGGGAATGACCCCGCGCACGCCCTGGCCGAGAACGCCGTTGCCGGCCCAAAAGAGCTGGGCCAGGATGAGGAGGAGAACCGGCAGGGCGGGCCAGCGGGAAAGTTTGGCAAACCAGGGGCGCATCGGTGTATTTTACCCGGGGTGAAGTGTCGG
This sequence comes from Promineifilaceae bacterium (SeqCode), assembly GCA_041568735.1. Taxonomy (GTDB): domain Bacteria; phylum Chloroflexota; class Anaerolineae; order Promineifilales; family Promineifilaceae; genus WTJY01. Next base: position 11,843 of record JBFFZG010000112.1, read on the forward strand.
GAATCATAGCATGAATCCCCAATTCGCCCAGCCACCTTTTTCCAGATCATCTACACATTTTTGCAACATGTTTCGGCCATAATACGGCCGGACCATGGGCAGGCGGAACGTCGCCTCGAAAGCCGAGCGACCTATTTGGTTTCTTCAGGGGAATTCGTTAAAGTCGCCTGGCATTCAGATTTCAGGACGGTCATCATATGTTAAAGAGAAATTGGCGCCTCCTGGCGGCATTTGGTTTGATTTTATTCGGAGTGGTTCTGGTGGGTGTTTTCGGCATGCGCGCCTACGGCTCGTTCCAGCGGCTGCGCTACATTCAGGAGCAGGGATTGGACGACGGCACGGCCGACGTCAGCGCGATCCAGCCCTGGATGACCGCCCGCTTTGTGGCGGTCGCCTACGGGGTGCCGGAAGAGTTCCTGTTTGATCGACTGGGCATCGAATATGACGAACGGGATGCCAACGCGCCGCTCGGGAGGATCAACCGGCGGCTCCAGCCGCGGCGGCCGCCGGTCAGCGAAGATCCGGAAATTCTCAAGCGCGTCCGGGAAATCATCCTCGAATACCGGGCCAACCCGGTGACGGTGGAGCTCGGCCGGGTGGAGCCCTGGATGAGCATCCGCTACATCGCCAACAGCACCGGCGTGCCGGAAGCCGACCTGCTGGCCGCCCTGGGGCTGCCGGCAAGCGACGAACATGCCAACCGGCCGCTCGGCATGCTCGAACGGGAGCCTGACCTGAAGCCAAACCGCATGCCGGAACTCATCCGGACGCTGGAAGAGGTCCTGCGGGCCGCCGGAGTGGGCCCATGACCCTCAGTGAAATCAGCGATCTTTTTCTCAACTGGATCGTCGTCTACGGACCGCCCGTGCTGGCCCTGGCGCTTTTTACCGGCGCCCTCGGGGTGCCTCTGCCCGGCACCCTGTTTGTGATCGCCGCCGGCGCCTTTGTCCGGCAGGAGGTGCTCTCCCTGGTGCCGACTCTGTCGATCGGGCTGGTGGGAGTCGTACTCGGCGATACGCTGAGCTTTGGCATCGGCCGGGTCGCCCGCAGCTGGATCGACCGCCGCTTCGCCCACACGGCCGCCTGGCAGAACGCCGCCGGCGAATTTCAAAAGCGGGGCGGGGTGGCGGTCTATCTCACCCGCTGGCTCCTGACCCCGATCGCCGTTCCGGTTAATCTGGTCGCCGGCACGAGCGGCTACAGCCTCTGGTCCTTCGTCGGGTACGACCTGGCCGGTGAGCTGACCTGGATCTTGCTCTACGGCACGCTTGGTTATATCTTTGGCAGCCAGTGGGAAGCGATCAGCACCTTTGTCAGTGATTTCAGCGGCGTCATCGTCGGCGTCGCCGCCCTGCTCATCGGCGCCTGGCTCCTCCTCAAGCCGAAGAAAGAACGGCCGTCGGAGAGCGCCGAGGTGGGGATGGTGGAGAGTAAAAAGTGGAAAGTGGAAAGTTAAAAGTGGAAAGGGGAAGTGGAACGAATTCCGCATATGGTTCTTGAGGCTCTTTCTTTCATCTTTCAACTTTCATCTTTCAACTTTCAACTTTCAACTTTCATCTTTCGACTTTCGACTTTCAACTCTTAACTCTCTTCTCGGAACTCGGAACCCGTTACTCGGAACTTTTATCTCATGGCCGAAATCCTCATCAACCTCGACCAGGTTTCCGTCAATCTTGGCGGCCGGCGGCTGTTTGACGGGTTGAGCTGGGAGATCCAGGACCGGCAGCGGGTCGGCCTGGTGGGGCCCAACGGGGCGGGCAAGTCGACCCTGATGAAACTGATCGCCCGGGAGCTGGAGGCGGAAGAGGGCCATATTTTTCGGGCGGCCGGGTTGACCTGGGCCCGGCTGGAGCAGGAGCCACGCCTCGACCACGAGGGGACGATTCTCGAAAAGGTGCTGGCGGCCGTGCCCGAACTGAGCGCGGTCGAAGATAAGCTCCACCGGCTGGAAGCGCAGATGGGGGAGCCGGCCGTCTATGAAGATCCCGCCCGGCTCGAGCGGGTCGTCGCCGAGCATGCCCGGCTGCTCGACCGGTACGAACAGCTCGGCGGGGAGCGGCACGCCAGCCGGGCGAA
>JBFFZG010000113.1:0-13907 GCA_041568735.1 Promineifilaceae bacterium (SeqCode)
TATCGCAGGGCGGCGGCCAGTTCGGGGTCGATTTTTTCCCAGTAGCCGCTCTTATCGGCCGCCGAGCGCCGGGCCGGCAGGGCGTTCTCTTCGTAGTTGGCGCTGACCTCGTCGATATGCTCGGTCAGGTAGCTGATCAACTTCCAGGCGGCTTCCGTTTTTGTCGTGCCGGCGCTGATCATAAAGACGTTGCCGTAGGGCTGGGCCGGCGTCGTAAATTCGTTTTTGGCGGAAATCGGATAGGGGGCGACGCCCAGATTGAGCGTCCCCTGGTCCCGGCGCCACTGCAGGGCTTCCGCGCTGTCGACCCACATGGCGATCTTGCCCTCTTCGATGAGACCGTAGATCCCGGAAGGGGCCGGATCGCCGGAGATGAGAACCTGTCCGGTGGTTTCGTCATACCGTTCGACCGGGGCCACCCCGTTGTCGAGGTACCAGCCGAGATAGTCCCGGATCCCGGCCTGGACGGCCGGATCGAGGAAGTTGGGCTCGAAGAGGAGGCCGTTGCGGGTAAACGGCTGCACCCCCATGCTCCACAGCATGGAAACTTGGCCGTAGTTCTGCAGGGACACCCCCCACTGCGAGACCCGGTCGCCGGAGCGAATCGTCAGCGCCTCGGCCGTGGCCCGCATGTCGTCCCACGTCCAGCCCGGCTGCGGATAATCCATCCCGGCCGCGTCGAAGATGTCCTTGTTGTAAAAGACCACCCCGTAGCCGGAGCGGAAGGGAACGGCCAGCAGCTTGCCGTCCAGGATATACGGATCGATCACCCCCGGGAAGAAATCGTTCCGGGAAAAATTGGGATCGCTGTCGAGCAGCGGCCCCATGTCCCGGAAGTAGCCCTCCCGCAGCATGAACGGGTCGAAATAGGTGCTCATCAGGTCGGCGCCCTGGACCAGTTTGAGCAGCCCTTCGGTCAGATCTCCTTCCGGGCCATAGAGACCCTGGCTGCCGACGATTTCCTCGATGCTGATCACCCGCACCTGAACGTCGGGATTATCCGCGTGAAACTGCTTGATTACCTGGTCGTAGCGGCCGCGCTCCCAGCCGTTGACCGCGAAGGAAATCCGCACCTGCCCGGCTGTGTCGGCCGGCTTCGACGGATCGTTGCTGTTCGCCTGCTCGTCTCCCGGATCTTCACTGCTGCCCGGCCGGCAGGCGGCCAGCACGAACAGCAGCATGAGTAACAACCAAAAAACCCCTTTCTTGCCAGTCATTTTCTCTACTCCATGTTGACTCGGGCGTTGGAATCCCGGCTGCCCGGGATTTTGCCGCACCGGCGGTATTTCGAAATCAGTTCAGCCTTTTCAGCCACCGGCGCCACCCTCTGGCTGCCGGGGGCGGCTGTTCGTCGGCGATCAGGGGAGTGGGACCGCGGCCGTTGTTGGACCGGCCGGCCGGTCGAATGAGGATCGCCCCATCTTCGGTCGTGCTGAGCGTCACCCGGTCGCCCAGGGCGATCTGCTCGCGCAGCTCCGGTGGAATCTGCAGCCGGCCGACCCCATCGACGACGACAAATTCGTCGAAGGTGTCGCTCGCGGTGGGAGCCCCTTCGGCTTCTCCGGCGACCACGGCCGCCTGCCCCCGGCTCCGGCGCACCGTTTCGCTGCTCGTCCGCCCGTCCCGAATAGTGATGACCCGATCCACCGCGCGCGAGACCGATGGATCGTGGGTGACCAGCACCGTGGTCAGGTCGTGCGTTTCGTTCAGCCGCCGAAAGAGGGCCAGCATTTCATCGGAAGTCACCGAGTCGAGCTCTCCGGTCGGCTCGTCTCCCAGAAGGAGCTTCGGCCGGTTGGCCAGGGCCACGGCGATGGCCGTGCGCTGCTGCTGGCCGCCGGAAAGCTGGGTCAGCCGGTGCTGGCGGAAATTCCACAAACCGACTTCTTCTAAAAGTTCACGCGCCCACTCCTGCTTTTCTCTCAGGGGAAACCCGGCGATGGTCATGGGGAGCAGGACGTTTTCTTCCGTCGTGAGATAGGGTAGCAAATTTCGCGCCGGCTGTTGCCACACGAAGCCCACGTCTTCCCGACGATAGGCATCCAGGTCGCGATTGGACAGCTTCAGCAGGTCGCGGTCGTTGACCGAAATGCGGCCGGCCGACGGCCGATCGAGGCCGCCGAGGATGTTGAGAAAGGTGCTTTTGCCGGATCCGGAGGTGCCGACGATGCCGACCATTTCCCCTTTTTCGATGGTCAGATCGAGCCCCTGCAGGGCGATGACCTCCAGTTCGGCCACCTTGTAAATTTTGACGAGATTTTCACTGGTGATAAATGACATGATGTCTGCGTTTTGACGACCGCGGCGCCGCCGGGGCAAACCCGGTGGCGCGGCGATACCTGATAAACGATCGCCGCCGGCGTCTGGTTCCCGATGGAACTTACTCGCCGATGACTATCTGGCCGGCTTCCAATCCTTCCAGGATTTCTACCCGGTCGGACGATTCAATTCCCAACCGGACGTCGACCCGCTGCTGCCCACCTTCCGGAGTCTGAACGACGACGAAGCGCCGCCCCTGGAAGCGGCGGATGGCGGCCGGGGGCAGCCACAGGACGTTTTCCTTTTCTTCGAGCACCACGGTCACTTCGGCCAGCTCGCCCAGGGTGAGCGAGACCCCGGCGGTGTCGATCTGAATGCGAACCGAGCGGTCCTCCGGCTGGCCGGTGCCCGGTCCCGACCCGGTGCCGCCGCTGAAGGGATAGGGCAGCTGGCGGATGTGTCCTTCCAGGGGCTGCTCCGGCCGGTTGCGCAGACGGATGGTGGCCCGCGCTTCGACGCTCAATTTGGCCAGGTCAGTGGCGTCGAGATTGGCCGTCACTTCGAGGTTGTCGACCTGCCCGATCACCAAAACCGTGCGCAGCGCCTCGACCTGGGAGCCCTTGCGAATGGTGATGTTGAGGATGCGGCCGGAGAACGGCGCCGTCAGCTGGGCGTTTTCCAGCTTTTCGCGGGCTTCCTGCAGGGCCAGCTCGGCTTTCTGCACGGCCACCTCGGCCGTGTTGTCCGGCCCTTCGAGGAGTTTTTGATAGGCGGCTTCTTTCAGCAGCTGGTCGAGCTCCTTGATCTGGGCGTCGATCGCCTTGGCGCCGTCTTTGCGCAGGGCATCCTGGTAGGTCACCTCGGCCAGCAGCAGGGCCTGTTCGGATTCCTCCAGGCCGCGGGCCAGCCCGTCGATGTATTCCTGCGGCACATTGGTGTTGCTGAGCGCCTCCTGATAGCCCTGGGCGGCCGCGCCGACCGCTTCCTGCGCCTTCTGCAGATCGAGCAGCTTCTGCGTCAAATCGGAGATGGAGCTCTGCTCCGCGGCCGCCTTCTGGGCTTCCAGCTCCCCTTTGCGCATGTCGATCTCCGCCTTGAGCAAATTCTCGGCGTGCTCGCGCTCCGCCTTTTCCAGGCCGGCGATGGCGGTGGCCAGGTTGATCTCCGCCTGCTGAATTTCCTTTTCGATTTCGCTGATATCCAGCTCCGCCAGGACCGTTCCGGCCTCGACTTCATCCCCCTGGGAGACGAAGACCGCGCGTACGGTGCCCGGTTTTCCGAAGGAAAGCTGTTCTTCGACGATCGGAGAAACCCGGCCGTTGAAGACCAGGGCGTTGATCACTGTCCCCTGCTGCACCGTGTAGGTTGGCTTTTCCGGTACGACCGGGGTCGGCAGAGGGGTTGGCGTCGGCAGCTCGTCGAGCGACTGCGTCGTCGCGCCGCAGCCGGCCAGGAGCAGGAGCAGGAATAGGCCGGCCAGGAGCATCACGGAGCCCTGAATCAGGCGTTGGATCGGCTTGTTGGCCGGAAGTGAATCGATTTGTTTTCCCATGTTCAATCACCCTACCGTCAGAGTTAAACTGTCTCGCCCAGTTTCACCGCCTCGAAGAGCCGCATGCGATTGAGGAGCATGAAGAGGACGATGACCGCGGCGACAAACATTGCGCCAAAAATGGCATAGATCAGCCCGATCTGTTCCCAGGCGATCTGCACGTTGTAAGGAGGCACCAGCGCCGTTTTATCGGCGCCTACCTGGAAGAAAGGAATGAAAATTGTGCTGGCCCAGACGCCGAGCAGGGTGCCGGTTACGGTGCCGCTGATAATGAGCACCGCCTGTTCCCCGACGAGATAGGCGGCCATCTGCCGCTTCGACAGGCCGACGGCGCGCATCATGCCCAGCTCGATGAAGCGGCGCTGGAAGGAGACGACGGCGAAGACGATAAAGCCGACTACCGTGACAATGGCGGCCGACGTAAAGCCGACCGACAGCAGGCCAAATAATCCCTGCCGCTCCGGTCGGGTCTGGGCTTCGATAATTTTAAGCCGGGCATCGGCCGCGCTGACGACGACGATGCCGAGATCCCGCACCGCCTGCACGATGGCGCTCGAGTCGACTTCGGGGTCGGTCTGCAGCCAGACGTTGTAGGGATAGACACCGCCCAGGGCTTCGTGGAGATAGTCGAGATGGGCGACGAAAAACGGTCCATCCTGCGGATAAAGTGTCGGGAAGTAGTCGAGCGGGGCGGCGATGACAAAGTCAACCCGGGCCGTCCGCCTGCCCGCCCGCAGGGTCAGCTGCATCGGGTCGCCGACCTGCAGGCCGGCCTCCTGCATGAAGGCCCGGCTGGCCAGGATGTACTGCCGGCCGACCGCCAGCCGGTTCAGCACGCCGCCGAGCGATTCATTGCTGGCGAAATCGCGGCGGTAAAAGGCGATGGGGGCGAAGTCGATCCGATCGATGCCCAGGATGCGCCCTTCTTTTTGCCGGCCGCTGATGTTGGAAACTACCTGGTAATCCCCCACGCGGGCGACTCGTTCGACGCCGGAAATCTCGAGATGTTCGCCGATTGGGAGGAAGAGGTAATCCGGCTCGTTTGGATTGGGTTGATTATCGGGCGGCCGCGGCTGACCCGGAGCGCCCGGCTGCTGCGGCCGGGAAGTACTTTCACCCAGCTCCACCAGGGCGAGGTCGGCGCCGACGCTGTAATAGACCTGGTCGTGCAGGTGATCGTCAAATGTTTCGGCCATCGACGCCGTGAACGTGGCCAGGCTGAGGGTCAGGGCCAGCAGCAGCAGTGGTCCGGTGTAGTGGCCGGCCGTGCGGGCCAGCTGGCGGGTGGTGATCAGCAGGGTCGTCCACGGCAGACGGCCGGCCACCCAGGCCAGCACCCCCATCAACCCCGGAAAGAGGCGGATGCCGACGAGCCCCAGGGCGAAGCAGAATAGGATCGGCACCAGGAAAAGCAGCGGGTTGTTGAAGGGATCGCTGCCGGCGCCGAGCGCGGCCAGGGTTCCCTGCCGCTCGAGCTGGTACCAGCCGTAGAGGGGGAGGGCCAGCAGAAAGACGTCGAGATAATAGCGCTGCCACGCCGGCCGCAGCAGATCTCGGGCCTGGAGGGTGCGCAGGGTGACAATCGTGTGTCCCGCATTGCGCCAGGCCGGCCAGAAGAGGGCGGCCAGGGTCAGGAAGACGCCCAGCAGAGCGTAGCCGACGGCGTTCAGGCTCAACACCGTCACGATCCCTTCGTAGGCGGTGCTGCCGAAGATATCGGCCACCAGGAAAGAGCGGGTCCGCCCCATGATCTCCGCCGTCCACTGGCCGACGAACAGCCCTGCGACCAGACCGCTGACGCCCAGCAGCGCTCCTTCCAGGGCGTAGAGGAGCAGCACCTGCCGCCGCGAGATACCCCGGCTGCGCATGATGGCGATTTCAGAGCGGCCGCGCTGCACGACCATCCCGGCGATCAGGCTGACGAAGTAGAGGACGAGCCCGATAATCGGCAGGCTGAACAGGGTCAGGCTGAGGGTGAGCAGGCCGGCCGTGTCGCCAAAGCTCGAGAGGGCGCCGACCGGGGAGATTTCCAGGGTGGTGTTGGCCAGCAGGGCGCTGGCCCGCGCCTCCGCGGTGCTGATGCTGCCGAGCAGCCGGTTGACCCGGGCCGGGCGGACCGTTCGGCCGTCGAGAATCAGGTACCAGACCGCGGTTGATATCGGGTTGGTCAGCTGGGGGGCGGCCGTGCCGAAAAAGGCCTCCTCGCTGGTCAGGAGGACGTCATTGAAGGTTTCCGGCGTATAAATCCAGTAGGGATCGGTCGGGTCGATCGGCGACCAGACCCCGGCGATGACCATGGGGATCTGGGCCCCGCTGCGGCCGGAGCCAAACAGTGTGTAATCTTCCCCGACCTGGAGGCCGAGCCGGTCGGCCGTGGCCTGGCTGACCAGGACGGGCAGCCGGCCGTCGACGGCCGTCGGGGGGAAGCTCCCATCCTGCATCCGCACATGGGCTTCTATTTCGGTCAAAAAGCCGAGGTTGGCCCACATCAGCGGCTCCCCGCCGGCGAAACCGGTCTGGGTGCCGGGGAAGAGGCGCAGTTTGAGGGTGCTGACGTGGCGGACGATCTGCTGCAGCGGCAGGCCGATCACGTCGGCCGCCTGCTCCGAAAGATAGGCGTTGGCCGGCCGGTAGGCGTCGACGGTGATATCCCCGTTCCAGGCGCCGATATAGCGCCACATGAAGGCGAAGGGGGGGCGAAAGCTGCCGGATTCGGTCAGCTCACCCTGCAGGAGCCGGTTCTGGGTGGCGTCGGCGTAGAGGGGGACGGCCGACAGGATGCCGACGGCCGCCACCAGCCCGACCATCAGGCAGGCCATCAGCAGAGCCTGGCTCCAGAGCCGGCGCGCCGCCAGGGTGAAAAGGGAGAGAATCTGGTTCATGATAGGGTTTCAACCATCCGGTCTGCGCCGGCGTTCGGTCGGTTCATTGCCGGGCCAGGTGGGCAGGGTGTCGGCTGCGTTGGGTGTCAATCACCGGTTTCGGGCAGCAGGGAGAGGTCGTAATCGGCGGTGACATAGAAGGCGCCGATCCAGCCGCTGCGGCCGTCCGGCAGCTCCACTTTGATCCAGGTGGTGAAGCGGTTGCGTCCGAGCACCGGCACCGCTTTGTTCACCGGCAGGATCGTCAGGACATCGCTCATCATATTCGGCCGGCTGCGCACCTGGTTGAGGGTGCTGCGCACGACCACCGCTTTCGGTCCGGGCGGCAGGGTTTCCTCGCCGGTCGGTTCGACCGGCTCCTCGACGATGGGCAGGGCGTCGATGTCGGGCAGCGGCTGGATGTCCAGGACGCTCAACCAGCCGCTGCTGCCGTCCGGCAGCCGGATCTGGACCCAGGTATTGTAGAGGGAGCGGCCGGTGAGCGGCGCGGTCTGCGCCCGGCGCAGGGTGGTCAGCACCGGGGCGATCGAGCTGGCTACAGCCCGCACTTTCGCCCGGCTGGTGCGCACCCGCACGACGGATCCGCTGTCCGTGGTGGGAGGGCCGCCGGGGCTGCCGGCGCCGCTGCCGGCTCCTGGTTGGCCGCCTTCGGTCAGGGGGCCGTCCAGCCGCTCGTAAGTGAGCCGGATCCGCCCATCCCCTTCCATATTGACATATTCGAGCTGCACGGGGGTGCGGCCGCCGGGCAGGTCGAGGTCGACGCTGTAGGTGATCTCCGGATGTTTGCGCCATTTATCGAGCACGAGCTTTTCGTTGATCCAGAGGCGGGCGCCGTCGTCGACCGTCACGACGAAGCGGTATTTCCCGCGCGGCAGGCTGAGGGTCGCCTTGAAGCGGGCCGAATACCCCTCGCGCTGGATGTACTGGGGGACGGGGGAAGCGGGGCGATCCCAGTCGAAGTCGATCGCCTGCTCCTGGCGCACCCCGACCGGGCCGGTGGCCAGGATCGTATTGTTAAAATATTCCGCCGACCAGATGCCGGCCGGTCCGGCCGGCCGGATCGGGGTCGCCTCTCCCAGCCGCTCCCAGCTCAGGCGGGCGGCGGCCAGCCCGAGCTCGTCGTAGTACTCCATGACGATCTTGAGCGGCCCGCCCTGGTGGTTCCAGTCGGCGGTGTGGGCGGCGAAGGTCTGGCTCTGCCAGTGATCGAGAATCAGCTGATTATTGACATAAAGTCTGGCGCCGTCGTCTGTTTCGGTCTTAAAGCGGTAGGTGCCGGCCGGCAGATTCACCGTCCGCGACCAGCGCACCGAGAACCCCTCGGAGCGGATCGCTTCCGGCACGGGGGAGTCGATCCCCCAATCAAAGTTGATCTCGGCGTCATCGCGCACGTAGATCGGCAGCCCGACCGGCTCCCGGCTGTTGAAGTACTCGCCGCGCCAGCCGGTGATGCGGGGAACGAAGGTCTGGCCGGTGATGATGCCGTCGGAGCCGTAGATGCGGTCCCAGGTCAGCTTGGCGACGGCATCGTTGGTGAATTCGTAGTATTCGACGACGATGGTGACGGGACCTTCCCGCGGCACGTCGGCGTAGCCGGTGTAGGCGCGCACGACCGTGTTCTGCCATTCGTCGATGATTTTGACCCCGTTGACGAAGACGCGCATGCCGTCGTCGGCCGTGCCGGTGAAGCGGTAGCGGCCGGGCTGCAGGGTCAGGGTGCGCTCCCAGCGGGCGGAAAACTGGTCGGTTTCCACCTGCGGCCACGGCCGCCAGGTGCCCCAGTTGCGATCGAGGGATGGATTGCTGCCCTGATCGCTTTCAAAAATGCGCAGGACCGGATCGCCGGACAGGTCGATATTGTTCCAATAGGTCGCCTGCCAGCCGGCCTGGGAATTTTGCGCCCCAACGGCCGCCGGCAGACTGAGCAGCAGGAGCAGCAGGAGCAGCAGGAGGGACAGCGCCCATGTGCGAAAGCGAATGCGAAAACCCACAGTCTTTTCTCTCCTCGACAGGCCAATAAGTGATGGCTGCTTCAGGAAATCTATTTCAGGCAATGTTTAGTATAACGAAAAATAAGGGGAAAGATGATCGGTTTTTATACGTTTTCCCATTTGCAGTTCTACGGATTGGCTAGACTTCCGTTCTGAACAGAAAAAGCACCGGATATTCCGGTGCTTTTCGCTTTCTGGTGGTTGGCCCGATTGAGGCTAGACTTTGGCGCAGATGAGGGTGGCGTTGTGCCCGCCGAAGCCGAAGGAGTTGGACATGAAGGCCCGGATATTTTTCGACCGGGCCTGGTTTGGCACGTAATCGAGATCGAGCTCCGGATCGGGGGTCGTGTAGTTGAGCGTGGGAGGCAGCAGGCTGTGGGCCATGGCCATCAACGAGATCAGGCACTCGAGCGCCCCGGCGCCGCCAAGGAGATGGCCGTGCATCGACTTGGTGGAGCTGACCGCCAGGTCATAGGCGTGTTCGCCGAAGACGTCCTTGATGGCCAGGGTTTCCATCCGGTCGTTGAGCTCGGTGCTCGTCCCATGGGCGTTGATGTAGTCGATATCGGTCGACTTGAGTCCCGAGCGCTCGAGGGCGATGCGCATCGATTCGGCCGCGCCCGCCCCATCCTCGCGGGGGGCGGTCACATGATAGGCGTCGGCAGTGGCGCCGTAGCCGATCACCTCGCCGTAGATCGAGGCGCCGCGGGCGACGGCGTGCTCGAAATCTTCCAGCATGAGGATGGCCGCTCCTTCTGAAGGGATGAAACCATTGCGGTCGAGGTCAAACGGCCGGCAGGCCTCCAGCGGCCGATCGTTCCAGGTCGACATCGCCCCCATGACGTTGAACCCGGCGATGACCACCGGCAGCAGAGCCGCTTCGGCCCCCCCGGTCAGCATCATGTCATAGCCGCCATAGGCGATCATCCCGGCCGCCTCCCCGATGGCATTGGTCGAGCTGGCGCAGGCGGTAGCGATCGACATATTGGGCCCGCAGAGTCCCCACTCGAGGGAGATGCGGGCCGGGATGCTGTCCGGCAGCATCATCGGAATGAAATGGGGGCTGACGCGGGACGGCCCCTTGTCCAGCATCAGGTTTTGATTTTCCAGGGTCGAGGCGATGCCGCCGATGCCGCTGCCGATGATGACCCCGGTGCGGCGCCGGGTTTCTTCCTCGACCTGGTCGAAGCGGGCGTCGTCGAGCGCCTGGCGGGCGGCGTACATGGCCAGCTGGGTCACCCGATCCATGCGGCGAGCATCCCGCCGGCCGAAGACTTCCTCGGCATCGAAACCCTTGACCTCCCCGCCGAACTGGGTTTTGTGGTCGGTTGTATCGAACTGGGTTAAGGGACCAATCCCGCTCCGGCCGTTGACGGCATTATCCCAGGTTTCCTGCACTGTGTGGCCCAGCGGGTTGATCGTCCCCATGCCGGTGACGACGACGCGCCGGGCCGCTCTCATTTGTGGCATGTGCCCTCCTTCTCGGTTTGCCAGCAGGCGGCGGACCGGCCGCCTGGATGCGTTGAGTTGAATTCAGGGGATAAAACCCGGTGGTTGGCTAAAAGATGCGCGATTGTGCCGACTTTTTCGCAAATTCGGAAGGCTTCTCATGATTTCCTTCTGCCAGCGCCCCCTCCTGTCAGGGGAGCGGCCGCTGCAGGGCGCGCCGGAGCAGGGGGATCGCCGGCGGATCGATCAGGAGCCAGCGGGCCAGCTCGTCGTTGGCCAAACTCCGGCGAAATTCAAAGTAGGTCGGGCGCGGCAGATTCCGCAGGAAGAAGACGACGACCACCGGGGCCGGATCTCCGCGACGGTAGGCGTAGTAGGTCAGGGTCAGCACCCCGGGCAGGCTGCCGTCTTTGTAGGCCAGGTTGTCGAAATGAGCCTGGTTTGCCGCGAAGCGCATCGGCCACTCGGCCAGCCGCCGGGCGAAAAAGCTGCTGTCCCCGCTGCTCAGCCCGTTCTGGGCCAGCCGCACCAGCAGCCGGCTGTAGTCGGCCGCGCTGGCCTGCGGGCTGACCGCGTCGACAAAGGCCATCTGCTGGGCCAGGGGAACCCGCCAGCGGCCGGCCAGGGCGCGAAAGGCAGCCGACCGGCTGAACGTTTCCGCCAGATCCATGACCGCCTGCCCGTACCGGTCCGGGTCCGCGAAAGCGGCGGCCGGGCCGGCCGGGATCCCCTCCGGCAGGAGGCGGCCGTCCATGATCAGAAACTGCCCCAGAAAGGGGCAGGGGGCGGTCTGGGTCGCCAATCCGAGGTCGACAGTGGTCTGCTCCAGCCGCGCCTGCCCCAGCCGGATGTGGAGATAATCGGAGGCGGCGTTGGAGCTGTAGCGCATCATGATCGCCGCGACATCCTCGAGCAGAATTTCGCCGGCGGGGGTGACCCGGCCGTCCTGGCGCAGCTGCTCGATCGCCCGCTCGTGGGCGCGCAGGTCGGAGCCCGGCAGGTAGTACCGCTCGAGCTCGGACAGGGGCACCCTGGCCAGGGGGTCGAGCTCGCCGGCGGCCACCGCCTCGGCATAGGCGACCAGGTGGAGCCATTTGACGACCGAGGCGATCGGCATGGAGCGATCGGCGTTGAGGTAGACCCCTTCCGCTTCCCGGCCGGCCTGGAAGGCGACCAGGGCGACATCATCCGGATGGGCGAGCAGCCACTGGAAGGCGCTGCGGGCGGCGGCCGGCAGCCGCTCCTCGACCAGCGCCAGGTCGACGGGACGAGGATCCAGGGAGACGGTCTCGGCCGCCGACACCGGCGGCAGCAGGGGCAGTGTGTTCCCACAGGGGACGGCCGCTCGCTCGAGTGGGAACGGGGCAGCCGGCGGGGGGGCCGTGGGTGGGGGTGAGCCGTCTTCCGGCTCGGGGGAAGTCGGCTCACCCGGCGCTGCCACCGGGAGGCGAACCCTGGCGGCGGCCGTCGGCGTCGAAGCCGCGGTTTCCACGGTGGGCGCCGCGGCCGGATCGGCCGGCAGGCCCGACGACCGGCAGGCCGTGAGAAGCCAGAGAGCGAAGAGGAGGGCTGCCGCCCAGAGTGGAGTTTTAAAGGCCATGCCCCCCGGTGAGAATCTCCTGGTAGAGCATCCAGGATCCTTTTCGATTTTTCGTTCCTTCCGGCGCCCGGTCGTAGTAGAGATCAAAGACCCGGCCGTCGTCGACCCGCACCCGGTAGAAAAAACGGCCAACCCCCCACGACCCTTTCAGACGGGCGCGGGCCAGATTTTCCGGCCGCATATTGCGGGCCATGCGGCCGCGCCGCTCCGTATCCTGCCACTCCTGCAGCAGCTCCCGGATGGCGAAGGCGCCCCCATTCCAGGTGAAGCGGTCGGGACAGCGCGGGGATTTTTCGAGGAGCGGGGGCTGGTCCCAATCGACCTCGATCGGCTCGCTGATGAAGCGGGTTTCGCCCTCCATGGCCGGACTTCAGCGGCCCCGGCCGGCCGGCACCACCCTTTTCTTCCGGCCATCTGGAGCTTGGGCCCCATAATCCGCTTCCAGGCGGGCGACCTCGGCCAGGCAGGCGTCGTCGGTCTCGTTGGGGGCGTAGGCCGTGCTGAACCAGGTTTCGAGCACCTCGGCCGCCTTGACTTCGGAAAGCCGGCGCAGGGAGAGGGTCAGCACATTGGCCCGGTTCCAGAGGCGGGCGCCGCGGGCGGTCTCGGCTTCGTCGCAGAGGGCGGCCCGGATGCCCGGCACCTTGTTGGCGGCGATCGTCACGCCGGTGCCGGTCCAGCAGAAGAGGATCCCCTCATCGGCCTGCCCGGCGGCCACGGCTTCACCCACGTGACGGGCCACGGCCGGCCAGGCTTCCGCCTCGCCCGCCAGCGGTCCGTAGAGGACCAGCTCGTGGCCCCGTTCGCGGAGATTGGCCAGGACAACGTCGGTGAGATGGGTCCGTTCATCGGACCCGACGGCGAGTATCATGCATGCCTCCTTTCGCGTCGCGGTTCGGTTTGCAGCCAGGGTTTCTCGATTATAGCACCGGCCGGGGCACGGACGGGCAGATTTTCATCTTGAGCTTTGCCGCAGAGAGGGGGTCTCGAGCCCCGATCTTAACCCGGGTCGGGCGGCGGCGGCGGCCGGCGGCGCCGGAGCGTGACCAGGACCACCCCCCCCAGGATGATCAGGCTGCCGGTGATTTGCCAGAGGGTCGGCAGTTCGCCCAGCGAGAAAAAGGCGAGCACGGCCGACAGGATCACCGAGGACTGCATCAGAACGCTCAGCACCGTGGCCGGGAAGTGGTGCAGGCTGGCGTTGATGGCCAGGTGGCCCATAAACTGGGCCGAGAAGGTGATGATGATGACCCAGATGTAGCCGGCCGCGGAATAGCCAAGGAGCGAGGTGCCGGTCGCCAAGATGACGACGCCGGCGATGACGGCCGCCGTTACGAAAATCACCCAGCTGTAGGCGAAAAACGGAATCTTCCCGCGCAGTTTGCGGCCGAGAATGAGATAGGCGGCGATGAAAAAGGCGTTGAGCAGGGCCAGCCCGCCGCCGATGAGATCGCTGCGGCCGGCCGTCGTCTCGTGCACGCCCGTCAGCCCGACGACCAGGGTGCCGGTGATGGCCAGCAGGACGCCGAGCCAGACCCGGCGGCGAAAGATGGTGTGCAGCAGAAGAACTTCGAGGACGAGCACCCACAGCGGCGAGGTCTGGCGCAGGACACTGTTGATGAGAACGGTCGTGAATTCGAGAGAAAAGAAGAGTAAAACGAGCCCCATGATGTGAGAGGCGCCGGCGGCGATGGTCCATCCCCAGTCGGCCGGGCTGAGGGCACGGAGAGCCGGCCGGTAGCGGGTCAGGATCACCGGCAGCATGAGGGTTGAAGCGAGCAGCAGCCGGATGAAGATAATGGCCAGAGAGGGAACGCCTTCGATCTGGGCAAAGCGAATGGCGATCGGGGTGGCGGCAGCGGCCAGGATGGCCGACCCCAGAAAAAGATAGGCTTTGAATTGAACGGAGGGGTGTTCCGCTCCCACCAGCGCCTGCGCGGCCGTGTTCTCTCGATCTGCCGTTGCCATCCCGACCGGCATTGTAACCAACGGGGCCGGGATCCCCAATTGGCACTTGTCGGATTCCAATAAATATCTCCATTCCGAGGGCCGACCGGCCGGGAGCGCGCCAAATTTTAGGAAAACAGGTCCCATAAATTGAATCGATTGGATTGATTGACGGATCAGGAAGATCCCCCACCCCTTTCTCCCTGCCCCCAGAGGCGGGGAATAAA
>JBFFZG010000114.1:0-13822 GCA_041568735.1 Promineifilaceae bacterium (SeqCode)
AGAGACCACCTGGATCTGCACGAGGATAAGCGTGTCACCACCCCCTACCGGCTTGGTGGCCAGGATCACCCAGAGGACCCCTTCTCCAGCGCAGTCGGTCCACAAATCATACTTGCCGACGTAAAAGCTGTCGTCGTAGTCATAGCGGGCGTCAAAGGTGCAGTCACCGCTGTAATCGAAGGCATCCAGCGTCTCGTCGACGGTCAGGTCAAACTGGTCGGTCGCCGCGAAAAAGACGCCCGGCGTCAGCCAGCTGGTGTTGAAGTCGTCGATGCTGGGCGAGGCCGTGATCGACAGGCCGATCTCCTCGTTGTCCAGGAACCAGGGACTGCCATCGATGTCACTCCACTCGGCCGGGACTTCCATGACCAGCCGGCCCGAATTATCCCGCACCTGGATGTAATCGACGTAGGCCGTGCTGCCTCCGCCTGATCCGTTGTTCTGCACCTCCTGGGATAGCGTCTGGGCAAAGGAGAACGACAGCTCGAGCTCGCGCCCGTTGAGCTGCCCCTTCAGCACTTCCTGGGTGGCAAACCGCAGCACTTCGATGGTCAGGACGTCGTCCGAATTGTGAGTGCGCAGGATGTCGCAGTAGTCGGCCATCGTGCCGTCGGTGGCCAGGACCAGCCCCTCGAGCGTGGTGATAATGTCCCCCGCCTCAACCCCGGCTTTGTCGGCCGGCGACCCCGATTTCACCGAAGAGACCCAGATGCCGGACAGCCCCTGCCCATCGTTGACCGCCGAGCCGTTAATGCCGATCGAGAGGTAGTCCTCTCCAGCTTTCAGCCGGTCGATCACATCGAGCGCCTCCCGCTGGGCGATGGCGAAATACTGGTTGACCTGAGATGCCCCGGCATAGTTGACGGCCACGACTTTCCCACCGGCCGAGACCAGCGGACCGCCGGAGTTCCCCGGGTTGATCGAGGCGTCGTGCTCGATGACCGCTTTGACTGAGGCCCAGTTGGTGTCCCCATTGGTTCTCGCCTTGGAAACGATGCCTCGAGTCAGGGTGTATTCCGGATCGCCGAGCGGAAAACCGGCCGCATAGACGTCGAGACCAACATCGATCGGGTCGCTGTACCACTCGAGGTAGGGATAGCCATCCCCTTCGATATCGATGACGGCCAGGTCGGCGCATTCCGACACGCCGAGGATCTTGGCATTGCGCGGTTCCCGCTCCCCGCCAACCCAGACTTTGAGAAGGGCGGCGCCGGTAACCACATGGTTGTTGGTGACGGCGATGCCGGACGGATCGATGATAAAGCCGGAGCCGCGGCCGGCCACGTTGTACAGCGTGCCGACCTCGGGATCGGTGAAGGTCCCTTCGGCCTGGATTTGAATGGCGGCCGTCTTGACCTTTTCCAGGGAATCGACCGCCACTGAACCGGCCGGCTCGGCCGCCTGAGTCGGCTCTGCCTGCTGTCCCAGCCCGCCGGAAACGCGGAAATCGAGGCTTCGATCGAGCTGGTCGTTGATATAAATATCGACTTTGTAGCTGCCGGCAGGCCAGGGATTGTCATTGGTTAAATTGAAGGTCAGCGTCCCATCGCCGGAGGTCAGTTCGACGTCATCCAGGAGGGAATTTGGATCCGCCCCCGCGACGTCGACGGCCGTCCAGGCCGCCTTCACCCGGGTATCGTCCGGGGCGTTGGCCAGCTCGACGATCAGGTAAAAAATATCGCCGGGAGAAAAGGTGGTCGTCGCCTGCGTTCCCCCCTCATCTTTGGCCAGCCTGGCGCTGGTGATATTGGCGGTGCTCAGTGAAATCTCCCCGCCCCCACAGCCCATTAACAATAAAAACAGCAGACACACCAAAGCAAAACGTTTCACGATTGATCTCCTTATCCTCGAAAATAATTAGAAAACCAAGTGTTACTTTTTTTCACGCGGTCAAGCTACATTATATGCGGAATCCTGAAATTTATTACATGGTTCAAAGCCAAATTTCCGGGAAATTTGTCATCATTAGGAGCCTGAATTGCGCTCCTTTTACCCGGTCAGCGGATATTAATTCCCCCTCAATTGACTGAAGGAAAAGTATCCGGTGTTACAATCGGTCTTCTGCCAGTCCCCCGGCCGCCATTCCGGCCGGCCGGATCCGGTTGACAGAGGTCTCCAGCATGCATTTCACCTTCATCGCCCTGGGTTCCCGGGGCGATATCCAGCCGCTCATTCATCTCGGCCGCGGCCTCGTGGCTGCCGGTCATGCCGTCCGCCTGGCTTCCTTTCCACCCTTTGCCGAGGCAGCCGGGGCTGCCGGGCTGGCGTTCCACCCCATCGCGGGGGATCCCCGGCAGCTGGTGCGGCAGGCCGGCGCCGGCATGCTGGCCCTCGTGCGGACGTTTAACCGGCTGGGAGCGGACTTTGCCCGGGATCTTTCCGATCCCCGGCTGGGGGAAACGGACCTGTTTGTCGTGCAGCTGCCGCTGGCCCTGTACGCCCGGGACCTGGCCGAGCGTTTCCGGCGGCCGCTCGTCCAGGCGGCGGTGATCCCCATGGTGCCGACCGGAACGATGCCCATGATGGGGCTGCCCGACCTGAGGCTCCCCGGCCTCAACCGGCTGACCTACCGGCTGGGGAGCCGGCTGCTCTGGCAGTTCTACCGGCGGGTCATCCACCGCTGGCGGCGGAATACCCTGGGACTGCCGCCCATCAGCCTGGCCCGCTACGCCCTGCGGCCGGACGGCCGCCCCCTGCCGGTGGTGCACGGCTTCAGCCCGCTCGTCGTCCCCCGGCCGGCCGACTGGCCGGCCCATGTCCGGGAAACCGGCTACTGGTTTCCCCCGGCGGCACCCTGGGAGGCGCCCGATGCGCTGCGCCGTTTCCTGGAAACGGGACCCGCCCCGCTCTTCATCGGATTTGGCAGCATGCCGGTCCGGCGGCCGGCCGAAACGACCGGCCTGCTGCTCGAAGCGCTCCACCGCACCGGCCAGCGGGCGATTATCCATCATGGCTGGGGCGAAATCGGGCGGGGATCCCTGCCCGATTCGGTTCTGCCTGTCGCGGAAGTTCCCTATGAATGGCTGTTTCCCCGCATGAAAATGATCATCCATCACGGCGGATCCGGCACGACCGCCTTCGCCCTGAGGGCCGGGGTGCCTTCTCTGGTAATCCCCTTTCTCTTCGACCAGCCGTTCTGGGGTCATCGCCTCCACGCCCTGGGGGTTGGCCCCCATCCCATTCCCTTCCGCCGGCTGACCGCCGAGCGGCTGGCCCGGGCGATCGAGGAGACCCTGGCTGATACCGGCATGCAAACGCGGGCGGCCGGCCTGGGTGTCCGCATCCGGGACGAGCGCGGCGTGGAAACGGCCGTGCGGCTCATCGAGCGGATGGTCTCTGCCGGCCCAGGTGGGTAAGGATCCTGTAACGATCGTTGGCGTGGGTGGGCGGCCGTGCTAACATGGCCCTCCGGCCGGCCGTGGGCGGAACTCTGAGATCGCAAAAGCGCGGCCGGCGTCGGCAAAATCCAATCGTGAACCGGTCCGCCGGTGAGGAACAACCCATGTCCTATTATTTTTCCACTCTGGTCAATCTCACTTTTGAACAAGCGATCGAAAAAGCTACCGAGGTTTTGAAGACCGAAGGGTTCGGGGTGCTGACCGAAATCGACGTCACCGCGACGCTGAAAAATAAAATCGGCGCCGATTTTCGCAACTACCGCATTCTCGGCGCCTGCAACCCGAAAATGGCCTACCAGGCGCTGCAGGCCGAAGGGCATATTGGCACGATGCTGCCCTGCAATGTCATCGTGCAGGAAACGGCGGACGGCGTGGAGGTAGCGGCCGTCGATCCCATCGCCTCGATGGCGGCCGTCGAGAATGACGCCCTGGCCGGAATCGCCGCGCAGGTGCGGACCATGCTGCAGCGGGTGATCGAAAAAATGGGCTGATCGGCCGGGAGGCACATGGCTGCAGGCACAGTTGTCTTTTTGAACGGAGCCTCCAGCTCCGGCAAGACTACGCTGATCCAGGTGCTTCAGAAGCGGATGGAGGGGCCGGTCCTGAACGCCGGTCTCGACCAGTTCCTGTGGATGCTGCCCGGCCGCTATCTCGATCGGCCGCTCTGGGATGATGTGCTGGGGCGGATGACCGCTGGAGGCGCGACCGGCCACCGCTTGATCACCGGAATGCACCGGGCGATCGCCGCCCTTTCCCTGGCCGGGAATCCGGTCCTGGCCGATCACGTCCTGGTCGAAAGCGCCTGGGTGGTCGACCTGGCCCAGACCTTCGCCGGGCTCCCCGCCTACCTCGTCGGCGTCACCTGCCCCCTGGCTGTTCTGGAAGAGCGGGAGCGCGCACGCAATGATCGCACGCTGGGACAGGCCCGCGCCCAGTTCGAGATCGTTCACCGGCACGGGGTCTACGACCTGGTCGTTGACACGGCCGTGCTGGCCCCGGAAGAGGCGGCCGGCCGCATCCTGGCCCACCTGCAGTCCAATCCCCCCCGGGCCCTGGTTGGAATCCAGGCCGGCCGGCCGGGATGAAGCAGCGCCGGCCCTCTTTCAGCCTTTACCCGATTTATCCGCCTCTTCATCATCCCCACGGTCCCGTTCGTCCTCATCGCGATCATCCTTCTCGTCCTCATCGCGATCATCCTCCTCGTCGTCATCGCGGTTCTCGTTCCGGTTTGACCCGGAGCGATCCCCTTCGTCTCCCCGATCGGCATCATCCCGGCCGTTCCCCCGGCCGCTGGAATCATTCTCGTTCCGATTGTCCTCCCCGTCGCCGCCCCGACGGCCGGAGCGATCCTCTTCTCTGATTTCGTTCTCGTTCTCGTTCTCATTCTGGCTCCCGCCGTCCCCACCACCGCCAGGTCCCCTGTTACGGCCACCGCTGGCGGCCGCTGACGACGGGTCTTCCCGGCGGCCGGGTGGGTTTTCAGAGGGTGGGGAGGACGTCACGCCGGCCGGTTTGGACGATCCCTCCGACGTTCGCGCCGTGAAGCCACTGCCCCCATCGCTCGAAGGCGGGTCTGCTACGGCGGGCGACCCCGACGCCGGATCCGAATCCCCGGCGCGAGACGGCACATCGCCTTCGACAACCGGGGGCACGGAAATGAGCGGGGGGTAAGCCAGCAATAACGCTTCAATCTGCTCCTTCTCGAGCGGATTGTCGGTCAGTGTGTACTGCAGCCGCAGCGTCGGCGCCCGGAGCGGATAGAGCCAATCCCCCGGCCGGCTGTCCGCTGCCGAGACAAGGACTCCGGAAACCAGCCCGTATAAACTCACCAGGGTGACGACGGCCGCCGGCAGAACGAGAACGAGCAGCCTGGTTCGGGATTTGATGTGATCGATCAAAGGATTCTCCTCCAGAAAATGGTCATCAGGGTGCCGGCGTCTCCTCCAGCGCCAGCTGTTCCGCGGCCAGCCGTCCGGTTTCACTCTCTTTACCGAGTTCGACGGCGCGGGAAAACGCTTCCCGCGCCCGGGTCGGTTCCCGTCGGGCCCGGTAAAAGAGGCCGAGCTGGTAATAAACCCCGGCTTCCCCGGAATGGCGGCCGGCGGCGGCTTCCAGCAGGGCGACCGCCCGATCCGTGTCTCCCTGCCCGGCCCGGACGACGGCCAGGTTGAAGGCGGCCTCCAGCGAATCCGGATCCAGTGCCAGCGCCTGCTCAAAGGCGGCGGCCGCGCGCGCCAGCTCCCCCTGCTCGTGGGCAAGGGCCCCGAGGGCGACATGGGCGGCCGCCAGCGACGGATCGACGGCCAGAGCGGCCTCAAACGCGGCTGCCGCCGCCGCAAAATCGCCGGCCGCCTGGTAAAGGGATCCGAGATTGAATTGGGCTTCGGCCATCTGCGGATCGAGCCGCAGGGCTTCGCGAAAAGCTGCCGCGGCCGGCTCGATCTGGTTCTGGGCCGACAGCGACAGCCCCAGGCCGTTCCAGAGCGCCGCCTCTTCGGGCAGCAGCGCCGCCGCCGCCCGAAAATAGGCCGCCGCCGTGGCGAAATTTCCCTCGCGGTAAGCCATCACGGCCGCCTGGAAGAGCGGCTGAGGATCGCCCGCCCGGAGCTCGGGGATTCTCCCGTCATCCGCGGTCGGGGTGATGACCAGCGGGGTGCCGATCACCAGGTCGGCCGGATCGACGGCCGCCAGCGTCTGAAAGGCCAGCACCGTCACGACCAGGGGAGGCAGGAGAACCGCACCGATCCCCAGCCACAGCCAGCGTCCAATCACCATCGCTCGCCCCCCTCGCCCGCCGGGGCGGCAGCTTCCAGCATGAATTCCCGTCCGGGAGGCGCCGCCTCTCCCAGCTGCAGAGAGACGAGCCGGGCGTAGACCCCATTCTGGGCCAGCAGCGCTTCGTGCGTCCCCATTTCGGCGATCCGTCCCCGGTCGAGAACGACGATCCGGTCGGCGTCCCGAATCGTCGACAGCCGGTGGGCGACGATGAAGGTCGTGCGCCCGCTCATCAGCCGGTCGAGGGCCGACATGACCAGGTCCTCAGATTCCGCATCGAGGGCGGCCGTCGGTTCGTCGAGAATCAGGATCGGCGCATCGCGCAGAAGCGCCCGGGCGATGGCGATGCGCTGCCGCTGTCCACCGGACAGCGTGCCGCCGCGCTCGCCAACGACCGTGTCGTAGCCGTGGGGCAGATGGACGATGAATTCATGGGCGTTGGCCGCCCTCGCGGCGGTGATGATCTGCTGCTCCGAGGCCTCCGGCCGGCCGTAGGCGAGATTGTCCCGGATCGAGCGAGCGAACAGAACCGATTCCTGCGGGACGACGGCAAACTGGGTCCGCAGATCCTGCAGACGAATGCGACGAATATCATGCCCGTCGAGGGTGATCCGGCCGCCGGTGACATCGTAGAAGCGCATCATCAGAGAGGTCAGGGTCGACTTACCCGCCCCGGTGCCGCCGACCAGGGCGATGACCTGCCCCGGCGCGATCTGGAGATCAATCCCCTGCAGAATGGACTTTTTGGGGGCGCTGGGGTAGGCGAAATCGACCCGTTCGAAGGCGATCCCACCCCTGGCCCGGCCGAGCGAGAGCGCATCGGGCGCATCCTGGATATCCAGTTCGGCATCGAGAACCAGGTTCAGCCGGTCGGCGCTGGCGGCCGCTTTCTGCAGGGAAGCCGCCAGCTTGCTGAAATGGCGGAGCGGCCGGTAAATATCCTTGAGATAAGACATGAAAATGAGGAGCTCGCCGATCGTGAACTGGCCCATCAGCACCTGGGAAACTCCGTACCAGATGACCGCGGCCGTGCTGCCGGCCTGGATAAAATCGATCACCGGGCTGAACGACGCCTCCCAGCGAATCGAGCGCAGGGCCGAACGGATTTTTTCCCGGCCGAACGCCTCGAACTGGGCCAGCTGGTGACTTTCCCGGCCGAACGCCTTGACCTCCCGGATCGCGCTGAGGGTCTCCAGGGTCAGGTTCATCATCTCCCCTTCCTGCTTACGCGCATCCCGCGCCGTTGCCCGGATATTCTGGCGAAACGTGACGTACAGGAACAGCATCAGGGGAACATAGGCCAGGACGATGACCGAAAAGCGCCAGTTGATAAACAGCATCACCGCGGCAAAACCGATAAATTTGAAGGCATCGATCAGGAGCTGACCCATGCTGTCGACCAGGGCCGACATGATTTTCCCGGAATCCTCGGTCACCCGCTTGAGCGTATCGCCCAGCCGCCGCTGATCGAAATACTGCAGGGAGAGCCGCTGCACGTGGGCAAAGACGTGGGAGCGGAGCAGAAAAGTGGACCGCTCCTGGATCAGGCCGTTCATGTACTCGAAGGCGAAGGCGGTCGCTCCCTGCAGCACGGTCATCAGCAGCAGGGCCATTCCCAGCACCGCGGTCAGGATGCGCTGGTCGGTGCCAAAAGAGGCCGTCAGCCGCTCGCCGATCGGTCCTGTAAACGGCCGCCCCCCCAGCACGTTGTCGACAATGAATTTGAGCGGCCAGGGGGCGACAATGTCGAGGAGGGCGACGATGACGATCAGCAGCAGGGAAAACAGGAGATAGCCGCTGAACGGCCGCAGATAGCCGAGGTAGCGGCTGTCGATCCCCAGCAGGGGAATGTCCCGGCTGCGCCGCCGGGTGCCGGTGGCGGGCGGCTTTTGTCCCATTCAGGCCATCTCCAGGAAATCGGTCGTCCGGGAAGCGATCGGATAGAAAAGGTGAACGAGCCCGGGCCGGCTGGCGACGACGTTCAGCAGGCGGAAATAGGTTGCCGCCTGATAGAAGGCCATCCGCTCGAGAAAGAGCAGGTCGACCGGCCGGAACTGCACGTAATGGGAGAGGAAATCGGCCGCCTCACCGGCATACGTGTGAAAATCCCCATGCAGATCGAGGCCGAGAAAGTGGAGGTGGGCGATGAAATTGGCCACATCGATGGCCGGATCCCCCATGGAGAAGAGATCGAAATCGATCAGGGTCACCTTTTCCCCCTGAAACAGGAGCTGGCTGTAGTAGAAATCGCGGTGGACGAGGGCCGGTTCGGGCAGGCTGGCGAGGTCCTCCGACAGCTGGCCCAGCTGGTCGAAAAGCCGGCAGACGAGCTCCCGGTCCGCCGGCCGGGTATCGAGCAGCTGGCTCCGAAACCGGCCCAGGTTTTCCAGCTCATCGCCTAACAGATAGGAAGGCAGCCAGCGGAGATCGGCCGGCGGGGTGAGCCGGTGCAGCTTGGCCAGGGCACGGGCGGCAACCGGCATCAGGTGGGCGATCCTGGTTTGGGCGGCCAGTTCGTTGAGCGTCCGGCCGGCGACCCGAGCCTGTACCTGCATCTGCAGTTCCGGGATGGCGGCCAGAGACTCCGGGACCGACAGGCCATCCCAGCTGTTCGCGCCAAAGCCATTGGCCTGCAGGAAGGCGTGAATCCGGTGCAGCCACTCCCCGCGATTGTCGCGGAACACCTTGCCGATGACGGGAATCCTTGCCGGACGGCCGGTCGGCTGGTGGACCGCCGCCAGATCGTAGGCCAGGACGCAGCGGCGGCCGGGCTTATATTTGAGCAGCGCTACCCGGTCGACCCGATCGAGCCAGTAGGCCCCATCCGGGCCAAACGGGGGCAGGTGGCGGCGGAAGACCGGAGCCACGAGGTCCGGCCGGCTGGCCGCGTAGAGCGGCCGCCGCAGTTTTTCGTCGAGCAACGGGAGCGCAGGGCCGGCCGGCGCCTCAACCGCCGCCGGCCGGGGGCGATCGGCCGCGATCCAGCGGATCACCGCGGCCGCGTTCTGCTCCCAGGTGCGGCTGCGCAGCACCGAGACCGCCCCTTCCCAGCCGATGCGGTCTGCCCGGGCCGGTTTCCGGGCCAGGTAGCGCAGGCAGCCGGCCAGGTCGGACACGCTCCCCGGCCGGTAGAGCATGCCGTTGACTTTATGCCGGATGAGGGCGGCCGGCTGGCCGATGCGGGCGGCCACCGCCGGCACGCCGCAGGCCATGTACTCGAACAGTTTGAGGGGTGAAAAATAAAAATTTTCGAGCGGCGGGTGGGGGGAGACCGCGGCATCCATGGCGGCGATGTAGTGCGGAACCTGGTCGTGGGGCACCGCTCCGGCATAAGTGACTTCCCTTTTCAGCTCATCGGACGAAAAAACGGCCGGCAGCCGATCGGGCATCTGGCCGACCAGCAGAAGATGGCAGCGCGGATCCTCCCGGCGCAGTTTTTTGACGGCCCGGCCCAGGGTTTCCAGATCGTGCCAGGGGCGCGGCCGGCCGACAAACCCGACGACAAAGCGCTCCTGGAGACCGAAACGCCGGCGAACGGCCGCCCCGTCGACGGCCGGATGGAACCGGGCGGCCTCCACTCCGTTGGGCAGGACGTGAACCCGCTCCCGATTGGCCCCATTTTCGACGGCAAAGCGGCGCAGCGGTTCGGAGACCACGGTGATCAGAGCGGCCGCCTGAAACTGGGCCCGGGCGATCTGCTCGGCCAGCTTTCGATCGGGCAGCCGGCGGTAGCGGGCGGCTTCTTCGATCAGCGGGGCGTTGACTTCGAGCGCCAGCGGGAGCCCGGTCGCCCGGGCCAGCCGGCTGCCAGCGTCGCTCCAGAGCGCATAGCGCTCGTAAATAAAATCAAATCCTCCCTCCCGGACGAGCTTTTCCGCTGCCTCGAGCAGGATGTCGTTGTACTGCATGAACTGGTGGAGATCGGCCAGGTCGCCGGACCGGTCGACCGGCGGAGCCGGCAGCGGGATTTCGATCAAGGTGCCCGCGGGTTCGGGGCCGTCGGGGAAGCCGGCCCGTGGGCAGAGGATGACCGGCTCATGTCCCAGGCGGGCAAAGGCGGAAACCATCATGCGGACGTGAACGGACGCCCCTTTATCTCCCCGGATTGGAATGCCGCGATCGGCGCAGAGGAATAAGATTTTCATACCCCAATCCTTTCCGGCGGTGCGCCTGCCGGGATGGGCGCGGGTTCGGCCAGCCACTCCCGCAGCCGACCGGCGTTCGTCCGCACGTCAAACAGCCGTTCGACCTTGCGGCGTCCGGCCTGCCCCCAGCTTTCTCCAAGGGCCGGGTCCCGCAGCAGCTCGGCCAGGGCGCGGGCCAGGTCGAGGGGATCGTTCTGGCGCACGAGGCGGCCGTTCTCCCGGTCATCGACGATCTCCGGGATGCCAGTCAGCGGGGTGGAGATAACGGGCAGCCCGACGGCCATCGCCTCCAGGAGGACGGTTGGCAGCCCATCCCGATTGCCATCCGGCCCGACGATGCAGGGCAGGGGGAAGATCGCGGCGCGCCGGAAGGCGCGGATGACGTCCTCCTGGGAACGGGGACCGACGAGACGAACCCTCCGGATGAGACCGAGCCCGGCGATCCGCCGCTCCAGCGCCTCTTTTTCTTCCCCCTTGCCGATGATGTCGCAGGAGAAATCGAGCCCCCAATCCCGCAGGCAGCCGCAGGCTTTGATCAGGACGTCGAACCCCTTTTTGGGCACCAGCCGGCCGATCGCCAGGATCTTGCCCGGCCGGCCGCCCGGCCGGGAAGGTGGGCGAAACCGGCGCAGATCAATGCCGTTGTAAAGCGTGCGAATATCCCCTCCTTCGTCCCCCATGAGTGCTGCCAGGTGCTGGCGGTTGAATTCGCTGACGGTGACGACGAAGCGGGCGTCGCGAATCTTTTTGCGCAGGGATTCCGGCCGGACATCCTCGTGGAAGATATCTTTGGCATGGGCGGTAAAGGAGTAGGGCAGGCCGATGAGCTGGTTGACAAGGCGGGCCACCCGCGTGGCGCTCGAGGCGAAATGGGCGTGGATGGCGTCCACCGGGTGGTCGAGCAGGTGGGCGGCAATGAGAACGGCCCGGTCGAAATGCTTGGTGGCATAGGGCTCGCCGATGGCGTCGACAGCCGCCCGGGCGCTGGCGTAGGCTTCGGGAAAGGCGGCGGCCACCCGCCCGGCCGCGGCGGCCACCCGGACCGCCTCCCGATCCGGATATTCCGGCAGATAGATGACGTTGGCCTTCACCCGCGCCAGAATGCCGTGGAAGCGGCCATCATCCGGCTTGTGCAGCGCGTAAATGCGCACATCTGTTTTGCGCCGCTCCAGTTCGAGAATCTCGTTGACAATGAAAGTCTCAGAAAACCGGGGATACATTTTTAAGCAGTAGGCGATCTTCATGGGGACACCTCCATCGGTTCCAGCAGGGGTTGTTCGACAGCCGGCTCCGATGCCTGTCGGCCCGCGCCGGTCCGCTTCCATTTTTGTTTCGCCGGCAGCAGGTCGGCGATGGCGGCGGCCGTCCGGCTCAACCCATGGAGATTTAAGCGGACATTCGGCTCCGGGCCGGACAGCCCGGCTTTAATTTCGGCGGCCAGGGTTTCCGGGGTGAAGACTTCCGGGTCGAGGCAGCGGACGAGGCCGCGGGCCGCCAGCGCCCCGGCGCGCAGCCGCTGTTCGGCCCGCCCCTGCCGGCGCGGCACCAGGACGGCCCGTTTGCCCAGGGAAAGGATTTCACAGACGGTGTTGTAGCCGGCCATACTGACGACCAGGTCAGCGGCGTTGAGATAGCTGATCAGGTCCGGCGTGAACTCCATCAGGGTCACCGGCTGCTCCTCGGCCGCCCGCCGCAGGATTTTTCGCTTGCGCTCGGCCATCAGGGGGCCGGTCACGAGCAGGAATTGGATTGCGCCATTCGCCAGGGGTCCCGCCGCAG
The DNA here is from genome assembly GCA_041568735.1 of Promineifilaceae bacterium (SeqCode). GTDB lineage: Bacteria > Chloroflexota > Anaerolineae > Promineifilales > Promineifilaceae > WTJY01. The sequence continues at coordinate 12,098 of JBFFZG010000114.1, forward strand.
CCGCCAGGGCGCCTTTTATGAGCTCAAAGCCGTCTCCCCCGCCACCGGCCGTCACGACGATCAGCCGGCCGCCGTCGACCCCGAGCTCCCGGCGCACGGTGTCCACAGGGCGCGCGACCTGGTCCCGACGCAGATAACCACATTCGATCACCTTGCCGGCGATTGCCGGGGAAAGCCCATAGGTGGCGATGGGATCGAAGACGGTCCGCTCTCCATAAAGGAGGATCCGGTCGTAGAGGGATTCGAGGAGTGCTTCCGTGCCCAGCGCCTCCCAATCCGCCCGCGTGGCCGCCGGCGCGTCCTCAATATCGCGCATGCCGAGTACCATCTTCGTCCCACGGCTGAAGGCCCGCAGGTGGCGCAGGGTGGGCAGGAGTTCTCCCTGGACGCCGGCGGCCACCTTGTCGACCAGGAGGAGGTCGGGTTTAAAATGCACGGCTGCCTGCAGGATGATCTGTTCCCGCCAATCGAGGGTCTGTTTGAGCGTCAGCGGCAGGGTCCTGGCTTTGTATTCGCCCCCGGAGCGCTTGCTCAGGGCCGGCAGCTTGATCATATCGAGACGCGGCGGCAGCCCGAAGGCGCCGGCGACCATCGACCCGGTGATCAGGAGCTGCTGGGAGCCGGGAACGGCCGCAGCCAGCCGCTCGGCGATGGCCAGGCTCCGGCGCAGGTGGCCCAGGCCGAAGGTATCGTGCGAATAGAGCATGATGCGCGGTTTTTTCGCCATGGCGTTCTCTGCAAGGTGATCGTCTGGTGGTGTTTCGGGGTGAAGACATGGCCGGCTGCCGCTGTTCCCAGCCCTGGCGGTGCGGTCCGGCGTGGGCCGCGGGGGGGACCATCCACGAGGGGCCGAAAGCGGGACCGCCGGGGCATCAGGGAGGGGATATCAAGCAGGCGGCGGCCGGTCGTGGCCAGGCGTTCGGATATCTAACACCGGTTTTATGCAGTATAAGTGGGGCTGGGGCGAGGAAAGTAACGCAGAAAACAGGAGCGGGGGTCTCTCGAGTGAGAATTTATGACTTTTTCACCCGATCTACCTCTGGGGATCCGGGAAGATTAAAGGCCATTAATCCTGGCGTTTCGAGGGGATCGATCGGCCGGGAAGTGGGCGCCGGCCGTCAGACGGGTGGGGTGGCGGTCTCCTGCAGGCGGGCCAGCAGCGCCCGGGTGGCATCGAGCCGGGTGATCCAGTTTTCCACGCCGAGACGGCCGGGGGCGGCCTGCGCCTGGAAGGCGGCATACCGCGCGCGCCAGCGGCGTTCGTGCCCCTCGAGCAGCCTGGCCAGGGCCGGCACCCGTTCGTAGTGGGCGGCGGTGCGGAACAGGTTGGTCAGGGTCTGCTCCCGCCCGCCAAAGCCGCGGGGCAGCTCCAGCATCCGGGCGAAGCCGGTGATATCTTCCCGGCTCAGAAACCAGCCGCTGCGCACCGGCGCCAGCAGAAACCGCGCGATCTCGCGGATGCCGGTCTGGGGCTCGTCGAGAAAGGCGAGGGTAGGGGCGGCCAGCACCGGCGGCGATGCGGCGGGGGCGTGGTGGTGGATGATCAGTTCGGCGGTGAGATCGGCCAGCGCCGCGTAGAAGGGATCGGGCTGCAGCTGGAGAGCGGCCAAAAGAGGCCAGAGCCACGCGGCCAGCTCGTCGAGCAGCCCCTGCTGGCTGGTCTGCTGGCGGCCGGCGGCGGCGGCCAGGCCGTCGCGCCAGGCACCCTCTTCGGCGGCGCACAGC
>JBFFZG010000115.1:0-13817 GCA_041568735.1 Promineifilaceae bacterium (SeqCode)
GGATTTGCCCGATCCACTCGGCCCGACAAGGGCCAGGAAGTTCTCGTATGTTGCCAGCCGCTCCACCAGCCGGGCCGTCATCGCCTCCCGGCCGAAAAAGAGGGGGGCGTCATTTTCCGTGAACGGGGCCAGCCCTTTGTAAGGATTTTCGAGCGCCAGGCGAGCCGCGTGGGCGGTGGGGGAAATCCGGTCGCCACCGGCCGCCATGGCGCGCCGGAAAGCCAGCGCCAGATCCTGGATGGAGGCGAACCGGTCGCCGGGTTCCTTGGCGGTCGCTTTTTGAATGACGGCGTCGACACCGGGCGCGAGATCAGGGCGAACCGGGGTGATCGACGGCAGCGGTTGGGTGGCGTGCTTGTGAACCAGGCCGGCGAAAGTCTGGTCGGGGAAGGGCGGCCGGCCGGTCAGGATTTCGTAGAGGAGAACTCCGAAGCAGTAGATGTCGGCGGCCGGGGTGAGCGGCTCCTGGCGAATCTCCTCCGGGGAAATTGAGGAAAACGAAGAGGTGATGGGCGTATCCGGAGGACCGCCCTGCCGGTGGGTCCCTTCGATGGCGATGCCGAAATCGGAGAGGTAGGCGTTGTTTTCTTCATCGAGGAGGATATTTTCCGGCTTGAGATCGCGATGGATGATCTGCTGCCGGTGGGCGGCCTCGAGGGCGGAGGCGACCTGGTCGACCAGCTGCACGGCCCGGTCATCGGGCAGCGGGCCGGCGGACAGTGCCTGGCGCAGATTCCCCTGGCGGAGCCAGCGCATGACGAGATAGGCGTTGTCCGGTTCCCGCCAGTAGTCGTAGAGGGGAATGATATGGGGGTGTTCGAGCCGGGCGATGGTGCGCGCCTCGCCGTCGAAGCGGCGGATGAAATCGGGGTCGTTGGCGTAGCGGGGCAGGATGACCTTGACGGCGACTTCCCGGTCGACGGCCGGCTGGCGGGCGCGGTAGACGGCGCCGTAGGCGCCGGCGCCGATTTTTTCTTTCAATTCAAAACCGTGGAGCTTGCGGGTCAGGTGGGTGGCTTCGCCAATCTCACCGGCCAGTATTTCTTCGCGTAGTGACTGGGTGTTGCTGTCCGGCTCTACCCCGAGTTCATCTTTCAGCAAATCCGCCAGCTCATCGTAAAGTGCCAGGGCTTCCACCCGCCGGCCGCTGCGGGCCAGGGCGGCCATCAGCTGCTGGTAGCTGCGCTCCTGCAAGGGGTCGAGCTCGATCTGGCGGCGGGCAAATCCGATGGCTTCCTGGTGGAAGCCGTGATCCTCATAATGCCGGGCCAGGCTGGCCAGGGCGTCGAGCGCCTGCTGGTGAAAAGCCGTCCGGCGTGTGCGAGCCCATGCTTCAAAGGGATCGACATCCAGTATGGAGAAATTCTCGATGAAGTCTCCTCGATAGAGATTGACCGCCTGGATCCATTCCTGCGGGGGACCGCGGAGCAGATCCTGAAAGCGCTGCAGATCACAGCTCACGGGATAAGCCGGATTGATGGCCAGCGTATGCCGGTCAGCGAGCAGAAAGGGAATCGATTGACCATCGTTTGCTTCGATGCGATCGGGGACGGTTTTTTTGAGGTGATAGATGGTCTGCCGCAGATTGGGGGAAGCCTGCTCCAGAGGCGAATCCGGCCAGAAGAGATCGCACAATTTTTCCCGCCGGTGGCGGTTGGTACCGAGAATGGATTCTGTGACGAGGTAGATCAGGAGGGCCTGCACGCGGTTGGTGCGAAATTTGTGCAGGGGAACACCGTCCAGTTCCAGAAAGACCGGACCGAGCAGGTCAACGCATAAACCGTTCATGATGTTTCTGGGACCCGTCTGAATGCCCTTGCTCCGGGGGTCGGCTGGGCCAGGGCCGCAGCCAGGTTTGTGTGGGCCGTGGGTGGGGAGCAGCGGTGATTGAGATGGGTTGTGAGGCTAATTTGAGGCTGGCACGACGGTGTGGACCTGCCAATTGAGGCAGTGGACGGGCCAGGGTCTCAATTTCTTAAGCTTTGGTCGGCATCAGGCAAACCAGCGGGAACACTCAAAGAGTCATTCCAGGGCATATGCTGCCTTTAAGGTACTCGATTTTCCCGTTCTCTGTCAATCCGGATTTGGATTGCGCCGGCTGCCCATTTTTATTAATGGAATTGTTCCGCCCCTGTTTTCCCTAAGAGGTGCTTAGAGAGGGAAAAGTGGCCGCCTAACCATCCACATACCGCTGTTGCCTGAAATCTGGCACAAACCCCTGCGATGATTTTCTGACTCTTCGGGATGCCCGGAATCCCTCGGTTAACGCACCTGTAACGGGTGGCTGACGGGCGTGAAACGGGGGGCAGCGATGCTGAAGCCAACTCAACGGAAAGCCGGTTTACCGGCGCAAGTCAAGGAGTTGGCGAAATGAAGGGGATCGAGGATTTTCTTTTTCAATGGCCGGTCAAAGGAATCGTCTACCTGGGACTGGTGAGCTGTGCTTTCTGGCTGCTTTCCTGCCGGCCGGTGGACACTGGACCGGACCTGACGCCGGCCGTCGATCATGGGATCACAGCCGCGGATCTGGAGGCCATGCGCCTGGCTACTCTCCAGATCACGATGATCTTCCGCGAACAGATCCCGCTGAAAGGGCAGGCGCCGGCGCTGTCGGGCGCGGCTGGCCAAACCGCGGCCCTGGCCACGACAACGAGCAATGGATTGGGAACGCTCATCGCCTTCGAGGGAAAAACCTATCTCCTGACCCACGACCACTGGTCCGGCCTGGCTTCCGGGCAGCAGCCAGACGAAGTTATTTTCAGCGACGTGGACGGCCGGATGCTTCTCTCCGTATCCGCCGCGCAGTTTCAGCCGGCCGTTGTTTACCATGACCCCGGCGTCATGGTCATCGAAGCACCCAGGGAGTTCGCCGGACGGGGCGTCACCTGGCGTCCGATGGGAGTCCAGCCGGACGCGGCCGTCGTGATCGCCCGCCGGCACCGGGATAATCCGCTGAAGGTGGAGTTTCAACCGGCCCAGATCGTGGGGCTGGCCGCGCCGCAGGGGACCAGCCAGTTCATTCTCAAGATGAGGCCCGCCGAGACGATCGAACCAGGCGATTCGGGAGGTGGGGTCTGGCTCGGCGGCGAGATCATCGGCAACGTGTGGATGACCGTGCGCCACAGCCAGCGCGTCGGGGAGGCGGAGCGGCTGCTGCCGACCGACCGGGGTATCGCCGCCGCCCTCGACGAAAACCTGCCGGGGCTGATCCAGATTCTGGGAGAGGCTCATCTGCCGCCGGTGACCGCCGGTGGGCTGCATTAATCTCTCATCGGGTTCCACCGGTCAGACGGCCGAATTTCACCGCTTCTCCAAGGACAGCCGACCCGCGCGGCTGCTGCGAGCCGCACCGCATTTCATCGCGGTCCCAGGATCTCCTCGACAATATCCTGCAGGACCTCCCGAAAGAGCCGGGTTTGCTCCTGTTGGGTTAAAACGATCGGTTCACGCCGGAGAAAATCGCCGTGAACCGATCGAATTGTTTTGATGGTGGCGTCGGTGAATACGGCCGCTTTCAGCCGCCTGCGCAGGCCTACCTTGAGGGGGCCTAGGGGCCCTGGTTCTGAATTTCCTTTATCTTGAGCCATCCTGTTCTCCAATTCAATGGTCAGGGTTGACAGATTGTGGATCCAGGTGCCAGATTATTCCGGACCACCGCCTCAATCAAGGACCGCCCGGCGCTCCGATCAAACCCACCTCCGAAAAAAGCCGCCTGCCCGGTTGTCCAAATTCAGCCCGGGGCAGTCAAACCATAAATCTTAAGGTCAAGCGCCCATTCGTTCAAGGAGGATGCCGCCGGATCCCGTTTGTTGCGGCCGATTTCCTGCTCTACAATTCATCGCATGCTCTTACCGCTGAATACCCTGGCCGAGCCGGAAATCGAAGAAGAGGTCGACACCGAAAAGGAGACCGAACTCGAACCCCCCTGGCGCGTCTTCATCATCAACGACGATATCACGACGTTCGAGTTCGTCATCCGCATCCTCCAGCAGATCTTCGACAAAGATCTGATGACGGCCGAGCAGATCGCCTGGATTACCCACACGCGCGGCGCCTGCTATGTCGGCACCTATCCCAAAACCGACGCCGAAAATCGGGTCGGCAAGGCCAAATTCGCCGCACAGATGGAGGGGTTTCCCCTGCGGTTTCATCTGGAGCCGGAGGATTAGGAATAAGAAGTGGAAAGTTCAAAGTTTAAAGTCGAAAGTTGGAATGTGATGGTGGAGAGAGTTTCGAGGCGTGGGAAATTGGATATCGATTGGGAGGGGATTTGATGATCGCTGAAAAAATCGACCAATTGAGAGGCCGGCTGGTGGGTGGGGTTTCGCCGGCGATGGCGACCCCGCTGGAAGACGATGGGGTCACGGTCCGGACTTCCGCCGTGGGGCCGCTCCTGGCATTTCTGGCCGGGCGGGGGGTGAAGGGGCTGTTTGTCGGCGGGACGACCGGTGAGGGAATCACCCTCGACTTCAAGCAGCGGGAGATCCTGCACGAGAGTGTGATGACGGCCGCGGCGGAGCTTCAGCTCGACCTGCCGATCCTGCTTCACGTCGGGGCTAACTCCACCCGGGAAGCGCTCAGCCTGGCCCGGCACGGGGCCGAGGTTGGTCCCGATGCGCTCGTCGTGATCACTCCCTGGTTTTTCGGGATCGACGACGACGCTCTTTTCGATTTTTTTGCCGAAATCGCCGCCCAGGCGCCCGCCATCCCCTTCCTCGTCTACGATATTCCCCAGGCCTCGATCAACGGCATCAGCCCGGGCCTCCTGGAGCGGCTCGGCCGGGAAATCCCCAATTTCGGCGGATTGAAATGCAGCCGAACCGATGCGCAGATGATTCGCCGGCTGCTCGACGCCCGCCCGCCCGGCACGATTTTTCTGGCCGGCAACGAGCAGATCGCCCTCGGCTCCCTGGCCCTCGGAGCCGACGGCCTGATCAGCGGCCTGTCGACAGCCGTGCCGGAGCCGTTCGTCGCCCTGACGGCCGCCTTCGCCGCCGGCGATATCCCCCGGGCCCGGGAGATCCAGCGGCTGATCAACGACCTGCTCGACCTCCTGCCGAACCGCCGGTTGGGGGCCATCAAGCGCATCCTGGCCGAGCGCGGCATCCCGGCCGGCCCGGTTGTCCCCCCCCGGCAGATGCCGACGGAAGCCGTCTGGCCCCGCCTCGCCCCTTTTCTCGATCAGGTGGCGTAACCGTTCCCCGTTCCCCGATGATTCCCATGCATCTCCTCTTATTCGACATCGACGGCACATTGCTCCACACCAACGGCCTCAGCAAGGCGCTCTTCACCCGGGCACTGAGCGAGACGGCCGGGGTGGCGATCGAATGGTCTTATGCCCAGTACTTCGGCCAGCCGGACCGCCACCTGGCCCGCGACCTTCTGGCGCGGGCCGGCCTGTCCGAGTTGGAGATCCAGGCGGCCCTCCCCCGCGCCTTCACCCGGATTGGCGATCTATGGAGCGTAGAAGGACCGGCTGCAGAGATGGTCGTCTATCCCGGCGTACGCCGGCTGCTGGCCGACCTGGCGCGGCGCCGGGACGTTCTGCTGGGGCAGCTGACGGCGAACGCCCGGCCGGCCGCGCTGGGAAAACTGCGCGCGGCCGGCCTCGACGAAGCCCTCTTTCCGATTGGCGCCTACGGGGATGAAGCAGACGAACGGGACGACCTGCCAGCACTGGCGTTGGCCCGCGCTGCCGCCTACCTCGGCCGACCTCTCCTGGCGTCCGATGTCGTGATCATCGGCGATTCCCCGGCCGACATCCGCTGCGCCCGGGCCATCGGCGCCCGCAGTGTAGCCGTCGCCACCGGCCGGCACACTCTGGCCGACCTCGCCGCGTACCACCCTGACGCCCTCCTCCCCGACCTGACCGACCGGCGGCAAACCCTCACCGCCCTCTTCCCTCCCCGCCCATAAAAAAAGCCGGACCCCTTTTCGGCCCGACTTTCATTCTAAAATCAATTTTCGCCCCCCAACTCCCAACTCCCGCCCCCTAACTCCCAACTCCCAACCCCTAAACCACCGTCCCATCCGCGATCACCGCATTCTTCGGAATGATGACGATCCCATCCCGGGCATACCATTCCTCGTGGTCCTCATCCGGCCGGTCGGGCATGTGGCGGATGATCACTCCCTTGCCGATGTGGGCGTTCTTGTCGATGATCGCCCCGTCGATCACGCAGCCGGTGCCGATCCCCATGTTGGGAATCTTCCGCCGCCGGTTGCGCGCTTTTTCCGCATCGGTTTCGTAGTAATCAGCCCCCATCATGATCGTATTGGTCATCGTCACGCTGCCGGCGATGACGCTGCGCAGCCCGACAATCGAGTTGCGAATGGTCGCCCCGCCGATGCGGGTGCCGTCTCCCAGCAGGACGTGCTGCAGGGAGGCCCCGTGCACCGACGAGCCAGGCAGGAAACGCGGCCGGGTGTAGATCGGTTTGTTGGCGTCGTAGAGGTCGAACGGCGGGTCGTCCATGGCCATCTGCAGATTGACCTCGTAAAAGCGGCGAATCGTTCCGATATCCTCCCAGAAGCCGTCGAAGACATAACCGGACACCTTGTTTTTCTTGAGGGCGGCCGGAATAATATTTTTACCGAAATCGTCCCCGACCGCGTCGTTCAGCAGCTGGTTGAGCACTTCCGTGCGGAAAACGTAGATCCCCATTGAGGCCATGAATGGCTTGTATCTGTCGCTGGTGCTGACCATGGCGTCGAGCTCTTCATCGGTTTTCGGCTTCTCCTTGAACTCGACGATGCGCCCTTCGTCGTTCAGTTTGAGGATGCCAAAGCCGGTGGCGTCCGCCCGGCTGCAGGGCTGGACGGCAATGGTCACATCGGCCTCCTTCTCGACGTGGTGCTCGACGAACTCCCGGTAATCCATCCGGTAGAGGTGGTCGCCGGCCAGGACGAGGATGTGGTCGGCGCCGGCCTCGCGAATCTCGATCCACTGCTTGCGCACAGCGTCGGCCGTGCCCTGGTACCAATCCCGGCTGGTCGGGGTCTGCTCGGCCGCCAGGATCTGCACCCAGCCGCGGGTGAACATGTCGCGCACGTAGGTCCGGTAGATGTGGCGGTGCAGCGAGGCCGAATTAAACTGGGTCAGGATGGCGATTTTTTCGATGCCGGCATGAAAGCAGTTGCTCATGGGAATATCGATCAGGCGATATTTTCCGGCCAGGGGGACGGCCGGCTTGGCCCGGTCGCGCGTCAGGGGATGCAGGCGGGAGCCCTGCCCACCTCCCAGAATTAAGCCCAAGACCTTGTTCATTTCCATGGGTTCCTCTTCCTCTGGTGTTTCGGATTTGGTTGATGAGGCTGGTAAGTTTATTTTAACAGAGGGTGGGGGATGTGAACAGGGGAATGGGGAACGGGGGATGGGCGTTGGGAGTTGGGGTGGGAGCAGGTGAGCGAAGGACTGGCGTTGGAATCGCTCAGGAAGCGGCCGGCTGGTCGCGCCAGATGGCGTAGAGGTAGAGGGGGACGCCGAGGAAGCCGGTCAGACGGAGCATGATAAAGACGAGCAGGGAGACTGAGACGGCCGAGGCGGCGCTGAGACCGGCCCCGCTGTAGAGGGTGGGCGCGATCATTTCCCGCACGCCCAGCCCCCCGACCGTGGGCACGAGCTGGGAAACCGACAGCGTGGGCACGATGAGCAGGTTGTAGCCATAGCTCGCCGGCTGGTTCACGGCATAGGTCGCCATCATCCACCAGCCGACCAGGAGCAGATTGAACACCGCGGACACACCGAAGGCCTTCCAGATGGCCGGCCAGCCGCAGCCGTCGACCGCGGCGAAAAAGCGGGCCAGAGGACCCTCCCCCACCGGGGAGAGCGCCCGGGGCAGCCTGGCGGCGAGGGGGAGACGGCCGAGGCGCCGAATCAGCCGGCCGTCCAGAACGAGAAAGCCGCCGGCGAGCCCAACCACGCTGAGCAGGACGACCCCCAGGCCGAGCGCCTGCGGAAAATCGGCCGGCCGAAAGGGAAAGGCGGCCAGTCCCATGGCGAAAAGAGCCATCAACCCGGTCAGGCGATCGAGAAAGACCGAGCCGGTGGCGACGTCGGCCGGGATATCCCGGGTCACTTCGACCGCCCGCACCACATCTCCGCCAAAACCGCTCGGCAGGAAGGCGTTGAAAAAATTTCCGACGAAATAAAGCTCGACCAGGCGGCCGAAGCGCAGACCGGCGGCGCCGGCCCCCTCGAGCAGCACCTGCCAGCGGTAGGCCCGCACGACCATGCTCAGGTTGCTCAGCATGAAGCCGGCGAATACCCACACCCAGCTGGCTTCGAGCAGAAGCCGCCCCATCTGCCTGAAATCGATCTGGTAGGCGGCCAGAGCCAGGCCGATGATCGTGATGGTGAGCCGCAGGATAGTGCCCCGGTATCTCTTCACGAATGGAGTGTAGCAAAAAGGATAGGCCGGGGCGATTACGTTTGGCTGGGATCGACCCTGTTCCTATAATCCGCTGTGATGACCACCCGCACCCGGTTCCTGGCGACGATTCCCCTCATCTGGCTCTTTTTCTGGCTGGCGATCAGCAGCATGGCCGGCGACAGCCCGACCATGGACGAGCAGAACCACCTGGCCCGCGGGGTTGCCTACCTCAAGACCGGCGATCCCCGGCTGAGTGTCGAGCACCCGCCCCTCGTCAACGGCCTGAGCGCCCTGCCGGTGGTGACCCTGCCCGACCTGGTGCTCCCCCTGGCAGATCCCAGCTGGCAGGAGCGCTTTCCCCCAATGACCTTCTGGTACACATTCGCCGAGCGCTTCATGTGGCAGCTGGGCAACGACGTCGACCGCATGGTCTTCCTCGGCCGGCTGCCGATCGTTTTCCTCACGCTCGGGCTGGCTTTGCTGGGGCTGGTCGTCGCCCAAAGTCTCTGGGGCCGGCCGGCCGGTTGGTGGGCGTTCGCCTTTCTCCTCTTCGACCCAAACCTCATCGCCCACGGCCGCTATATCACGACCGATATGGGCGGAGCGTTCTTTATCTTCCTGGCCACCTGGGCGATCTGGCGGCTGTTCGCCGGCGGCGGGCGACCAGCCGCCAGGCGGGTCGCCGCATCCCTGGCCATCGGGCTGGCCTTTTCCGCCAAATTGACCAGCCTGGCCTTCATCCCGGGCTGGATTCTGCTCGTGTTCCTCCCGCCCCGGGCCGGACGGGAGCCCTACGGGCGGGGCGCCGCCCGCAGGCTGGGGCTCCTGGCTGCGGCCGGCCTTGCCTCGCTCCTGGTCGTCTGGGCGGTCTACCTCTTTGAATGGGGGTCCTTTCTGTTTATCGACGATCGGCTGCGCTGGTTGAACGATTTCCGGGGACCGATGCCGACCTTCTGGTCGGGAATCGAGCGGGTGACGCTCCTCAGCGGCGGCGGCCGCCCCTCTTTTTTGTGGGGGGCGTTTTCCACTGAGGGCTTCTGGACCTACTTTCCGATCGCCTTTGCCGTCAAAACGCCCCTGCTCATCCTGGCGCTCCTGCTGGGGACGGCCGCCGCCCTCTGGCAGAGCGGCGGGGCCCGCCGGCGGGCCCTCTGGTGGGGAATCCCCCCGGCCGGCTATTTCCTCCTGACCCTGAACAGCGGCCTGAATATCGGCTACCGCCACCTCCTGCCGATCCTCCCCTTCATCTATGTGGTCATCGCCGGCTGGTGCGGCCGCTGGCTTCCGCTGTTCAGCTGGCGCCGGAGCCCGGGCGGCCACCTCCTGCTCCTGTTCTCTTCGGTCATCGCCGCCGGGATTCTGGTGCCGGCTCTCTGGATTTACCCGCATTATTTGAGCTATTTCAACCCGCTTGCCGGCGGTCCGGCCAATGGCTATTTCATCCTGGTCGACAGCAACGTCGACTGGGGACAGGATCTCTTCCGGCTGCGGGATTGGATGGCGGAAAACGACGTCGATGCGGTCAAACTGGCCTGGTTCGGCACGGCCGACCCCGCCTACTACGGTATTCCGGTGGAAACACTGCCCGGCGTGCCCTATGGGTTTAACCTGTGGTGGGAGGAGACGTTCAACCGGCAGAATCCACCGCCCGGGATTTACGCCATCAGCGTGACCAACCTGTGGGAGCTGCCTCTGCGGCCGGAAGAAAAAACGGTCTTCGCCTATTTTCGGGCGCGGGAACCCGATGACCGGGTCGGTTATTCGCTCCTCATTTATCGGGTCGGAGCGGCGGCCGATGGGTAAACGAATCGCCTGGCCGGCGGCTGCCGTTCTCCTGCTGGCCTGGGCGGCCCGGGTCGTCCGCCTGTTCGATGTTCCCCCCGGCCTTTCCCAGGACGAAATTCTCGACGCCGACATCGCCCTGTTCATCCGGCAGGGACGGCACGCCCTCTTTTTCCGCGAGGGGTTCGGCCACGAACCGCTGTATCACTATTGGGCTGTCCCCTTCCAGGCGCTTCTCGGGGACAACTGGCTGAGCGTGCGGCTGCCGCCCGCCGTCCTCGGCCTCCTGCTCATCGCCTTGACGATCGGCTGGCTGCGCGGCAAAGGGCCGGCCCGGCTGGCCCTGGGGACCGGGCTGCTGCTGGCCGTCAGCTGGTGGCCGATCATCTTCAGCCGCATCGGCATCCGGCCGATCCTGCTGCCGCTCTTTCTGGTGGGCAGCGCCTGGCTCTGGGAAAAAAAGCGCCCCCTGGCGAGCGGCCTCGTCCTTGGGTTGAGCTTCTACACCTACACGGCCGCCCGCGCCATGCTGCTGCTGCCGCTTGTGCTGCTCGGCTATACCGCATTTGAGAAGTGGCGCTCCCGGGAGACGGCCCCCTGGTCCCCGGCCATCCGCCTGGCCGCGGCCGCCTACGGACTTTACCTGCCATTGCAGATCGTCCTCTGGGTCGATCCGACCCTGCAGCAGCGGCTCGAGCAGCTTTCCGGGCCGCTCGACCAGCTGCGCCAGGGGGATTGGCAGCCGATCCTGGGGACGATGGGCCGCACACTGGGGGTCTTTACCTTCGTCGGCGATCCCCGCTGGACCTACACGGTGCCGGAAATTCCTCTCTTCGATCCCCTGACCGGCCTCCTGTTCTACGCCGGCCTGGCGGTCCTCCTCTGGCGGGCCTTCCGGGAGCGGCCGGCCGCCTTCGCGGCCGCCTGGTTTGGCCTGGGGCTGCTGCCGAGCGCCCTATCGCCGCAGGCCCCCAGCATCATTCGCCTGATCGGCATCCTGCCCCTGGTCTACTACCTGGTGGTCCTCGGCGCGGAGCGGCTGCTCGCGCTCGGGGGCCGCCGGTTCACCGGGAGCGCCGGCTGGCTTCTGATCGGACTGGCCGTGCTGCTCGGCGGCGTTCGATCCTGGATTCATGGCTTCCAGACCTGGCCGGCCGAGCGGGAAACCCGCCTCCGCTACGGCACGGTCTGGCAGGCGATCGGGCGGGCGTGGGAGCAAACCCCCGAAGTCACACCGGTCGTGGCCGACAGCTGGGTCGATCCGATCGACCAGGACTCCCTGCGCCGGGATGTCGGCCGGCCGGTCGCCGCCCGCTGGGTGCAGACCGGGGAAGGGGTCGTCAGCGGGGCGCTGGTGCTGCCGCCGGGACCGGCCCGACTCTACGTGCCGGAATACGCCCCGCCGGCCGCCGAGCTGATGGCCGCGCTCGGGCTCGAGGATCCCCTTTTTCGGCAGTTTTCCAATCCGGATTTCGCCGTTTACGCGCTGCCGGAGGAGGCCGCCATCCCCCGTTTGTCGGACCCGGTGACCTTTGACGGCCGCCTGACCCTGCTCGGCTGGCGCTGGGTTTCCGCGCCGGAAGACCCGACCCTTCAGCTGCTCTCCTACTGGGAAATCGGCGCGCCGCTGCCCGCGGACCTGTCGATTTTTCTCCATTTTGCCGGCGAAAGCGGCCAGCCCCTGGCCCAGCACGACGGGCTCGATGCCCTCCACGCCTCGCTCCAGCCGGGCGATCGCCTGCTGCAGCGGCATGTCATTTCGCGGCCGGCCGATCTGCCGGCCGGCCATTACGAGCTGCGGCTCGGCCTTTACGAGCGAACTTCCGGCCGCCGCTGGCCGTTGGCCGGTGAAGGCGAGGACTATTTCTTAATGGGAAGGGTCGAGTTTGACGGCCTCGAGCTTCGTAGGTAACATTATTCGTTTTAAACCAATTGACGGGCAGCTTCCCGGCCAATTAGCAAATTAAACGCTCGTTGAACAGACGCAGAAAGGGATCCCTTTCTGTGTCTTTATTTTGTCTGAACTGGGTTTTCGGAAATATTTTCCTGAGACTGGAGGATTACATTATGGTGCAGGGCGCTGAAGTCGATTCGAAGAGGATTTTACGCCTTCTGGCGACAATGGGAGGGGCGTTTGTGCTCCTCTCGCTGCTTCTCACCGGGCTGGTGCGGGTGGCGGCCGCCCAGGAAGCGGACGAGCTGGCGGCCAATTTAACCGGGTCGACTGTGTCGGCCAGTCCGGCCACCGTCGTTCCCGGCGGCACGGTCAACTACACGGTGGTTCTGTCCAATTCCGGCGGCATGGTCTCCGATGGGGTGCAGGTCTACCTGACCGACACGCTGCCGGCCCAGCAGAGCTACATTTCCGGAACGTTCAGCAGTTCGACGACGGGCGACAGCTATGCCGGCTCCGGCCAGACGGTCACCTGGACCGGTTTCGTTCTGGCCAATTCCGAGGTCACGCTGACCTTTTCCGCCCGGGTAACCAACACCGCCACCCAGGGCACGGTGATGACCGACACGGCGGCGATCGGCTATGATGCCACCGTATTGACCCGCACGGCGGCCGTCACCGTCGCCGATGAGGTCGTGACCTACCTGCCGTTCATTTCCCTGGCCCTGCCCGCCCCGAGCGTCAGCGCCACCCGGCCCAACAGCGCCAACGCCTGGTCGATTTCCTGGGGGACCGTGCCCGGGGTGACCGGCTACGAAATCCAGGAAGCCAAAAAAGCCGATTTTTCCGATGGCGTGACGACCGATAAGGGGATGGCGCTTTCCCACGATGTCACCCATCCGGCCTCGCCGTTCAACAGCTATTTTTACCGCGTGCGGGCGAAGGCCGGTTCACTGAACGGCGCCTGGTCGGACCCGATTGAAGTCGTCGGCGCCTACCGGGACAATTTCAATGCCAACAATACCGAATGGGCGATCCGGCGCACGACCTTCATCGAAGAGGTGACCTCGTTTTACGAGATCGATTCGACCAGGGATTGGATGATTCTCCGGGTCGAGGACTCCTGGGACTGGGGCATCGCCAGCCCGATGAAGAAGGCGCCCAAGCCGCCGTATGTGATTGAATACCGGATGATGCCGGCCAACCTCGGCAACCTGGTTTCCCAGGGAGTCGTCTTCGGCGGCGACTGGAACGGGCAGACCTGCCCCGACTACAGCACCCTGGCCGGTGTTTACCAGCACAACATCTGCTTTAACCACTTCTACAACACGAACACGATCTGGTTTGGCAAGCTGAAGCTGCTCTTCGAGCGGAACGACAGCCTGGTCTGGTGCCCGACCTGCGGCGGCAGCCCGATGAAGCGTCTCGGCTCCCAGACGCTTATCGAGACGATCGAGAACTTCACCACCCCGAACAGCTGGAACACCTGGCGCATCGAAGTGCGCAGCAGCGGGATCGATTTGTACGTCAATGGGGTAAAATTCTTTACCTTCAACGACACCCGCTATATCAACGACCCGTATTTCGGGATCTTCGCCTCGACCGACGAGTACAGCAACTCCACGGCGCGGTTCGATTACATCGCCATCACGCCGCTGGATAACTAGGCCAAGTCAGGCGGGATAATCCCCGAACAGCCAGCTCTGGAGCGGGACAACGCCTTCCCGCTCCGGGGCAAACGCGAAGCCGAGAAGTCTCGGGCGGGTGAC
>JBFFZG010000116.1:0-13796 GCA_041568735.1 Promineifilaceae bacterium (SeqCode)
GAGATACCGACTGTCCGGAGACCAGGTCAGGCTGGGCACCCAGACCCAATCGGCGCGTGTGTCGTATTCGGTAAATTTCAGGAGAGAGCGCCGCGGAATAAAATCATCCCCCCGGCTGTCGAGTTCGATGACGCCGATCTCGTCGGCGAAGGAGTAGCCGATGCGCTCCCCGTCTGGAGACCAGCTGTAGTTTCCGCCCCACCAGCCGTAGGTAGCCGGGTAGGAATCGACGATCATACGCGGCTCGAAAGGGGGATCTTCTTCCGGATCCACCTGCCCCAGCCAGAGATCGTTGTTGGCCTCCCATCCGGGGGACAGCTCGGTCGGGACACCGGTCGTATAGGCCACTTCGAGCGCTCTAGCGCGGCCGGGGTTCCAATCGGCCCAGAGCACATTCTCGACCTCGAGCGGTTGGGGTTCAGCCCCCCGTTCGGTGCCGACGATCCAGAGACTGTTGAAGCTGGTCGTCGCCGTCGTCACGCGGGTAAACAGCAGGTGGCTGCCAGACGGGGAGAGGGCGAAGACCCGCCGATCGAGCGGGCCGCCGACATCGATCTGCTCGGGAAAGGCGTTGGATCCCCGCAGGAGCACGGCCGCCCCCCCGTTGATGGCGGCGATCAGACCGTCAAAGGAGACGATATCGGCCGCACTGCCGGGACCGAGACCGACCATGATGATTTCATCCTGGCTTTCTTCGATCGTCGTGACCTGGGTCACGCGCCGCTCTGCTTCGATGCCGTCCCGGTAGATGATGCGCACGGTCAGCTCCTCGAGGCCGCTGCGGCCGGCCTGGAGAATGCGCGGCGGATCCTCGTCGCTCATCGCCTCGCTGCGGACAATGCGCCGGCCGAAGGGAATCCCGCGCTCGATCTTTTCGATGCTTTCGGTGACCCGAATGATGCGCACGGTCAGTCCGTCGACAATCGGGGTAAACAGGGGCGGATCGATCTCATCGGCCGGCGCGATCTCCACGCCGGCCGCCTCGAGGAATTCGCGGACGGTCCGGCTCTCGGTCGCCAGGGTGCGGGTTTCGCCGTCGCTGATCAGGGTCGCCGACTTTTCCTGGGGCGACAGGGCTGCCGGCGGGGTGGCGCAGGCGGCCGTCAGCAGGAGGCAGCACCCCCACAGCAGAACAGCCGCGAGGCGGACTGGCGGCTGCTGGAAAAGTGAGTTGAGCGGGAAAATAGCGTTACCCGGCAGGTCCACGGCTCGAGGGCATCGGGCGGCGGCCGGCCTCAGGCATCCCGCCATATGCGGCTGATTTCCGGTGCCAGGTCGTTCTGGACCTTGAGATTGGTGTCCGAATCGATCATGCGTTTGAGCGCCCCGAAAACGGCCTGCACCGGGTAGCGGGCAAAATCGGGATCGCTGCTGGCCCGGCTGCGGCGCGCGACCCGGGTGCAGAATTCCGCCGCCGGCATGTTGGTGTCGCGAAAATAAGCCAGCCAGAAAACTCCATTTAGAGCCTTTCGCAGCTCCTCCGGTAGGGCGCGGCCCAGGGACTTCTTGACCCCTCGGCTCAGGTTGACCCCCAGCATGTTCAGGGTGCCGGTCGTCCAGCGTCGGGCGTGGTCGTCGGTTCGCAGTTTGCCGTGCCGGGTCACGTATGCGAAAAAATCCTGCAGTTCGGTGATTTTTTCGACGGCTGTGCCGGGTAGATTCCTGGTTGCATTCATCATTGGTTTTCGGTAAGTTCCTTGGAAATTGATTCGATCCGGGTTATAATTCCATGCTCGGTTCTAGAGAAATCTTAACTGGCCTTTACCTCTCTATCCGCTGCGGCTGTATTTTACATCAAAATCGTTTCAAAGTGTCGTCCGGACGGACGGACGGCCGGCAGCAAGAGCCGCGAATGCGACCCCGCTGGTTTCGACCGGATGGGGTTGTTTGTTGTGTAGAGGCCCTTATTATTAATTCAACTCAACGAGGAACCGCCGGTGCAGTCGACCCGGCTTTCTCTGGAAAACCGGTGCCGGTGGTCCAATGGGTTCACGCAGCCAGGCCCCCCGGCCGGCCAGTCGAAGCGCTTTTCCCAGATCACGGAAATATTTCACCCCTATCCGGGTTTTTTTAAGGAAGGTTGATGTCATGGCAGATGAAATTTTAATTGAGGCAGCTCCGCGGACGGTAATCGGCAAACAGGTGAAACAGCTTCGCCGCGAAGGTCTGGTGCCGGCCGTGATCTACGGTCAAAATGAACCGGAATCGATCCAGGTCGATTCCCTGAAAACGTATTTGACACTGCGGGATGCGGACGCCAATGCCATCCTGACGCTCGAGATAAACGGCAAGAAGCGGAGCGTGCTCGCCCGCAACATCCAGCGGCACCTGACCCGTGGTGATTTACTCCATGTCGATTTCATGGAAGTGTCGAAGGACACCATGATTCGGGCGGAGGCGGCTATTCACACCAGGGGCAAATCGATCCCCGAACAGGATGGACTCGGCAATACCTCCCAGCTTCTGTTCAACATCGAAATTGAAGCGCCCGCAGATCAACTGATTTCCGAAGTCGTCGTCGATCTCGAGCAGATCAAAACGCCGGACGATGTGATTCTCGTTTCTGATCTGGAGATTCCCGACGGGGTCCAACTGCACACCCAGGGTGATCTCCTCGTGGCCAAATTCGACTATCACCGGACGGCCGAAGAGCTCGAAGATCTGGAAGCTCCAATCGAAGAAGGCGAAGAAGTCGAAGTCGTCACCGAGCGCGAAGAAGAGGAAGCGGAAGCGGAAGAAGAGTAAATCGCTCCTTTTTGAACTCGACCTCGATTCGGGTAAATTTGAGCCTTCGGGAAATCCCTTCCCGAAGGCTTTTTTTTATGTTCGATCCGCACTGGCGACCCCTTCTCGAAAAAATCGGCATGGCCGCCATCTGTCTGCTGGCCCTCTTCTGGCGGCTGGACGGGCTGGACTGGGATGAGTTTCGCCATTTCCACCCGGACGAGCGCTACATCTCATGGGTGGCGACTTCGATTGAATTCACCGGTCACGACAGCTGGGCCGATGTCTTTTCCCCTCGCCGCAGCAGCTGGAATCCTTACTATTGGCCGGCGGCCGAGACGACGCGGGGAATCGTCGTCCCCTTTGACCGGCCGCGCAATTTCGCCTACGGCCATTTTCCCCTCTACGCCGCCGTCGCCTTCACCCGCCTGATCGAAGCCCTGCCGGACGGGCTGCGCGCGGCACTCGAGGGGGGCTGGCGGCCGCTTGCAGCCGTTTTTAACGCCCGTGGTGCCCTCGAATTTGACCATCTGACGGCCGTCGGGCGGGCCCTGGCCGCCCTCACTGATACCGGCACGGTCTATCTCATCTACCGGCTTGGCCGCCGCCTCTTTTCAGCCGCCGTCGGCCTGCTGGCCTCGCTGTTCCTGGCGGCCACCGTCATGCACATCCAGCTGGCCCACTTCTTCATATTCGATACCTTTGCCACCTTTTTCGTCGTGCTGACCCTGCTGGCCCTGGTTCGGTATGCCGGCAGCAGCCCCCACCGGCTCCCCTGGTTGATTCTGGCCGGGGCCGCGGCCGGGCTGGCCGTCGGCTCGAAATTCAGCGCCATTCTGCTGGCCGTTCCGCTGCTGGTCGGGGTCTTCTGGCCGGGGCGAGCGGGGCTCTGGCGGCGGCTTCTCGTCACAGGCGTCGCCGCCTTTCTCGCCTTTGCCCTGACCAACCCGTTTGCCCTGCTCGATACTGGCTGCCCGCTGCCCGGTGTGACGATCGGTGGCCGGACAATGACCGTTTCATCGTGTTTCTGGGAGAACATCGGTCGCGAGAGCCAGATGGTCCGCGGAGACGCCGCTTTCCCCTTTACCCGGCAGTACGACGGCACCCGCCTCTTCCTCTACCCGATCGAAATGCAGCTGCGCTGGGGGATGGGCTGGCCGCTGGGTCTGGCCGCCTTCCTCGCTTTCGCCGCCTTTAGCGCCAAAGAGCTGGCCCCCCTAATCCGCCGTTCCCGGCCGCGAGCGGCGATTTTCCTGCTGCTCTGGGGGATTCCATTCTTCATTTCCACCGGCAGTTTCGCCGTCAAATTCATGCGGTATTTCCAGCCGCTGACCCCCTTCCTGGTGCTTTTCGCCGCCTGGGGATTGGAGCGGCTGCGGCCGCGCTGGCTCGGGCGGCTCCTGGCCGGCGGGGTGGCCGCGGCGACCCTTCTCTATGCGGCCTCTTTCACCGGCCTCTACCGGTCGCCCCACCCCTGGGTCAGCGCCTCGGAATGGATTTACGCCCATGCTGCGCCCGGGCAGACGATCGCCGTGGAGCTCTGGGACGAGCCGCTGCCGGCCAGCCTGGAGCGGCCGGAGGGAAATCTCTCGCGAAAAGCCTATGAGCTGATCGAGCTGGACTGGTTGAGCGACACCGGTGGGGAAGACGACGCGGCCAAGCTGGCGGCCAATCTCAACCGGCTGGCCGCAGCGGATTACCTCGTGGTCGCCTCGAACCGCAGCTACGGGGTCACGACGCGGCTGCCGGAAGCCTATCCCCTGTCAGGCCAGTTTTATCCCCTTTTCTTCGCCGGCCGGCTCGGGTTTGCCCCGGTCTGGATCGGGGATCGCAATCCCCGGCTGGCCGGCTGGCAGCTGGTGGCCGACACCTTCGGCCCGGCCGGTCTCGAACCGCCGCCGGCCGTGACCGCCTTCTTTGCCGGCCGGCCCCAGCTCCTGGCCGGTCGAGCCGATGAAAGTTTTACCGTTTATGACCATCCGCTCGTCATGATCTGGAAAAACGAGGAACGTCTATCCGGGGCGGAAATGATGGCAGCCTTTCACATCCCCTGAAAATAAATTGGGCGGACTCTGGCCCGGAGCCTGGACTCGATCAGTCCAAAGCGGGAAGCGTCCCAGGTTCAAACCAGCGGTCGGGCGCCGCTTCCCGTGTTGCGTGGGGGTCTGCCCCACTATATACTTTTTAAATAAGGGAATGGAAATATGAGTGCTGACACTTTGCAGACATCAACCCTCTCCATGCCGGAAAACGGCCGCCGGACCCTGCCCCGCTGGCTCACGACGGCGCTCATCGTTGGTGGGGTGCTGCTCGTCCTGCTCGTTATCGGCGCGGTCATCTGGCTGGCCCTCAACTTTCCGGCCCAGATCGAGGCGATCCGGGATGTCTTCATCATGGTGTTTGCCCTCGTCGCCTGCGCCTCCCTTCTGGTCATGGTGCTGCTTTTAACGGCGGTGATCCGGCTGATCAATATGCTGGAGTTCGAAATCAAGCCGATCCTGGAAAAAACCAACCAGACGATCCGCACAGTTCAGGTGACAACCGCCTTTGTCTCCAGTAATGTGGTGCAGCCGGCCATCACCGTAAACAGTTATTTTGCCGGACTGCGGCGGGGATTTCGGGTTTTATTTGGCAATCCCCGGAAAAATTTACCCGATTAACCAGGGGAAAGGAAAGGGAACAAAATGAGCAATTCAAATAATCAATCGAACGATTTTGGCGCCTTCCTGGCCGGCTTTGTCATCGGCGGCCTGGTCGGGGCGGCCGTGGCCCTGATCCTGGCGCCGCGGTCCGGTTCGGAGATCCGCTCCCAGCTGATGGAGCGCGGGGAGGAGTTCCGCACCCGCGCGCAGGAATACGGGGGCGAATACATCTCTTCGACTCGCTCTCGGATCCAGGAAATGGGCGGCGATGTCAAGGATCGCGTTCGCGTCGTCCTCGACGAAGGGAAGAAGAGGGCCACCGATCTCGAGGAGCGGCTTACGTCCGCGAACTCCGGGACAGATGAGGAACCGGCCGATGCATCATCATGATGCGCCAAAGGCCACGTGATTCTTAAAGAAAAGCGTCCTCATCCGGGGACGCTTTTTGCTTAAACGAAGGAAATGTCGGAAATGAATGAGATCGTGCTGCCAACGATCGAAGAGGTAATTAAAACCCTGCCCGGGCCGACCCTGGAAGCGACCGTTTCGCTCATCCTGGATGCGCACGCATATGCGGCCGAATTTCACCAGGACCGGCGCCGCCGTTCCGGTGAGCTCTACATCGAACACGACCGCGCGGTGGCCCGATCGGTCAACGAAATCGGCATCGACACCGGCTCCACGGCGGCCGGTCTGCTGCACGACAGCATCCAGGAACCGCTGCTTGAGGCGAGCAAAAGCCGCAAAAAAATCGAAAGCCGCTTTGGAGGTGATGTCATTCACCTGGTCGAAGGGCTGAATCGGCTGACCCCGTACTCCTCTGTCGACGGCACCGAAACGGCCGACAAGCTGGAAAAACAGCGCCGGGCGATCCTTCATGCGGTCGAAGAAGATATTCGCATCCTGCTGATCCGCCTCGGGGACAATCTCCAGGATCTCCTGATGGCCCGCAATCTGCCCGCGGAGCAGCAGCTGTCGGTCGCCCGTGAAGCCAACGAAATCTACGCGCCGATCGCCAATCGACTGGGGATCTGGTCGATGAAATGGCGCCTCGAGGACGAGTCATTCCGCTATCTCCAGCCCGAGATTTACAAGGAGCTCATGGCGCTGATCGACGAGCAGCGGCTGCAGCTCGAGTCGAAAGTGTCCGAGCGCATGGAGGAGCTGCGCCGCAAGCTGGCGGCGGCCGGCATCGACGGCGAGGTGCTCGGCCGCTCCAAGCACATCTACTCGATTTACCGCAAGATGCAGCGCAAAGGGGTCCCATTCGACGAAATTTACGATCTGCGCGCCATGCGGGTCATTTTGAATACGACCGACCTGACCCAGTGCTACCAGGTGCTGGGGATCGTCCACAACATGTGGCTGCCCATTCCCGAAGAGTTCGACGACTACATTGCCAACCCGAAGCCCAACGGCTACCGCTCGCTCCACACGGCCGTGTATGACCAGTCCGGCGATATCCTGGAAATCCAGATCCGCACCCGGGCCATGGACGAGGAAGCTGAGCGCGGCATCGCCGCCCACTGGGCCTACAAAGAAGGCGGCCGCCCGAGTTCGGAGCTGACCCGGCGGGTGGCCTGGCTGCGCAGGCTGCTGATCGACATTCGCGATGAGGAGCCGGCCGAAACGCCGGCTGACCAGCGAATGATCAATATCGACGATCTCAGCAAGCGGATCTATGTCTTCACGCCAAAACGGGACATCATCGAACTGCCCGAGGGCGCGACCCCCATCGATTTCGCCTACCAGATCCACACGGAGGTCGGCCACCGCTGCCGGGGGGCCAAGGTCAACGGCAAGATGGTTCCCCTCAACTACGAGCTGCGGCCGGGGGACACAGTCAGCATCATTACCGCCAAGCGCGGCGGCCCGAGCCGGGACTGGATGAGCGAGAATGCTGGCTACACCCGCAGCAGCAAGACCCGCAGCAAGGTGCGCCAGTGGTTCCGCGTCCTCGACCGGGAAGACAACATCTACCGCGGCCTCGACCTCATCGAGCGGGAGCTCAAGCGGCTCAAGCTCGCGGATCAGATCACCGTCGAGGAGATGGCGAAGTTTTTCAAAGAGAACGACATCGAGGATTTCCTGGCCAAAGTCGGGTTTGGCGATATCCAGTACAGCCAGGTCACCGGGGCTATGGCGCTCCTCAAAGAGAAGCACCAGGGGGAGCGAACGGAAGGAGATGTTGCCCCGGAATCCCGCCCCGGGCGCAAAAGCGCGACCAAACCGCTGGCAAGCGGCAAAGGGCTGGTGATCCAGGGGATGTCCGACCTGCACTTCCGCATCGCCAACTGCTGCCTGCCTATCCCGCCGGAGCCGATCGTCGGCTATGTCACGCGCGGCCGGGGGGTTACCGTCCACCGGGCCGGCTGCCCGGAATTTGTCAAGAAAATCACCGGCGAGCCGGAGCGCATGATTGAAGTCTCCTGGGGGAAGAGCCTCGAAAGCGAAGGGCACGAAATCCCCCTGATCGCCACCGCCTACCGGAGGCCGGAGCTGGCGGAGGATGTGGCCACGCTGGTCAGCGGCCGGAAAATCAAGCTGCTCAAGACCAAGAGCCAGACGGATTCGCGCGGGATCACCACCCTGAACCTCCTCGTCCACGTCACCCGCATCGACGATCTCGACTGGCTGATGACCAAGCTCCAGGCGATGTCAAACGTGCTTGAAGTTCGGCGGCAGCGCTGGTTGTCGTGACCGCCGGCCGGCCGGAATTTCACCTTGGTCGAACCGGATAGGCGTGCTATATTCCCGGTATTGTTGCCAGATCAACCACTGTTTTCGACAGCTCTCCCCTGCATTTCCAATGCCAGATAACAGCAGCGAACTCTACGAGTTAATCAAAGATTTGTTTTTCCTCGTCGACGACGGTGATCAACGGCTCTTCTCCCGCTTTGGCCTGACGATTTCCCGCTACTTCGCCCTGGTCCACATCGGCCGCAACCCGGGTATTTCCCCGGTTCAGCTGAGCGGCCTGATGTTTTGTGACAAGAGCAACGTCACGCGATTGGTGCGCGGCCTGGAAGGCGAAGGCCACGTAAGGCGCCTGCCGCACGAGCAGGATCGGCGCTCCATCCGCCTCTTCTTAACCCCGTCCGGCGCGGCGCTGCGGGTAGCAGCGCAGTCAGCCCATGCCGCCTACAATGCCGAGCGCTTTCATTTCCTCACCGGCATGGCGTCGATCCGCCTGGATGACTGGCATGCGGTTCGCCAGCAGCTGCAGTCCCATTTAAAAGACCCGGCTGCCGCCGGCTGAGCCGATTCAACCTCCGGCCGGGCATTCCCAATCCTCCAGAAGGTTCCACCATGCGAAGCAACTCATTCCTCCTCTGCGCTTTTTTCCTGGGTGCGCTCCTGACCGCCGGCTGCGCGCCGGCCGCCCGGACCGGCGGCCCGGAAGGGGAACCCTACGCTCCCCCCCGCAGCCTGCGGCCGGCCAACGGCCGCCTTTTCACGAGCCTGCGGCCGGAAAGCGGGATTCGCTACGGCCGGCAGGGGCGGGAAAAACTGATCGGCCAGGCCTGGGGCGATTACGACGGCGACGGCTGGCTCGACCTCTACCTGACTGACGACGACGGCCCCAACGTCCTCTACCGGAACCAGGGGGATGGCACCTTCGCCGTTTCCCCGCTCTCGGAATCGGTCAGCCTGCCCGACGGGGAGAGCAGCGGCGCCATTTTTGCCGACTACGACAACGACGGCTGGTCTGATCTGCTCGTCCTTCAGGTCGGGGCCAATGTCCTCTTTCACAACGAACGGGGTCAGCGCTTCGTCGATGTGTCTGCCGCAGCCGGCCTGCTGGACCGGGCCCATTCGAAAACCGCTTCCTGGGGCGACTACGACGAGGACGGCTATCTCGACCTCTACATCGCCAACTGGGCCTGCTATCCGAACTGCGGCCGGCCAGTAGAGGGGGACATGGACCGCCTCTACCGCAACCGGGGAGACGGCACCTTCGAGGATGTCACCGGCGCCCTGAGCCGGCCGCGTGGGGCGGGGTTTGTCGCCTCCTTTATCGATTTCGACAACGATGGGGACCTCGACATCTACCTGGTCAACGACAACTTCATCAACCCGATCGGCAACGTGCTGTGGCGCAACGAGGGGACGGCCGACGGCTGCCGCTTCTGGTGCTTCACGGACATTTCGGCCGCCGCCGGCGCGGATAGCAAAGTGATGGGGATGGGGCTGGCTTCCGGGGATTACGACAACGACGGCGATCTCGATCTCTATTTTTCGAATGTCGGCCCGATGACTCTGCTGCAGAACCAGGGAGATGGCACCTTTGCCGACGTTTCCAAGGAAACGGGAACCGATCTCGGCCGCAGCTGGATCGGCTGGGGGGCGGTCTTTTTCGATTACGACAACGACGGCTGGCAGGATCTCTACCTGGCCATTTCGGACGAGACGAGCGGCTCCGCGCCGGCCGATGCCCTGCTTCACAATGACGGCCGGGGGCGCTTCGACCCGGTGCCGCCCGAAGTCAGCGGGCTCGACGCAGGCGGCCGCACCCTAGGCGTCGCCTACGCCGACTACGACAATGACGGCTGGGTCGACCTGCTCGTCGGCAACTTCGACGGGCCGTATGTCCTCTACCGCAATGCCGGCTCGGAGAGCGCCTACCGCCGCAACCGGCGGGTGACCTTCCGCCTCGTTGGCGGGGGGCCGATCAACCGGGATGCGGTGGGGGCTCGGGTCACGGTGGCGCTGGACGACGGCCGGGTGCAGATGCAGGAAGTCGTCGCCGGCTCGAGCCTGGGAGCGGGGAACAGTCTCCTGCTCCACTTTGGCCTCGGCCGGGCCAATATCGAAGGGGTCCGGGTGACCTGGCCGGACGGCACCGCCCAGGACTTCCCCGCGCTCGAAGCCAACCGGCGCTACACGTTTACCTACCCGGACGCCTGAACCCGGCCGCCGGCCGGCCGATTTTTCAGGATCGATTCAATTTCTTTTTGGTCGGGGACACCGTCAGCCGGCCGGCTGCCGTTTCGGGGGAGCCGCTCATTCCTCCGCCAGTTCGATGCCCATCTCGTCGAGGCGGATCCGCCGCGGCCCGGGTTCTTCCTCGAACTCCAGAAGGCCTGCCGCGAGATCGTAATGAAAGGGAACCCGGCGGTTTTCCTTCCAGAAGTCGAGCTCGCCCCAGACGGCCTCGGGGGAGCGGCCGTGGAGTCGGAGGCGGGCGTCGTGCCAGCGGCACCAGTAGACGAGGGGTTTCATCGAACGGCGAAATGCTTGAAATGGACCGGAAAGCCCTACCGGTACTGCTCGAAGATGCGCCGGTAAGCCGGCACACTCTCCATCAGGGAATCGTGCTGGCCGACGGCGACGAGCCGCCCCTTGCGCAGGACAACCACCAGGTCGGCCCAGCGAATCTGCGAGAGGCGGTGGGTGATCAGAAACGTCGTCTGCCGGGAGGCGGCCAGGCTGATCGCCTTCTGGATCTGGTCCTCGGTGGCGCTGTCGACGGCGCTGGTCGAGTCGTCGAGAATGAGGATGCGCGGGTTGGTCAGGAAGGCTCGCGCCAGGGCGATCCGCTGCCGCTGGCCGCCGGAGAGGGTGACCCCGCGGCCGCCGACGACTGTGTCGTAGCCGTCCTTGAAATGGGCGATGAAGTCGTGCGCCTGAGCCGCTCGCGCGGCCGCCTCGATTTCCTGCCGCGTGGCATGGGGATTGCCAAAGGCGATATTCTCGGCCAGCGTACGCGAAAACAGGAAAATATCCTGCTCGATGATCGAAATCTGCTGCCGCAGAGAGGCCAGCTGCCACTCCCGGACATCTCTCCCGTCGACGAGCACCTCCCCTTCCTGTGCGTCATAAGTCCGGTTAATCATCTTGGCCAGGGTGCTCTTGCCCGAACCGGTCTGCCCGACGATGGCCACCGTCTGCCCCGGCCGGACTTTAAAACTGATCTGATTCAGCACCGGGGTCCCTTCCACATAGCTGAAGGTCACATTCCGAAATTCGATCTCCCCCACGATCATCCCCGCGTGGCCGTCGAGATTCTCGTCCATTTCGGTCTGGGTCGTGATCAGCTCCAGCACCCGGCGCGCCCCGGCCATGCCGCGCGCCACCTGGGAGTAGGCGAAGAGGGAAGTAAAGACGGGAAAGCCGAAGAGGCTGAGAAGCCCCATGTAGCCGATGATGTCCCCGATCGAGAGACTGCCGGCCTGGAAGAGAAAGATGGCGTGGGCCAGTCCCAGCGCCTGGGCGATTCCCAGCAGCAGGAGGGGCACAAAGCGGGCCTCGACCCGGCCCTGGTCGACGACCGCATCCCGGTAATCCTCGGCGTGGTGGACGAAGAGCGCCACCTCATCGGCTTCCGTGGCGTACCCCTTGACAATCTCGATGCCGTCGAGCGCTTCGGCCAGCCGGCTGTTTAATATACCGAATGAGAGGCGAACCCGGTCGGCGATCGGCCGCAGCACGTTGAGGTATCGGCCAAGGGCCAGGGCGTAGCCGAGCATGAAGAGCCCCGGCGTCAGGATCAGGGCCGGATGGTAGCGCGGCGCCGTGACCAGGGGGACGATGAGAAAAAAAGCCGAGCCGACGACCAGGTTGATCCCGGGATTGAACATGAGGTTCATCTCCCGCACGTCG
Organism: Promineifilaceae bacterium (SeqCode); assembly: GCA_041568735.1. Lineage (GTDB taxonomy): Bacteria > Chloroflexota > Anaerolineae > Promineifilales > Promineifilaceae > WTJY01. Next base: position 11,970 of record JBFFZG010000116.1, read on the forward strand.
TTGGTGGCCCGGGCCATCGTATCGCCGACCGGCTGCATGTCGTGAAAGGTCATGCTCTTGCCGAGCAGGCTGACGTAGAGCTCCTCGCGCGCGTCCCGCTCGATCCGCTGCCCCAGCACCTCACTGGAGAAATTCCGGCCGAGCTGGAGGATGGCCCGCACCGTCTGGCTGATGATGATGCCGACAGCCGCCCAGCCGATCGCTCCCAGGTCGGCCGGCCGGGCCAGCGCGGCATCAAAGGCCAGACCGATGTAGACCGGCACGACCGCAGCCAGCGCAGCGTTGCCGATCGCACCCAGCAGCATGGTCAGGAGCACGTGCCAGTTGTTTATGATATAAGAAATAACCCAGCGACCGGGGGTGCTGCGGTTGGTCTTGACGGCGGTCTGGACGAAGAATTCGGCGTGGGCGCTCATGGGCCCAAGTATCGAACGCCGTCCGGTAGGTGTCAAGTAAATGTCCCATTAGTCGACCGCGTAGGGATCTCGTAGATCAGTCGCTTCATTTTGTCCATCAGGTAATTGACCGATCCACTAAAATCCCAGATAACGCCAAGAGGCGAATGTTTTACCTGAATTGCCGGGCTTCAAGCCCGCGGAGTAAAGAATTGAAAATCCTGCGCATTCTGATCATTCTCGGGGTGCTCGGCACCCTGACCTTTCTGGCCGCCTGCCGTCCTGCGGCTCCCGAAGAGGCGAGCTCCACGATCGCTGCCGTCGTGTCCGGGGAGAGCCCGACCCCCCGGCCGACCCGGACGACGGCCTCTACGGCCGAACCGACCGCTGTGCCGCCATCCATGACGGCCACGACGACTCCGACGGCCACGACGGCCCCCTCGCCCACCCCCGTCCCGACCCGGCAGCCGACCGCCGCGCCGGTTCTGACCGGGCGAGAAAAACCGCCGTCGGACGACCTCCTGCGCAAAGAGATCTTCCGCTCCCCAGACGACCGCTGGACCGTTGAAGCCATCCGCACGGAGAAACCGCAGCTCTTCGCCGACGGGGAGTTCAACTACGCCGCCCTGACCGTCTCCAGCACCGACGGCACGCTCATCTGGCCGGTGGTGGCCGGCTGGCGGCCGCACGGCCTCGGCGCGGCCTTTCCCCGGCCGCTCGATTGGTCGCCGGACGGCCGCTATTTCTACTTCAGCAACGTGCCGCTCGTCGACGGCTGCGTCTTTTACGTCAACGGCTCCGACCTCTGGCGGGTCGACCTGGAGAGCGGCCAGGCGCTTGAGCTGCTGCCGGACAGCGGGCTCGTGGTAGCAGTGGCTCCCGACGGCGAGCGGGTGGCCTATCGCGCCTATGGCGGCCGCGGCCTGGTCGTGCGCCATCTTCTGGATGGAGAAGAAACCGAAATCGAGCTCCCGCTCGACGGTGACATCGGCTCGATGGCCTGGTCGGCCGACGGCCGGCTGCTGCTCGTCTCAGTTGGCCAGGAAATCTGCGGACCGCCGGAGGATCGCACCGGGGCGCTGGTGGCCGTCGACGGCGAAACGGGAGAAGCCGCCGTGCTGCTCGGACCGGACGACCGGCTGTTCGCGGTGAAAGCTGCCCTCCCCGAAGGGAGCTTCGCCCTCGAACGGCCGGACGGTACAACCTGGGGATTCGATCCGGCACAAGGGGAATCGTCCCTGAAAACCGTCCTCCTCAAAGAAAACCTGGCGGGCTTCCTGCCGGGGATGATCTTCGAACGGGAGTCCATGCTCTTTCGAGTGGGCGACGATGGCCGGCCGGTCGAGCTGGTCGAAAATCCGATCGCCGTCTCGCCCGGGACCAATCGCTATATCCTGCGGCTCAACCCGGGCGGCCGCCTGGTGCTGCGCGA
>JBFFZG010000117.1:0-13766 GCA_041568735.1 Promineifilaceae bacterium (SeqCode)
TGTCGGCCGCCGGTCCGGTCGGAGAAAACCCCGACGAGCCGGCCCGCGACTACAATGCACTGGGTGCGGCTACCTTTGGGATGGGTTTTGACGACGAATCTTAAACGAGAATGAACCAGCAGGAGGTCACGAACCATGGCGCGATCGATCATCGGGTTCCACTATGGACCCGGAGGAGACAAGCAGGGCATCGGCGATTACATGCGCCGGCTCAACGAGAACGGCATCCCCTTTATGGTAAAAGGGGCAGATGATGCCGGTCTCTGCTTTGAAGGGCAGACGATCGGCCGGGAAAAAGGGGTCGCCAACTGGCTGATCTACCGCCTTTCGACCGCCGGCCAGGGGCACAGCTTCGACTTCGATGCCCCGGATTACACGCAGGCGCCGCTGGAGGCCGCGCAGAAGCACTGGGAAAAGACGGTGGCCAAATGGCCCGTGGAGCTCGACAAATCGATCGTCTGGATGGAGCCGATCAACGAGCCGCGGGCCAAAGCCTCGGCCGAAGACGTTCAGTGGGAAAATCTCCATCCGACCGACTGGCTGGGCAAATTCATGCTCGAATTCGCCCGGATCGCCAACGGGCAGGGGTACAAGGTCTGCGGTCCATCGTTTAATTCGGGCGAGCCGGAGGTCTTCTCCACCAACGACTATGAGCTGCCCGGCATGCTGGCCTATATGCGCTACTGCGCCGACCATCCGGACCAGGCGGCGCTGTCGATTCACGAGTACGTCTGGGATTCCTACAAGCACGGCGAAACCTGGGTCAACTGGTATCCGCGTCTATTCGGCCGGGTAGAGGCGGCCTTTGCGGCCGCCGACCGGCACGGGATCCCCCGCGAATTTCCGATTTTCGTGACCGAATGGGGCTTCGCCTACCGGCAGGCCCCCCGTTGGCCGCAATGCGAGCCGTTTCTGACCGCCTACAACGAGTGGGCGGCCCGCTGGCCGCAGATCAAGGGGGTGGCCGCCTGGACCCTGCAGGAAGGGTGGGGGGGCGTCGATAACGATCTCGTTTCGTGGATCGGGCCGCTGGCCGACTACACCATCGGGCGGCAGTTCGATCCCGGCCCCCAGCCGGCGTCCACGAACTCGCTTTTTGGCCAGACAAAACCCTCGCCGGTCGTCGTTTCGAACGGGTCGAGCGGGTCGAGCGGCGCCGGCAGTGTCGCTTCAGGGGGTGGGGACGCGGCCGAAGCGGCCGGCTTCGCCGCCAGTGTCGACCTGTCGACGACCGATCTGGCGCCAAATCAGACCTTTACGGCGACCTGGACCTTCCGCAACAGCGGAACGACGACCTGGGACCAACGCACCCGGCTGGTTTACACTGACGAGGCGCATCCGGAAACGGCGGCCGTTCCCCGGGCCCACTTCGCCGCCGAGACCGGGTTTGCCATCACGGCGATCGGCGCCCCGGCGCAGGTCCGGCCGGGTGAAGAGGTCCGGCTGACTGTCCCCCTGACCGCCCCCGGCCATGCCGGCCGCTTCGGCAGCAACTGGCGGCTTGAAGGGGCGGATGGCCTGCCGTTCGGGCCGGTGCGCTGGGTGCGGGCCAGCGTGGCCGCGGCGCCGGTCAGCCAGGGGACGCTCGACTTGCAGGTTGTCTCTTTCAGCAACAGCGTTCTGAACTACGAGCAGCTCAAGCCCGGCCAGTCGTTCACCGGCACCTGGCGCCTGCGCAACAGCGGCACAGCGCCGTGGACAGGTGATTTCAACCTGGTCTACGTGCCGTCTGGCTCCCACCCGGAAGCGGCTGATCGCACGGCCGCTCCCCTGGGCGGGCAGACCCGCTTCACTTTGCGCGATCTGTCCGGCCTTGAGCGGGTCGACCCCAATGAGGAGGTCACGATCCAGTTCCCGTTCACAGCCCCCGGCCAGGCGGGCCGGTACGCATTTTACTGGCAGCTCCAGACCCCGTCCGGAGCCCCGTTTGGCGGGCTGCGCTGGATGAAAATCGGCGTCGTCGGGGAAGCTGCCGCGCCCGATCCCGGGATGCCCGGCACGGGATCGGCCAAACCGGCTTCAACCCGGGTGCGCTTTGGCATGAATATCAATATCAACGACGGCCACCCGCTCGACGTCGACCGGCTCAAGGGGCTGGCCTGGGTGCGCTATGTCTTCTGGGCCTCCCGCCGCAAGAAAAGCCCGCAGCAGGCCTACGACGACCACTACCGCCACGCCATCCAGTCGTATGCCTCCCAGGGTATCCGTTCCCTGCTGATCCTGCACCAGGACACCCGCTGGGGGAATGCCCCCTGGGACAGCGGGGACTGGGCCCAATACGCGGCGATGTACGCCGAAAGCTGCGCCGAAGTGGCCCGGGCCTGTGCCGAGTTTAAGGAGATGGTGGCCTACCAGATCTACAATGAGACGGACAGCGGCTTTGGCAGCGATGCAGGTAATAAAAACCCCTCGGCCATCGGCATTCCCCCCGAGCAGTATGCCCTGATTCTCGACGCGGCCGTCCGGGCGATTCGGGCCGTCGATCCACAGGCGACGATCGTTATGGGCGGGATGAAGACCGGACCGGACAATGCCATCGCCTACATCCGGGCGGTGCGCCAGGCACTGGGCGGCCGGCTGCCGGTCGACGCCATCGCCTATCACCCCTACGGCCGGTATGTCGACTTCGACCCGTTCTACGAAAAGCAGTTCGGGACGCTGCGCGATGCGCTGGGCCGCTTTCGCGCTGCTTTCCCGGGCACGAAGCTCTGGATCACCGAAATTGGGGTGGCCGACGACAGCCCGATCGGCTCCGAACACTACGAGAAGATCGCCCGCTACATGCGGGAGTTCGTCAACGAGGTGGCGGACAACCATGCCGACCTGGTCGAAGTGCTGATCTGGTTTGCCTGGTCGGACCTGATGCGCAACTCCGGGATCACGACAATCGGCGGCCAGATGAAGGATCACATCGGACTGGCCTTTCAGGAAATGGTCGCGCGCGGGCAGGTGACCTGAGCGGCCGGCCGGCGGAAACCGGGGCCGGCGGCCTCGGCCGCCGGCTTAACCGCCGGCGATGGCGCCGATGACTCGAAAAGGCTCCACCCCCTGGAGGATCGCCTCCGGAAGCGGGGTGTCGGCCGGTTCGTGGGACCAGTCCTCCCGGCAGACGAAGTAGCGCAGGTACGGCCGGCGCTCCTTCGTCTGGTGATCCCGGATGGTCCCCTTGAGCATCGGGTAGCGATCTTCCAGGGCGTTCAGGACAGTCTCTGCCGAGACCGGGGATGCGACTTCCAGCCGCACCTCCGGGCCGACCCCGGCCAGGGTCTGCAGATGGTAGGGGAGCCGGACCCGAATCACGGGAGGACCTGCACTTCGACGGAGAGGACGGGCGGCAGGTGCTCGGCGATGGCGGTCCAGCTGTCGCCGCCGTCGCTCGACCCGTAGACCTGCCCGCCGGTCGTGCCAAAGTAGATGCCGCAGGGGTCGAGCGTGTCGACCGTCATGGCGTCCCGCAGAATATTGACGTAGCAGTCCTTCTGCGGCAGTCCACGGGTGAGGGCTTCCCACTCGTTGCCCCCCGTGCGGCTGCGGTAAACCCGCAGCTTGCCGTCCGGCGGATAGTGTTCGGAGTCGCTCTTGATGGGAATCACGTAGACAGTCTCCGGCTCGTGGGCATGGACGTCGACGACGAAGCCGAAGTCACTCGGCAGGTTGCCGCTGATCTCGTACCAGGACTCCCCGGCGTTGTCGCTGCGCATGACATCCCAGTGCTTCTGCATGAAGAGGACATCGGGCCGGTCCCGGTGGAAGGCGATGCGGTGGACACAGTGGCCGACTTCAGCTGTCTCTTCGGGGATGTATTCGGATTTCAGCCCACGGTTGATCGGCTGCCAGCTCTGCCCGCCGTCGTCGGTGCGGAAGGCGCCGGCGGCCGAAATGGCGACATACAGGCGCCGGTCATCGCGCGGATCGATCAAAATGGTGTGCAGGCACAACCCGCCAGCACCCGGCATCCAGTCCGGACCGGTGCCGTGACCGCGCAGCCCACTGAGCTCCTGCCAGCTTTGCCCGCCGTCGGCCGAGCGGAAGATAGCGGCATCTTCAACACCGGCATAGACGAGATCGGGATCGGTCAGGGAAGGCTCGAGGTGCCAGACCCGCTTGAACTCCCACGGATGGGGGGTGCCGTCGTACCACTGGTGGGTCCCGGTCGTGCCTTTGTAGGCGAATTCGTTGCCGATGGTGGTCCAGCTGCGGCCGCCGTTTTCCGAGCGGTGCACGACCTGCCCGAACCAGTCGCTCGACTGGGAGGCGTAGAGCCGGTTGGGATCGGCCGGGGAGCCCTTCAGGTGAAAGATCTCCCAACCGCCGAAGTGCGGGCCGTCGACCCGCCACGATTTTCGCTTGCCGTCCGATGTGAGGATGAAGGCCCCTTTGCGGGTGCCGACCAGGACTCTAACGCCGCTCATGGAATGCTCCTTTTCTCTCTGCCAGCCGTAAATAAAAGAAGGCCGAATCGACGACCTGTGCAGGACTGCCGATTCTTATTTTAGAACAGATATTCTAAACAGTCAAAGGAAAATCGGGTTAATTTTTGCCGATTTTTCCGTTAATTTTTGGGGTCGGTGGTGGTTTCAGGGATCGGGGGCATAGACTCCCACGGTTAATTCTCTGCCGGTTGGGCCGCGCTGTGCGCCAGGCCGCGGCCGACCCAGCGGGCCAGGGCCGCGTCATCGGCCACGGCTGCCGCCTCGATCAGGACCCACCCCTGCATCGGCCGGCCGCCGCGCACCATCGGCGCCGCCCCGGGCTCTGCCAGGAAGGCGGCCGTATCGTCGGCGGCGCAGGTGATCATCAGCCGGCCGTCGCGGTAGGCGCTGGCGGCGATGTGGCCGTTGACCAGGAAGGCGAGCCCGCCAAACATCTTTTTTTCCCGCAGACCGGGTGTCCCCTGCAGGATGGCGCGGATGCGACCGGCCAGGTTTTCGTCGTAGGGCATTTTCTATTCCTCCTGTTGGACTCCGCCAATCATAGTCGATTCCGGCATCGGACCCAAGCCGGGTGATTTCCGCCGGCGGAGGAGAAGCAGCGCCAGAAGAAGGGACAGGACAGGCCAGACCCAGCCGAGGTCGCCAGGTCCCCCCGGACCGGTCAGCGCGGCCGTGCGGCGAATGCGGATGAGCCGGTAGGTGCCCAGCATCTGGTCCAGGTCGTCATCGGCCAGCTTCCGGTGATCGACGCCGAAGAGCGGGCCGGCGAAGCCGCTGGCCCGCAGAACCGCGCGGAAGAGCGGCACCCGATCCGGCGCGCCGGTAATATCCGCCGCCTCCCCGGCCCAGCGGCCGTCCGGCAGCCAGATCTCGACCCGCGGATCGGCCATCAGATTGCGGTACCAGTCGGACTGCCGGCCGAAACCGGCCGTACAGACAACATCTTCCCCGTCGACGGCGTAGTTGACCGGGGTGGTCCGCCGCCGGCCGGTGCGGCGGCCGGTGTGCACGATGACCATGATCGACCCCCCCCAGGGGGTGCCGTTTCCCCAGCCGCCCAGGCCGAGCCGCCACAGGAGGAGCATGAAGCGGTTAAACGTTTTAAAGGCGCGGCGCAGAGACCGCGAAGATGAGAGCGAACCAGGCGACATATTCCCCCTTTGACCGGTCGATTCGGCGAGTGGATCGGCCGGCATTTTGATTTTTAATCGGTTCCTCGGCAATTTTGAGAAGTTTAGCCGCACTTCGACGTCTTAAGGATAAACCAACTTGCCACAAGGAGTGATGAAATGAACAAGAATCCCTGGATCGCCGCCGTGCTGAACTTCTTTTTCATGGGGCTGGGCACCCTCTACATCGGCCGGCGCCGGCTGCTGGGGGCCGGCCTGACCCTGGCCGCGCTGGCCCTGACGTACGTCGAGCTCCAGCTGCGCACCGCCGCCCCGTCCCTCTACCCGATCATGTTCGCCGCGGTCTTTGTCGCCAACACCGTCCTGGCGATCGACGGCTACCGCGAAGCCAAAATGGGGTAAATCGAGCCGCAGACGGTTAGAAACCGAAGCGGGGCAGAAGCGAGGGCGAGAGGAAGGCGGTCAGCCGTCCGATTCGATGCCCATTCCGCCCCGCGTGGGGCAGGATCAGGCCGAATGGTTCGTCCGTCCGTCCGGCCGCCGCCAGTTGAAAGATGCCGAAGCCGGGCTGCCCGTTGATGCCGGTTGGGCGCAGCCGCCAGCCAGTTTCCGGCAGGAAGACGAAGTTCTTCAACGCCCGCCCGATCGCCTTCCGGCCGTCGTACCAGACGGCCAGCGGCGGCATGGCGAAGGCCGCATCCTGGTGCAGCAGGGCGATCAGGCCGGGGACATCCCCCGCTTCCCAGGCCCGAACGAAGGCCTCGAGGGCGCCGTCCGCCACCGGAGTCTCGCCGGCCGGCCAGGCGTCCAGGGTCTGCCGGGCCCGGTAGAGGTGATTGTTGACGGCGGCGGTCGAGGAGCCGAGCGCCGCCGCCACGTCGGCCGCGCTCCACTCGTAGACCGCGCGCAGCAGGAGGACCACCCGCTGCCGGGGGTTCAGCTTCTGCAGGGCGATCAGAAAGGCCAGGGAGACCGACTCGCGTTCTTCCACGGCCCGCTCGGCTGACCGCTCGCGGCCGGCCAGCCAGCCGTCGGGCAGGGGATCGAGCCAGGCGGCCGTTCCGTCCGGTGGGGATGGCGCCGCGTCTGGGTCGGCCGGCGGGCCGTCAAAGGGGAGCAGAACCTGCCGCTTTCGGCGGCGCACTTCGTCCAGCCAGAGCCGGGTGGCAATCGTGTAGAGCCAGCTGCGAAACGCCCCACTTCCCTGGAAGGCCGGCAGCTGGTTCCAGGCGCGCAGAAAAGTCTCCTGAACCAGATCCTCCGCGTCGGCCAGCGAACCGCTCAGCCGGTAGCCGTGGCGGAGCAGCGGCCGGCGATATGGCTCGACGAGCGCGGCAAAGGCGGCGCTGTCGCCGTCCAGGGCCGCGGCCAGCACCCGGGTTTCTTCAGGGATCGGAGTCGGCATCGCGTTTTCCTCTATATAATGAGGCGGCCGCCCGCCCCAGACCCAGTGTACCGGGTCCCCTTGCGTGGTGTCAACGGAATCTCTTGTAGTCAGAACGGCAGGCAGGAAGGCCCGGGCGTGGGGAACCCGTCGGGCAGAACCGTCGTTTGACCGGTAAACTGATGAGCAAAAACGAAGTCTAATCGATGTTACCAGGAGTCAAGAGCCAACAGCCCCTTATGAAAACGAATATTAGCCCTCGGATTACCTTTGCCCTTTGCCTGATCGCCCTGCTGGCCGCCTGCCGGCCGGCGACCGCCCCCTCCATCCCGGCAGCGGTCCCGTCCGCCCCGGCCCGGACCGCCTCCATGATCGCCTACGTCCAGGATGACGGTCTGTACATGCAAACGCTTTCCCTGGCCAGTGCCCCTGTTCATGTCGACGATTGCCCGGTAGGGGTCTGTATCTGGCACTATCTGAAATGGTCGCCCGGCGGCGAATCGCTCCTCTACTACCGGTGGGAGCGGCGGGAGGATGGGGAAAAGTCCGAGATTCGCCTGGCCGATGCGCAGGGGCGGGTCTCGGTCCTCGCGCGTGAGGCGGCCGGCGTGCGCCCGGCCGCCTGGTCCCCCGACGGGCGGACGATCGCCTTTCTGCGCCTGGGCGATGCGGTGATCGAATATGAGGGCGAATCACCCGGCATCCTTTACGAACTCTGGACGGTCGAGCCGGACGGAAGCGGCGAGACCCTCGTCGGAAAGTTCGCCATGCCGGACGGCGGCTGCGGCGGCGGCGGCCGCTCGGCCAGCGCGGAGCTCTACGAGCGCGAAGAGGGCACGGCCTACGGCTACTGGATGTCGCGGCTGGAATGGACGGCCCAGCAGATCCTGCTCTACTCGCTCGACTGCACGGCCGTGGGCGTCGGCCGTTACGACATGGAAGCGGCCGCTCCACTCGCCCCCTACACTGAGCCGCTGCGAGGGCTGGTCCTCAATGCGGCACGGGACCGCTGGGTGGCCGTGGCGGTCGACCAGTCCCAGTTTCCGGGGGGCCACCGGCTGGTGACCGGGGATCCGGCCGCCACCACGGTTGAAACCATTCCTACGACAGAACCGGTGGAGCTCGTCTTTCAGGGGGAGAACAGCGGTCAAATTTACTTCACGACGCGCGAGCTGACCGAAATGGCCTCACCGGACGACGGCAGCGGCATCGGGTATTCGTTTTACACCAGCGCTTTATGGTCGATTTCCCCGAATGGGAGCGGCGAGCAGAGGCTGTATGAAGGAGATGATCACGCCCTGGCCGGCCTCGTGGAAGCGTCTGACGGCAGCCTGATCTTTGTGCGCATCGAAAACGACCGGGCGCTCCTGGCCGCGGTCGAGGACGAGACCGTCGCCCCGGAGTCGCTCGGCGACTATCAGCCGCGCCGCGAGATCGTCAGGCTCACACCGGGTTGGGAAGCGGTCGAACCGCTGATCCCCGATGCCGGTCTGCCGGCCCTCAATTGATCGGAGCGGCCGCCAGGCTTTTTTGCTCGTGACTGTTGAGCGATCCGAGCGCCGCCGGGTGCAGGGCCGGCCGGGGAAGCGGAAAGAGCTGGACATCCCGGACCCGCATGGGATCTCGACGCCGGGCGGCGGGCAGGGCCCCGTTGAGCTGGCCCACAAATTTGATCTTTTCCAGGAGAATGTCGCTGATCTGCTCCCAGGTGAAGGCGGCGGCCCGGGCGCGGGCGGCGGCGCGCATGGCCGCGGCTCGGGCCGGATTGCCCCTGATATCCAGGACCTGGGTGGCGATTTCGGCCGGTTCTTCCGTATCCAGAGCCACGGCGCAGGGGCCGCCGAGCGTGTATTCCTCCCCGGTCGTCCCCGTGAAGACGAGCCCGCCGGCGGCCATCGCCTCGAGCCCGACCAGGCCGAACGGCTCGTGGCCGCTGTTGGCCAGGACGGCGTCGGCCGCGGCGTAAAACGGCCGCAGCCAGGATTGGGGCATGAAGAAGTCGAGGTGAACGATGTCGGCGGGGGGGGCTTCCCGCAGGAGATCGACCAGGGATTCCCAGGAATCCGGCTGGTTGTGAACGTGGCCGGCGGTCAGACCCAGCTGGTGGGCGCGGGCGAAGACCTCATCCCGGTGCGCTTCGATGCCGCCGCGCAGGGGAAAGACGACCCGGTGGCCGGCCGCCTTGATCTGCGCCGCCGCTTCGACAGCCATCAGCCAGCGCTTGGCCGGATCGAAGCGGCCGACCTTGAACAGAAAGACCGCGTTCTGCTGTGGATCGAGCGCCTGCCGGACCACCGCGGCCTGCCCGGCCGGCAGCGGGTCGAGCAGGTCGGCCGGGATGCCGTTGGGGATGACCAGCGGGTTGAGGTCCATGTTCCACATCAGGTGCTTCATGTAGCGGCTGACCGTCGTGATGCGGGCCGCATTGTTCAGGCGGGGCCAGTCGACCCGGTGGAACGATGTCGTGTTGTTGGCGTTCCAGAAGCGGATAGTCCGCTCCCGCAGCCCGGCTGCGGCGAGCTGGCGCTCGAGCAAAATGAGCGCCTGGGCGGTCTGCCATTCCTCGGCCAGGATGACCGGCAAACGACCGGCGGCCAGGGCCGGCCGGATGATTTCCTCGATGATAAACGGGGGAGCCGAACGGTTGAAATCGTCGAGCTTCCCTTCCTCGCCGTCGTACACGCCCAGGGGGTGGTGGGCGCTGATCCACTGTCCCCAGCGGTGCAGGGTCAGCCGCCCGCCGCAGCGGCTTTCGCGGCCGGGTGCATGCGGATCGCCGATGAAGATCAGGTGGGTATCAAAGCCGCGGCCGGCCAGGGTTTCGGCCAGGTGGGTGATGCGCACGCCGAGCCCACCGGCCAGGGCGTACCGATCCGGCCCTTCGAAGGAGAGGAGGCAGAAGGTGATCGCGTGGGGTGAAAACGTCATCGCGAGAAATTTTCCTCAGCATAGGCAAATCGAATTTCAGGCAAACTACAGGAAATGATTGGGCCGCCGGATCCTGGTTGGCGGGCAGGGACCGGAGAGCGGGCCGTGACTGAATTGAAAACAGCTGTCGTGGTGCGGTGTGTCAGCCCTTTTTACCTGTTTGCCGCAGGCGGCCACAATCTGACAGTACCCTGATTCTAATCGTTCCACTCGAGTGGGATCAATGGGCAGGTAGTACTAACTGACCAGTTGGCGGGCTGAGTTTCCTGATTTCATGATGGGTCTGGTGGCCTTCTTCTTACCCGATTGGGTCCCCGAATGGGGAACACGGCCGGCTCAAACCGCAGGAGGAGGCGGCACCTTCGCGTGGACAGCGATCGATGCGGGAAGATGGAAGACGTGTTGTGGCTGCCCCTCGTCCCCCGGTCACTGCTGAAATCGAAGACGTGGCAGAAGGGCTGCTTGGGGCCGTTCGGGAATTCGATTGTGACATCTTCGGCGCAGGCACGGCGGTGGGTGACGACATCTTCGACGGTGATTTTCACCGGGGGGTGGTCTGCGGCGCCGAATCGTGAGCGGTCACCAGGGGGGCCCGGCCGGACTGGCGAGCGTCTCCGCCGAACCGCCAAACGACATCGTCTGTCACCCGGACCCGGGCTTCGAGGGCATCCCGGCCGGCCAGGGCGATGGCCAGCACCTCGACAATGCGGTTCCTGGGGGAGCTGCCGTGGCCGGCCAGGCGAATGATTTGAGTCAGGCGGATGCCTCCCGGATCTGGCCGCGCTTTAAGGGCGGGGGTTTCACCGGATTTTTCGTTGTCGCGGAATGAGACTATTTCCCGATTCGCGCTGCAGCGGATGGCGCTGCGGCCGGTGGAGAGGCCCGCTCAGACGTGCTGATCGACGAGGATCGGGTTGCCGTCGGGATCGAAGATCATGAAGCTGCCCGGCCCGCTCGTCGATTCGTCGGCCTCGACCGCGAATTCGACCCCGGCCGCTTTGAGCCGCCGCTGGATCTCCCGCACGTCGGTGTACGAAGCGAGCGGCCGGGCTTCGGGATCCCAGCCCGGGTTGAAAGTCAGCGTGTTGCGATCGAACATTCCCTGAAACAGGCCGATTACGGCCGGACCGTTTTTCAGAATCAGCCAGTTCTGCTCGATGTCGCCGCCGAAAACGGTGAAGCCGAGCGTCTCGTAGAATGTTTTGGAAGCCCGAATATCCTTGACCGAGAGACTGACGGAAAAAGCCCCGAGTTCCATGGGCGTCTCCTTTTTTTATGGACGGGGATACGACTGCGCCGTGCGGGTCCCTCAGGTCGAGACGGGTGTGATCAGCTGGAAATAGTTGCCGTCCGGGTCGGCGAACGTGGCCACCCCCATGCCGCCGATTTCATACGGCTCCTGGACGACCGTGGCGCCGAGCCCTTTGATGCGCTCGAATTCCGCTTTGACTTCAGACGTCTCAAAATTAAACAGGACCCGGCCGGGGTCCCGGGTCATCCCATCCATTTCCGAATGGTTCATGACCCCAAAATAGGCGCCTTCCAGGTTCCAGCCGTAAAAGCCATTCTCGGTTTCGGCCATTCCCGGCGCCTGATCCAGGACTTTTTCGTAAAAATCTGCCAGCACCGCCGGCCGGGTCGTGCCCACCATAATTGAAGTCAATTTCAACATTGATCGTTCTCCTCTCGAGACTTCGCTCGATCCTCAACACAGCGGCGCCGCCTATTAATAAGGGGGGCCGTCAAACAATTTTTCCTCAGGATGGTTGATTGCCAAACGAGCGGCAACTCGCGGCATCTGCCAACCGCCTGGCCGGGGGTTTTAAACCAGGCTGTTTTTCAGGACGACTGCCACCCGGCTCGTCAATTCGTGGTTTAATTTCCAGGCGTCCTCCATGAGGGAGGCGATGGCCTCCCTGGAAGTAGCTGGATCTTCCCGATAGGAAGCGCCAGCTTTGGCAAGATCGACGTCCAGGTTGTAAACCTCCTGGACCAGGGGGTTCATCAGGCCGGCGGCGGATTCGCTCAGGGCCGAGAGCACGATGAAAGCGCTGGCGATTTCCGGCAGGTTTTGATGCATTTCCCGGTCGTAAGCCTCGAGGTGCTCAAGCGAAAATTCGGCCGCCTGCTTTTCAGCCCGCCAGGTCAGCCAGTTCATCGAGTGGGTGGTGATGGCCAGTTTACGGGCCAGTTCGGCCACAGCCAGACGAATCTCCTTGTTGAGATCGTCAAGCCGGGCGCGCTGCCATTTCTGGTATTCCAGCTGAGACTGCTGACGGCCGGCGATGTAGCCACCGACGAGACCGGCGAGCGCTCCGATGATAGCGGCCAGCAGGCCGGCTATCGAAGCATCCATGGCATCTCCTCTTACAGCCGCAGCACGGATCTTTAAAGCGCTGCCACCTGGGAATGCGACAATCCCTGGTTAACTTAAAGACAGGAGGTCTGATTATTCCATTATACCAAGCTGACGCAGCATGACCGGCATTTCGAGATAGATGCGGCCGCGTTTGATCTGATCGTTTTCCAGGTCGTAGACGACGCAGAGCGGGACGCGGACGTCCTTACCGGTGGCCGGGATGCCGGCAAATTCAGCGGTATGGCGGCCGACGAAGGTGCCCTCCCAGACCGCGTTGTCGCTGCCGATGATCAGGTTGCGGCTCTCGGCCGTCGCCTTGAAGGCAACGTCGTAGATGTAGTGGAGCATTTGCTGGACACCCTCCGGGCCGTGATATTCCTCGCCTGTGCCCATGCTCTTGAAGACGACGTCATCCGCCATCATGCTCATATCCGAGTGGTCGGAATTGAAATAACGCATCATGGTGGCACGGGTTGATTCAACTGACATGCTGGACCTCCTTTTTTCCCTGATGGGGTGAATGAATGGGTTGCCGTGACGGATCGGACCGTCTTCCAGCAAAAGTTTGGTTGTCAGGCCTGCTTCAAGCGGTTCGCCAGCCCTGGAAATTATCAGGGCGATGGACGGCGGTCCGGGCCAATGAGATCCCAAAGATTGCCGTAGAGATCCTCAAACACGGCCACGGTGCCATACGGCGCGCTGACCGGCGGCCGCACGAACTGGATGCCCGCCGTGCGCATTGCGTCGTAGTCCCGCCAGAAGTCGTCGGTCTGGAGAAAGAGGAAGACCCGGCCGCCGCTCTGCCGGCCGATGAGCGCCTCCTGTTCCAAACTGCCGGCCCGGGCCAGGACGAGGCTCGTGCCCTGTGATCCGGATGGCGCGACTGTCACCCAGCGCTTGTTCTGCTCCGGCTGGTCGGTATCTTCGAGAAGGGTGAAGGCGAGCTTGCCGCAGAAAAAGGCGATGGCCTCGTCGTAGTCGCGGACGACCAGGGCGACGTGTGCGATCGACTGTTTCATAGTGGAATTCTCTTGCCGGCCGCGGCCGGTTACTAGAGGTATCCAACGGTGGATGCAGCCGAATGATCGAAGGCGGGGACCGGGTGAAGGACCCCTTTTTCCAGATGAGCAGGCGGTTTTGACGCCCATCATAGCATAGAAAACCCGGATTGTCTTAAATTTTCACGCCAGACGCCTGTCGCCCAGACCTGCCCGGCCTTTTCCCGCGGCCCATCTCCCTTTTTCCACCGCGCATCCCGAGCCTGTCGAGGGATCTGCCGCCACCGCCGTCACCCGACCGGTCGAAAGGCAGAGGGCGTACTGCGGTCGCTCGCTCCGCCAGTATTCTGGATTGTTTGCAGGAGGGCTTGGCGGCAGATCCCTCGTTGAAGACGCCTCGGGATGCCACCTGGAAGGGGGATGCCGGCCTGCGGTCGCCGGGTGGGGCCGATGGTTCCACCAGGACCCTGGCCCGGCGCCCGTTCCCCGTTCCCTGTTCCCCGTTCCCCGTTCCCGGCGTGCAGGCCCCCCACA
>JBFFZG010000118.1:0-13751 GCA_041568735.1 Promineifilaceae bacterium (SeqCode)
ATCTTCTGGCGGTTTTCTTGCCACTGCCAGCCGGTCGCCAGCCGGGGATCGGCCGCTCAGGCAAATTTCGCCCGCATGGCGGATACGTCCATTCCATGCAGGCGGGCCAGATTCTCACCCAGAATCTTGCGCTTGGCCTGTTTGGTCAGCGGCGGATAACCGTAATCATCGGCCAGATCTTTGGGCAGTTCGAAATTCCAGAATTCCTGGAGGGCCCACTGCGGATGCCAGATCGGCGTCTCGCCCCCATAGATGATCTTATCCTCCCCGCACCACCACAGCATTTTGGCCAGGGTCTCGGCGAAAACGCGCGGCTGCCGCGAAATAAAGTTGACGGTGGCGGCGATCGAGGCGTAGAGGTTGGGGTAGCGGACGATCTGCCAGAGGACCTCATCCAGCCAGGGTAAACCGACGTGAAAGATGACGAAATTGATGTCGGGGAAGTTGGCGGCCGCCCCATCCATATCCCAGGTTCGCGTGTGTTCGATCGGCTGTGGGCCCAGCGGAACCCCCTTGTGCACGCCGATCAGGTTGACCCCGAGCTCCATGGCTTTTTCAAAGACAGGGAAGGCGATGCGGGGATCATCCATACGCCAGGGGAAGGGCTGGCCGTAATCGTAGCGAACGTTGTATAGCTTGAAAGCTTTGGCCCCGAACTCTTTGACCTGGATCTCCATCAGGTCGAGCGCTTTCTTTCCTTCCAGCGGATTGATCGAGCCCCAGAATACCGCCCGATCGGGATACCGGCGCGCCATCTCGGCGCATTTTTTCCAGTCGGACAGGCCGTCGTGGAACAGGTCGGTTAGCGGCAGCGGCTGGGCTACGATCATATCCGTGTCCGACTCCTCGATGATCATCTGGTAAATTTCGTCCACGCTCCATTCGCGCAGAAATTCCTCCGGACCGAGGATCCTCTCCCCTTCTTTGGTCAGGAGCTGGTGGAAGGCATAGAGGTGGTTGATAAACAGCTGGCCCGGTCCCCCAAAGGCGTTCTTCATATCAAAATTGAAGATATGGCAGACGCAGTCGAAAACAAAGGTGCGATCTCCATTACTACCGATCATGTTTGACCTCCTTGTGTGATGGCTTCCTTTCGTTTCATGTTTGGGCCGCCCGTTCGCGCGCCAGGCGCGCTTCCCGGTAGGGCACCAGGGGCTCGAGCGGCAGGGTCAATTTGGCCCTGGCGGCATCCGACAGCCGGTCCATCGTCCAGACCGGATTCCAGACCACCTGCACGTCGACCGCTTCCACCCCATCGATCTTGCCCACCTCGTCGATCATGACGTGATTCAGATTGGCGACGAAGGGGCACCAGCCGGTCGTCAGGACCATGTCGATGGCCACCCGCCCTTCGGCGATGCGCACATCTTCGATCAGCCCCATGTCGACCACGCTGATCTGCCGGTCTTTGCAGCAGGGGTCGTAGCAGTTTTCCAGGGCCGACATCACCGTTTCTTTACTGAGCATACGTTTCTCCTTGCCGGGCTGGCATGATTCATGCCCGACGGATGAAAAGTTCTGCTATCAGGTCCATGGCTTCAATAGGCGATCTCCTTTCCAGTCAGGGTTCGCAGGCGATGCGGAACCCAGTGTTCTGGCTGGACCGGGATGGCGGGCTGCCGAGCCGGCGGGCAGCCCGGACCCCCCAGCCGGTGTCGTACCACGAGCCGCCGCGCAGGACGCGCCAGGCCTCCCGGTCGGCGAGATCCTCACGGCCGTCGGCCGGCACGTAGGGGTAGTCGCGGGCGATCGAACTGCACCATTCCCAGACATTGCCGGCCATGTCCATGACGCCGAACGGACTGGCGCCGCCGGGGAAGGCATCGACCGGACTGGTGAAGCCGCCGCCGGCCGTCCAGGTGTTGCACTTTTCATCGAAATAGGTGTTTCCCCACGGATAGATGAGCCGCTCGGGGCCGCGCGCGGCCATCTCCCATTCAGCCTCGGTCGGCAGGCGGCATGCGCGGCCGAGCTGATCAGTCAGCCAGGCGCAGAAAGCCAGGGCGTCAAACCAGGAGACGTGAACGACCGGGTGGTCGGCGAAGAGCAGGTGGGGCCGGCCGTCCGGCCAATGGGGGGGCGGCGGCTGGCCGGTATCTCGGACAAAGAGGCCGTACTGCCCGGCCGTCACCGGAAAGCGGCCGATGGCGAACGCCCCCAGCGCCACCCGGTGCGCATCCGCCTCCTCGCCGAGGAGGATGTCGCCGGCGGGAATGGAAATCAGTTCAACCGATCCGATCCTGGGAACCGCTTCGCGAGGCATGATTACCTTGTCGTCTGATGTGCGTGTCAGGCCGGCGATGGTCGCCGGTAATCGATGCAGGGCGCCGGAGCAGACCGGCGAGCAGAGCGAAGGGGTGCGTTCTTCAATCTACCCGGTTTCGAGGCGGTGCAGCTTAGAGGGGCAACGGGCAGGTAAAAACAGTGTAGCTCACCAAAGGGCGGCAATCAATTTGGTTCCAGATTTCACAAGCGGCCGGCCGGCTTATTCCGGGCTTTGAGGTAGAAACAGCTGCCAGGAGACGCCAAAGCGGTCGGCCACCCAGGCGAAGCGGGGGCTGAACGGGTAGCGGTCGAGCGGCATGAGCACCTGCCCCCCTGCCGAAAGCGCGGCGAAGAGCCGGTCGACTTCCCCTTCGCTGGCGCAGTCGACAAAAAGAGAGAAGGCCGGCGTGAAAGTGAAATCGTGCCCGCTGCTGTCAATGCACAGCAGATCGAGCCCATGCACGGTGAAAGCGGCCAGCATCACCGACCCTTCCGCCCCGGACTCCCCCGGACCGTAGCGCTCGATCTGGGTGATTTCACCATCCTGAAAGAGCTCCAGGTAAAAGTTCATCGCATCTTCGGCCTGGCCATCGAACATGAGAAAAGGACGAATTCTGGTTTTCATGATATTGCCTCCGGCCTGGATTTTCTCCCATCCGTCGAGACCCTTCAACCCCGGGCAGAAATCGCGGCCGGCGGCCGACCTGCAGCCGGCCGCTTTAGAATTCCCCGCGTCTCACCGTCTGGCGGGGGACATTATCGGCCCGTCTTACGGTTCGGTGACCGTCGGAATGGGACCGACGGCGGAGCGGGAGATAGGCATCCCGGCGGCGCGCGATAGGAGGATCAGATGGACGGGGGAAAGCCGGTAGGAGATCCCCCCTGCCGGCCATCCGATCTCCTCAGGCGGCTTCCCGCCGGCGCAGCCAACTCTTTTCCGCCTCAATCATCAGCAGCATGCCCGCGCCAAGGCCAATACAAAGCAGCAGCTCCGCCAGATTCAGCGGGGTAATTTGGAAGAACCGGTCAAAAAAGGGGACATAAATCACGACGAGCTGCAGAGCGGCTGTCAGCACCACGAGCGCCAGGAGCACCCGGTTTGATCCCAGCCCCAGGGACAAGATCGAAGCCCGGGATGAACGAGAAGAAAGGGCCTGTCCCATCTGAATGAATGCCAGCGATGTGAAGATCATCGTCTGCCACCGGTTGTCGGCGGGGTTGGTGGGATCGTAAAAGAAAAGGCCGACCCCGAGCGACGTCAGGCCGATAAACATCCCCACCCAGATGATATGCCAGGCCAGCCCCCCGCTGAACAGGCTCTCGCGCGGCGCCCGCGGCGGCCGCTGCATGATGTTTGATTCGGCCGGTTCCACCCCCAGCCCAAGCCCCAGCAGGCCGTCGGTAAGCAGGTTCAACCAGAGCAGCTGCAGCGGCAGCAGCGCCACGCTGATCCCCGCAGCCGGGGCCAGAAGCATGACCAGAACCTTTCCCACATTGCCCGCAATCGAAAACTTGACAAACCGCCGGATATTTTCGTAAATCGACCGCCCTTCTTCCACGGCCGAAACAATAGTGGCAAAATTATCATCCAGCAGCACCATCTCTGATGCCTCTTTGGCGACATCGGTGCCGGTAATCCCCATGGCAATGCCGATCTCCGCTTTGCGGAGCGCAGGGGAGTCGTTGACGCCGTCGCCGGTCATGGCCACAACCTGCTCCTGGGCCTGGAGTGCCTCGACAATGCGCAGCTTGTGTTCCGGCGTGACCCGGGCATAAATTGAGACTTCCCGCACCACTTCGGCCAGCTCCTGGGGAGACATGCGGGTCAAATCCTGACCGGTTTTGACCCGCATGTTGTCGGAAATCCCCAGGTCATGGGCAATGAAGCGGGCCGTCAGCGGGTGGTCGCCGGTGATCATAATGGGGCGAATCCCGGCCGCTTTGCAGGTGGCGACGGCCGTTTTTACTTCCGGACGCGGCGGATCGATCATGCCGGTCAGACCGATGAAGATCAGATCGTCTTCGAGCGGCGCGGGATCGGATTGCCAGCGCAGGGCCAGACCCAAAACACGCATCCCGTTCTGCGCCATCTGGTCGTTGGCCACGTCGATGCGCTGCCGCCATTGGTCATCGAACGGGATGATTTCGCCGTTCAGCCAGATGCCGCGGCACAGCGGCAGCAGTCCGTCCACCGCCCCTTTGGTAAATGCCACGAAGGGCGTCGGAGCGCTCGCCAGCGCCCGCAGCGCCGCCGGCAGCGGGGTGACGGGATCCGGCGGCAGGCGGTGAACCGTTGTCATGCGCTTGCGGTCGGCATCGAAGGGTAGTTCGGAAACCCTTGGAGTGACGGATTCCAGCTCGCTTTTACGCAGGCTGATTTGAGACGCGGCGACCAGCAGAGCCCCTTCGGTGGGGTCGCCCAGGGCCAGGAAGCGGCCGGTCTGTGGATCGGGACGGAGTGAGGCGTCATTGCAGAGAGCGCCTGCAGCCAGGGCCAGCCCAATTTCAGGCGGCTGGCTGTCGAGGAAATTGGGGCCTGGGTCCGCCAGGGATAGGGACGCGGCCGGATGGCGGGCCGTCCCCTGCAGTTCCAAAAAATGACCGGCGACGTCGATAACGGTCACAGTCATCCGGTTTTCGGTGAGAGTGCCGGTTTTGTCGGAGCAGATGACCGTCACCGACCCCAGCGTTTCAACGGCCGGCAGCTTGCGAATCAGGGCGCGGCGGCGCAGCATGCGCTGCGCCCCCAGAGCCAGTGTCACGGTGACCACGGCCGGCAGCCCCTCCGGCACCACGGCCACCGCCACCGACACGGCCGTTAAAAACATCTCCTCCAGCCCCTCACCCCGCAGGAGGCCGATGATCAGAACCAGCACCGCCACCAACAGCCCCCCCACGGCCAGCTGCTTGCCGACTCGATCCAGCCGCTGCTGGAGGGGTGTCAGACCAGTTTCGACACTCTGCAGCAGGGTGGCAATTTTGCCCAGCTCGGTGTTCATCCCGGTCGAGGTAACCACGGCCGTGCCGCGGCCGTACGTCACCACGGTTCCGATATAGGCCATGTTCCGCCGATCGCCCAGGGCGATATCGGCTCGAGCCAGGGGTGCGGTTTGCTTCTCAACCGGTTCAGATTCCCCGGTCAGTGCCGCCTCCTGAATGCGCAGGTTGACGCATTCCACCAGGCGCATGTCAGCCGGGATGGCATTACCCGCCTCCACCAGCACCACATCGCCGGGCACCAGCTCCCTGGCGGACAACTCGTGCAGCTCCCCATCGCGGCGGACCCGCACAAAAGGGACGGCCAACCGCTTCAAAGCGGCCATGGCCTGTTCGGCCCGGTATTCCTGGAAAAATCCCAGGAGGGCAAAGAGGATGACGATGGCGGCGATTGCGGCCGTTTCCGTGACTTTGCCCAAAAAACCGGAAACCACGGCGGCGGCGATGAGAATCAAGACCATGGTGTTGGTAAACTGGGTCCACAGCAGCCGCAGGGGTGAAAGGCCGCCCTGCTCCTGCAGCTCGTTGGCTCCATGGACACGACGCCGATCGTCTGCTTCGCTGTGGCTGAGGCCACGAGCGAGATCAACTTGAAGTGACTGAAGAATTTCCTCTGTGGCGATGGTATGCCAATCTTGATGGGTCATTTGAATTCTCTAGCAGATTAAACAGCTGGTGATCAGGTGGTTAAACGGGGAATAGGCAGGCCGCCGCGGTCAGCCCTCTACGATCTGCCGTTGCGAACCCGGCTCTGTGGTTACCGCAGCCGATAGGCGTGCGCCGCGTCGATGGCCGTGCGGATATTTTCCCATTTCACGTCATTGGGCAGGGTGCAGTCGGCCCCCAGGATGAAGCGATCGGGCGCCTCGGCCAGCACGGCCGCCACCGCGTCGACGATCTCCTCCCGGCGTCCGTGAGCGATGACGCCTTTGCGTTCGAGGCCGCCCATGAACGGCCGGCCGAACAGCGCCGCCGCCTCCCGGCCGGTCATTTTTTCCCCGGCCACCTCCAGGCTGCAGTTGACGACGTGACCGGGATAATCCAGAAAAGGGGTGAGATCGTCGTAGCCGCCGTGGTAGTCGCAGACGTGAAGAATGTTGAAGATGCAGGCCCGGTTCATTTCGTTCATCAGGATGAGATCATAGGGCCTGACGCACTCGCCGAAGAGGGAAGACCCCCCCAATCTGAAGCGCTCCCCGCCCTGGGTGGAGGCGTAAAAGCCGTCGATTCCGAGGCGGATGCATTCCCGGACGAAAATCATCAGGCTGTCCGTGATCCGCGCCAGCCCCTTCTTGACGGCTTCCGGGTCGGCCTGGATGTGCTCGACCAGCCGCTCCCGGCCGGCGGTGCTGCCGGCGCACATAAAGGGGGAGTAGAGGGTCATGATGACCAGGGCTTCTTTTTGAGCGGCGTGCAGCAGACCGGCGACGACGTCGAGCTGGCCCTGGTAAAATTCCTGCCCGTAGACGGGCATGCTGGCCCAATCAGCCGGGCGTTGGATCTCCGGCCGCGCCGGAAAGGGATTTTCGTACTGAATTTTGACGAAATCCATGCCGGTGGCCCGGAAATACTCGAGGTGTTTGTCGACCGCCCCCGGTCCGCGGTGGTAGCGCGCGTCGAAATGAATGAAAAATCCGGCCGGCACATAGGCCGGCTGCCGATCATCCAGTAAACTGAGGACAGCCTCCCTTTTATTCATTCCGGTTTCCCCTCCGATTGTTCCGGCTCAGACGCGTTGTCGATCCCAATGATTGTAGCGCCAATCGGCCGATGGCTCCACGCTCAGGTGAGATCTCCAGAGTCACCCGGCAGGAAAGCGGCCGGCTGTCCTGAGAGCCGGCCGCTTCAACCTCAGACCGGGGAAGAGAGAAAATCCTCAGTCGATCCGCAGGCTTTCCATCACCTGCCAGCAGTGTCCATAGGTGACGACGTCGACCGCCGCCAGCCGGCCGCTCCAATCGGCGATCGTCATGTCGGCGCATGTCTGGGCAACCGTGTCCAGATAGGTGGTAAACAGGAGCCATTGATTGGTGAAGCCGGTTTCCGCGGCGATGGCGAAGAAATCGACCTGCTGCAGCGCCGCCAGGGCGTTCCGGCGAATGTCCTGCATGTAGGCCCGCGCCTCCTCGACATCCGCTCGAGTGCCCAGGCGGGTCAGGTGTCCCCCGACGAAGGTGTCGAAATCATAGGCCAGCGCCTGGTCGTGCGCGGCAAAATAGCCGGGAATATCCTCGGCCAGGGCCAGATCGGGGAAGGGGGACCAGGCTGGAAAGATCACGTCGACGAGCATCAAGACCTTCTGTTTCGGGGCGTAAATAAAAATGTTTCCCGGCTCGTGATTGGCTCCGCGATAGTCGAGCATCAGGGTCTGCCCGCCGACCTGAAGCCGGAAATGTTTCTTGAAGGTGATCTCCGGCAGCGGCACGGGGCCGCCGCCAACGAATGTCCCAAAAGGGAAATCCCGGTTTCCCGATTGAGCTGCCTTCAGCTGATCGGCCGTCTCCTTTTGGGCGATGATCAGGGCGCTCTCCGGGAATATTCCAGCCGCGGCGATGTGATCGGCGTGGCTGTGACTGTAGACGACGTGCGTCACCGGTTTGTCGGTCACGTCGTCGATGGCGTTCAGAATATTGGCGCCGAGGCTGGGCGGAGCATCGACGACGATAACGCCGTGACGGGTGACGAGGAAGATCATCTGATACGACCCGTCGGTGATCCAGTACAGGTTATCCCGTATTTCGTCCACGTGATATCCTTTGCTGAGATCGACGGTGGGATCAAACGCGCTCGCGGGAATCGGGTCGGCGCAGCGGACCTGTGGGTCCCCATGGGCGATGTGGGCAGCCGCGTCGGCCGGGCGGAGAAGCAGGGTCTCCTGAAGGGCGGTTCCGGCCAGGTGGCAGACGGTCGTATAGCCGAAGGCGCTCGGCGGCACCACAGCCAGGGCGGTTCCAAGAGAGGCGATGAGGGCCGCCGCGATGAGGGCCGTGACCAGGAACCGCCGGCGTAGAAATCTCGAACGGCGCCTGGTACCTGCGGGAAGCTTGTACTGAGTCATGGGTTTCTCCTTACACAGGCTCTCGGAGATCGATCAAGGTGTGGGCTCCAACGGCCGGCTGGTTCTCCTAATCAGATTAGCACAATCGGTTGATCGATCTCAAGGCTGGCTGCCAGCTTCTTAACTGCCTGGATTCTGTTAAAATGAAAGGGGATTTCTTTTTGGGTCCGACGGCCGCAGATTCAACACTTCTTTTCGGAATGGGAGAAAACCGGGTAGTCCCCATGAAAACGGCCACCTTCCGCTTCTATGCCGACCTCAACGACTTCCTGCCGCCCGGCAAACGGCAGCGGACCCTCCTGTACCCCTTTCGCGGCGAGCAGTCGGTCAAGCATCTGATCGAAGCGGCCGGCATCCCCCACACCGAAGTCGAGGCCATCCTGGCCAATGGAGAGCCGGCCGGGTTCGATTACCTCGTCGCCGGCGGGGACCGGGTTGCCGTCTATCCCCCATTTACCCGGCTCGAGCTGCCCATGGAGGCCCGCCTGCGGCCGCCGCCGGCCCGTCCCCTTCGCTTTGTTCTCGACATTCACCTCGGCCAGCTGGCTCGCTACCTGCGCCTGCTCGGCTTTGATGCGCTCTACCCGGACAATAACCATGCCGACGCCGACCTGGCGGCGATTGCCCACGAAAGCGGCCGGGTCCTGCTGACCCGCGACCGCAGCCTGCTCAAGCGGCGCATCGTCACGTACGGCTGCTGCCTGCGCACCCTCGATCCCCGCCGGCAGCTGTCGGCCGTCCTGCGCCGCTACCGCCTCTACGGCGAAATCGCTGATCTGCCCCGCTGCCTGCGCTGCAACGGGGAGCTGGAAGCGGTCGCCAAGGCGGCCGTGCTCGACCGGCTGGAGGCGAAGACCCGCCGCTACTACGACCGCTTCCACCTCTGCCGCGCCTGCGGCCAGATCTACTGGGAAGGCTCTCACTACCCCCAGATCAGCCGCTTTCTCGACGACATCCGCCGGGAAGCCGCAGGGCTGTCCATTGTTGAATAACTGGCCGGGCCTGGCTCGCCGTCCCATCAATTTCCTCGTTGGGATCTTGATTTTTCACTGCAGTTCATGTTAATGTGTAATATCTGCACGCTGGTGATCGAAGGGACCCGGAAACAAGCCGACCAGACAGCGGGGTTATTTTCTAATCCCCTTAGACGGCGCAAGAATGCACACTTTCCATCACAGGTAAGGTGAGCCGACAGCAATTGACCCGTCTCTATTGTCATGGGACTGGTGGCAGTTTCAACCGGTGATCTGTCCTGGAAAAAATTCAACAGAACGCAGCACACTCTAGGCTCGCAATCAGGTCGAAAGACCGGTTTCACTGCTACCCGAAGACAACCAGCCTGCCTTCCGCTTGGATCGGTTTCTCTTTGCCTTTCTTTTGAGGGAAACCAAACTTCTCAATACAGGTTTATCTGAAAAGGAGGTGATCGGCAGCCCGGCGATTCCACTGGTGTTTGCATGAGCTGTTTTCAGCAGGGAGATTCTATGGTGCCGGGTCCAGAAGAGCCTGACACCGGCATGCAGAGACGGCTTGTATTCTGACAAAGGAGTCAAAATGAAATACATCGGAACCCTTCTCGTCATTGTCCTGCTTGTTCTGGCGATTCCTGCCCTGGCCGACCATGGCACCGATCCGCGAACGGTTAATCTGCACCCGATGGGGCACATTGTCGAACCGGCCAGCCTGCTTACCGGGGTCGGCGGCGGCAATATCCACACCGATATCGCCTTCTGGGGGTCGTATGCCTTCCAGGGCACCTGGCTGGGATTCAATATCCGCGACATTTCGGCGCCCGGAAACCCGAAACAGGTCTCGTTCACGACCTGTACGGGGAACCAGGGGGACATGGTCGTCTGGGACAAGGTCCTGGTGCGTTCGTGGAACTCCCCGGCTTCGCTAGGGGCCACCTGCGACGGCACGGCCGTGCCGCCTGGCTTCGAAGGGCTGCACGTGTTCGATATCAGCAATCTCAATGACCCGGTTTTGGTCGCCGCAGTTAATCTGAGCAACGCGGCCATCCCCGGCCGCTGCGGTTCCCACACCGCGACGGCCGTGCCCGACCCGGCCAACAACCGGCTCCTGGTCTACAACTCCGGCAGCCAGTGTGACGGGATCGATATCGTCGAGGTGCCGCTTGGCAACCCGGCCGCCGCGACGTATCTGCGCACTGAGCCAGGCGGCCGCAACTGCCACGACACCAGCGTCATCCTCGGCAGCGCCATGCTGGCCGCCTGCGCCGGGGGCAACGGCGTGACCGTCTGGACCCTGCAGGGCAGCGGTTCCCTGACCGATCCGGCTGAACTTTATTCCAAAGCGATCGCTGGGGTAGGCATCGGCCATTCGACGACCTTCAGCTGGGACGGCAAGGTCCTGGTCTTCGGCCATGAGCCGGGCGGCGGCGTCCAGGCCGCCTGCCAGGCCGGCAACCCCGATTCGGACAAGTCCTTCTTCTTCATGGACGCCGCGACCGGGGCCGATCTCGGCACGTGGGTCCTGACCCGGCCGCAGACGAATATTGAGAACTGCACCCTGCACAACTTCAATGTGGTGCCGGTGAGCGGCCGCTATATTCTCGTCCACGGCAGCTACCAGTCGGGCACGGCGGTGCTGGACTTCACCGATCCGGCCAACGCGGTCGAGATCGCCTACTCCGATCCGCCGCCGATTCCGCCCCCGGGCGGCCCGTTCTGCGGAGGGAGCGGCTGTGAAATCGGTGGGGCCTGGTCTTCCTACTGGTACAACAACTTCATCTATGAAACCAACATCACCGAGGGGCTGAATATCTTCCGCTTCAGCGGCCGCGAAACGGCCGGCGCCCTGCGGCTCGATCACCTCAACCCGCAGACCCAGATGTTCACGCTGCCCTGAGATGACGCCGTTTTGAATCGACGCTGATGAGGGCAGACGGCCAACGAGCCGTCGCCCGCCACGAAATAAAGGGCCGCTCCCCTGAACGGGCGAGCGGCCCTTTATGATAGATAGGGTTCTCCGGCGCTGGTTTTTTGCCGGACAGTTCGTCGCTTACACCAACCAAAAAAGAAACGGAAACCCCACCCGCTTCAATCGTTCAATTCCCGGACGTTCTCCAGAGGAGCCGTCAGACGCGGGCTGCCCCGCGAGCCGGCCCCATTCGGGCTATTGGCGAATAAACAGCGTGGCTGACGGCGACACCTGGTAAAAATTGATGCCGCCCAGCACGTTGAATTTCACCCCTTCGAACATCCCCCTCGGAAGGCGAACTTCCGGCAGCTGGCAGCCGATGGTCAGGATGCCATATCCTTCACCGGCACCCCCATCAGCCTCGAAATGCACGAGAATGAGGGCCTTGCCGGCTTCAAAATTCGGAGGCAAAAGGGGCGAGCTTCCATACGACTTGAAGCTCAGGAGCTGCTCGGCCGTCCAGGTCCCGCTGACCGATCCCCCACCGGCAGAGTTGTGGGTAAAAGTGCCCCCACCTGTGACGGATTTGGAATGGACCGACAGGGTTCCTTCGCCGACAATTAGAATGGAATCCCATTGGGAGCGATCGCCATGTTCGGGCAGGGAAGGCCAAAGTCGCAGAGGAGTCCGAAACCCGTGTCGCCTGAACCGGCCAACCACCGGCAGCGGTTTATTCCTCGTTAAGATTGCGGCCGGCTGTTTGGTCGAGATGGCCTGGTCCAGGATAACGGTCGATTTGGGATTTCAGATCGGGCCGATTACAATTCCGGCCGTGATGTTGCGCCAACGACTGACCGCCATCCTGACCGGCGTGGCCCTCGCGGGGCTGGTCCTGGGAAGCAGCGGCTGCGGCCAGGAGCCGGCCGCGCCGACCCCCACACCGACCCGGGCTGCCACGGCCGCCCCGACCGGCACCGTCCGGCCGTCCCCGACTCCGAACCCGACGGCGACGCCGATTCCCCCATCGATTGACGCCTCTTACCAGCTGATCGGCCCGGATGGCGCTCTGCACGTCGACGAGGTGGTCATTCCCGAAGACGGCTGGCTGGCCGCCTACCCCGACGGCCAGGGGGAGCTCGATCCCGCCGCCGATCTCGGCCATGTGGCGCTGACGGCCGGTTCCAACCCGTCCGTGACCCTGTCGATTGACCCCATGTGGCCGGAGCGCAGCATCCAGCTGGCTCTCTTCGGCGGCCGGAGCGAGGACGCCTTCGCCCCCTCTCTGGACACGCTGCTGCAGGTGACCCGGCTGGAAATCGACACCCCGATGACCATCCCGGCCATTTCCGTGGCCGACCAGGAAATCATGGTCGATGGGCTGGTCACCATCGAACGGGTTTTCGCTCCCCGGCCGGCCTGGGTGGCGATCTACCCGGCGGACGACCACGGCCACGAGCGGCTGCTCGGCTATGCCCCCGTCATGGCCGGGGAAAGTAAAAATATCACCCTGCCCATCCGCTGGCGGGAGGCGCCGACCGACCTCCAGGCGGTCATTCTGGCCGACGGCGCCCCGGAAAATGTCTACGATCCGGCAGCCGACCGCCCCGTGACGGTCAACGGAATACCGATCGCCGCCACCTTTACGGCCACCTTCCCACCCGATATCGTCATCATCGACCAGCCGGTCATCAACGGCCAGTTCGTCGCCGACCGGGTCGTCAGCCCGGAGGACGGGTGGCTGGTCGTCTATGAAGACGGCGACGAAGATGGGCAGCCGGGGTTCATTATCGGCTCAATCGCCGTGAAAAAAGGGCTGAACGAGCGGATCGAGGTGCGGGTCAACCCGGCCGCCCTGGCCCCTCAGCTGCTCGTCACCCTGCACGAGGACACCGGCACGGTGGGCACCTTTGATTTTCCCGGCAGCGATCCGCCGCGCCGCTACCAGGAGCTGGCGTTTTTCACCCGCTTCCGCACCGATGCCGGCCCCATCCTCGAGGGGGCGGACCGGCCGCTGGCAGAATCCGAGGCGGATGGGCCGGCCATCGCCATCGATCTGGCCGTGGTCGACGTCGATTTCTGGATCGCTGTGCAGGCCGACGAGAACGGCCGCCCCGGCGAGACGATCCTCGGCCAGGGCTGGTTCCCGGCCGGCTTCCACCGCGACCTGCTCGTTTCGCTCGAGACCGCGCCGGCGACCGGCGCCACCATTCACGCCGTCCTCTACCAGGACAACGGCACCCGCGAAGAATTCGAGCGCAACCAGACCGATTTCCCCATCCTCTTCCGCCGCCGCCCCATCACCCTGCCCATCACCATCACCCCCTGACCCCCAACCCCCAACGCCCGTTCCCCGCTCCCCTCACCCCCCTCTCAGGATTCTTGACCCCCACTCCACATTTGCTATACTGTCACCGCTTTGTTCGCCATTCCGTCACGTGACCAGGATAGTGAAATTGTGAAACACCGATCCGTTCCCGGATGGGTTTTTTTGCTGTTAATCGTCCTCGTGGC
Organism: Promineifilaceae bacterium (SeqCode); assembly: GCA_041568735.1. Classification (GTDB taxonomy): domain Bacteria; phylum Chloroflexota; class Anaerolineae; order Promineifilales; family Promineifilaceae; genus WTJY01. The sequence goes on from JBFFZG010000118.1 coordinate 13,712, forward strand.
GGCCGGCATGCGCTTCTGGCAGCTGGGCGAGGCGCCACCC
>JBFFZG010000119.1:0-13703 GCA_041568735.1 Promineifilaceae bacterium (SeqCode)
GATTGAAGAATACGGTACGATGAACGACTTCATTGGCCATTCAGGCAGCGAGACCTTTGTCATCATCTCTCGGGCGCCGTCGATGAGCCGGCTCGTCGACGGGCTGCGGGAGCGATTTAACGAAGAAATCCGGGCCCACTACAATTTTATGGATGCGGAACAGGGGGGGATCCAGCTGGCCAACGGTCAGACCGCATCGCTGATGAGGATGTCAATCGGAGTGATTTCCAGTCAGAATCACCTGTTCTCCGACATTCGCGAGATTACCGAGCTGGCGGCGGAACTGCGCCGGGCGGACCAGGACGGTCAGACATCCTGAGCGGTCCACTGGCTGAAATCGCCGTTGAGCCGCCAGCGGCGGCAGCACATCAATCGGGTGGGGACAATGCTCGCAAGCATCTGAACCAAGCGCATGGATAAGCAATTCGCCGAGGCGACTTTCTGGAGCTTTTTAGCCCCCCTTAACGAAGGGGTCATTTTGCTCGATGACACGGGGGCGGTTGTTTATGTCAACCCCAAAGCCCAGGAGCTGCTCCAGATTTTTTATCCAGTGCATCACCTGACCGAAATTTACCAGTCAGTTGCTCCGGAAAATCCCTGGGAGCGCTGGCACCAGCTCCTGACCCCACCCCATCGACTCGAATTGACCACCGCCTTCGGCGATCTGGCCATCGAGGCCAGAGCGATGATCTGGCAGGAAACCCCCTTTATCCAGCTCCTGCTCGCCGGCCGCCCGGCGCAGGCCGCGCCGCTGGCCGAGCAGTCCCGCGAGGAGCTCCTTTCACACATCGACCGCCTGGAAGAAAAGAACAGCCGGCTGGTCCGCCATTTCCAGCACGCCGAGCGGATGGAAATTCTGGCTGAAGCCAGCAGCCGCATCGCCAATTTGCTGGAGCCGCAGGCCGTCCTCGAAGCCCTTGGCGCATTTTCTCTCCGCCTGACCGGCGGCCTGGGCTGCGCCATCTACCGCTGGGCCGGGGAGGACGAAGAGGTCGAGCTGCTTCTCGATGAACCCCGGCCGGCCGCCGGCGAGGAGGCCCCCCCGGCCCGCGCCTTCCCGATCCACCGCTTTCAGCTGCTCCGCCAGCTGATCGAAGAGCAGACCCTCGTCGTCTGCCGCGGCAGCAGCTGTCTGCCCGGACCGCCGGTCTGGACCCGGACCCGGCAGCAGCACCACAGCATCCTGCTCCCGCTTTCCTGTGGACAGACCCGGTTTGGAGCGATCGCCATCGGCATCCCCAACCGCCGCGGAGACCTCGACGAGGAGGAGCTCCAGGCCCTTTCGACCCTGATCAGCCAGGCCGGCGGCGCCCTGGAGCGCGTGCGCCTGACGGGCGACAGCCTCCGGCGGGAGCGCTTCCTGAAGGGGATGCATCGGGTCGGCCTGGCCATCAACGGCACCCTGGAGACGGACCGGGTGCTGCCCATCATCTGCCGGGAGACCCGCCGATTATTCGCGGCCGACGGCGTCTATATCTGGCGCCGGCCGGACCTGGAAACGGCCGATGATGGCGCGGCGCTCCTGGTCGGAGTGGCGGCTGAAGGAGACGAGGCGGCCGAATTTATCGGCTCGACCCTCGGTCCCGAGGCGCGGGAGAGCCTGGCTTACCAGGTCTTCGCAGCCGGCGAGGGACGGTTGATCGACCGGCCGTCGGACAAAGCCGCCGCCTGGAACGCCCCCGCCCCCTGGCGGTCCGCCCTGGCGGTTCCGCTGGTTTACCAGGAGACCGTGATTGGCGTCCTCTTCCTGGTGGATCGCCGGCGACCCCAGACCTTTTCCGCGGAGGATCTCGACACGGCTCAAACCCTGGCCGTTCAGGTGGCAATCGCCCTCTGGAACACCGATCTGGTTTTTCGCCTGCGGGCCATGAACCAGGCCCTCGACCGCCGGGTAAGCGAGCGCACCCGGGATCTCGAAGCCGAGCGGGACCGGGTCGAGTGGCTGCTGCGGGTGACCGATGAGCTGTCGAAGAACCTTGACGAAGACCGGGTGCTCGTGCGCGGACTCGAGCTGGTAAACGAGGTGGTCGAGGCGACCTGGGGTGTGATTTTGCGCTGCGACGGCGCCCTGGCACCTTTCGTTTCGCGCGCGGAGCTGTCGCCGCAAGGTACCGCCCGGATCCAGACCAATCCACTCGACGAAACGCTTTCCAACCTGGCTCGAGAAATCATCGAACAGCGGCAGGGAATTGTCCTCCGGGACCTGGTGGCCGACACCCAGTGGGGGAATCATCTCATCAGCCCGGCTTTTCACGCGGCCCTGGCCGTGCCTCTGATCGGCAACGGGGATGTCATCGGCGTGCTCATGCTCTTTCACAAGAGGCCCGGCGTCTTTACGGAAGCCCATCTGCAGCTGGTGACGGCCGCCGGCGCCCACATCGCCAACGCCATCTACAACGCCCATCTTTACGCTCTAATTCAGGAACAGGCGGGCCGGCTGGGCAAGGTGCTGCGGGTGGAGAAGGCCAGCTCGGCCAAGACGCAGGCGATCCTGGAGAGCATCGCCGATGGGGTGCTGGTCGCCGACGAGCGAGGCGAAATCATTCTGGCCAATGACGCTTTCGTCGATCTGCTCGGCATCGAACGGGAGCAGGTGCTGGGGCGGCCGGTGCGGGTCCTGTCCGGTCTCTATGGAACCTCCGGCGACCTCTGGCTGAGGACCATTCAACAGTGGGTGCAGAGCCGCGGCGTTGAATCCGGCATGAGTTCGCTCGAAAACACGATTGAGCTGCCCGATCGAGAGAAAATCATTCGCTTCCACCTGGCCCCGGTGTTTGCCTCCGGCCAGTTTTTCGGCACCGTGTCGATCTTCCGGGATATCACGGCCGACGTTGAAATCGACCGGGTGAAAACGGAATTCGTCTCGACGGTTTCGCACGAGCTGCGCACCCCGCTTACGGTGATCAAGGGGTATCTCGACCTTCTACTCATGGGAGGGATGGGGGAAATTCCAGCGGAAATCACCCACCACCTGAAGGTCATTCAAAATAATTCGAACCGGCTGCAGGCGCTCGTAAACGATCTGCTCGATATTTCACGCATCGAAACGGGTCGAATGCTCCTGAAATTGGTGCCTGTCTCCCTGAGCGAAATATTCGCGACGGTCGTCGATGGTCATCTGAGGCAGCGGATTGAAAACGAAGGAAAGCCGCTGACGATTGATCAGGCGATCCCCCCCGACCTGCCGGCCGTCATGGCCGATCCGGATCGCCTGCGGCAGATATTGACCAACCTTGTCGATAATGCCTTTAACTACACCCTGGAAGGCGGATCAATTGTTGTATCCGCTCAGAACGGCGGGGATGCGGTTCGGGTGCGGGTTGTCGATAACGGCATCGGGATCGAGCCAGAAGATCTGGAGCGAATTTTCGATCGTTTTTATCGAGTCGACGACGTGCGAGTCCAGCGGGTGTCCGGGACCGGACTGGGCCTTTCGATCGTGCGCAGCCTGCTGGAAATGCACGGTGGGCGGCTGGAAGTCGAGAGCCAGGCAGGCCGGGGCAGCGCGTTTTCCTTCACCCTGCCGGCCGTTCACACCGATGACCGGAGCATGAAAAGACGGCCGGTGGAGGATCGCTTATGACCCGAATCCTGTTTGCCGAGGATGAACACGACATCCGGGAATTGATTCGCATGACGCTTCAGTTTGGCGGCTATGAGGTCCTGCCCGCCCGAGACGGGCAGGAAGCGGTTGACCTGGCCGCGACGGCCCCGATTGACCTGATTCTGCTCGACGTGCGCATGCCCCGGCTCACCGGCTACGAGGCCTGCCGGCAGATCAAGGCGATGGATGGGCTGGAAGAAGTGCCGGTCATCTTCCTGACCGCCAAGGGGCAGGACCGTGAGGTTCAGAAAGGACTCGCCTCAGGCGCAGCCGCCTATGTGCTGAAACCTTTCGCCCCGGACGACCTGCTGCGGAAAATCGAGGAAATCCGCACCCGCCAGGGAAGCGGCGCCCGCTAGCGCCCGATTGGCTATGAGCATCGCAACGATCGACGATCAATTTGTCCACTACGAAGTCCTGGGCCGCGGCGAGCCGGTGATCCTCATTCACGGCTGGCTTGGTTCCTGGCGCTACTGGTGGCCGTCGATGCAGGCTCTGGCCACCCGCCACCGGACTTTTGCCTTCGATCTGTGGGGCTTTGGCGATTCGAGCAAGGTCCCCGAGCAGTACAGCATGGATGCCTATGTCGAGATGCTGGATAAATTCTTAAATAAACTGGGGATTATGCGGCCGGTCACCCTGATTGGCCACGCGCTCGGGGCGGCCGTGGCCCTGCGCTATACCATCCGCCATCCGGAGCGGGTCGTTCGAGTCGGGGCCATCGCCCTGCCGGTGCAGGGGGACGCGATTAACGAGCGCCTATTGACCTGGGATGCCCATTCGCTTTTCAGCCGGGTGGTGGCGGCCGATTTTCAGGAAGTCAATCTCGAGCTGCGCAAAACCGACAACGTTGCCCTGAACGATCTCGCACGCGAACTTTCCCGGGAGGGGTTTCTCGAGGAGATCGGCGTGTTTCCCCGGCCGCTTCTCCTGATTTACGGGGGAAATGACCCCCTGGTGAAGCAGCCGACCGATATTCTGCCCGAGCCCAATGAAACCCGCGCCTACATTTCCCTGGCGAACTGCCAGCATTTTCCCATGCTGGAGGATGGGCTGCGCTTCAACCGGCTGATTCTCGATTTCACCCACGGCAACGGCGATCTTTCGACGATCGCTCCGAAAGAGCACTGGCAGCGGCGCAACCGCTAACCCCGTTGCCCCTTCACCGTCTCCCGCTTACAATTTCTTCGAACGCGGTCTGCCCGCCTGGCAATCTGGAGGTTTTCCCGTGATCGAACGGCCGTTCCGGCTGCTGCTCATTTGCGCCCTGTTCTGGCTGGCCGGCTGTACGACCGGTTCCCCATCCGCCGGCAGCGCGCCCGCGGTCCAGACCCCGGCCGCTGCTGTCGACACCGTCACGCCCGTCCCCACCCGGCCGCCGACCGTCCCACCTCCGACCGAAACGCCCGCGCCGGCGGCGACCCGCCCGTCCACGGCGACGCCAACCCGGCCGGCGGCCAGCCGCACGCCGGCCGCGGCAGAACCCGCCGCCGTTCCGACCGCGGCGTTTGTGCCGCCGGCCGGTTATATCGATCCCGACAATTTCCCCCCTGATCTCAATCCCTTTACCGGCCTCCCCCTGCCGGCGAACCGGCGCAACCAGCGGCCGCTGGCCGTCAAGATTTCCAATTATCCCCCGCTCGTGCGGCCGCAGTGGGGATTGAACAGCGCCGATTTGGTTTTTGAACATCTCGCCGAGGGCGGCGTGACCCGGCTGACCGCACTGTTTTACGGACAGGAAGCTGAGCGGGTCGGTTCGATTCGCTCCGGCCGGCTGATCGATCTCGAAATCCCCCGCATGGTCGATGCCGCCTTTGCCTATTCCGGTTCGGTTGGTCCGATTCGCCTTCGTTTTCGCGAAAGTCCGTTCTATTCCCGCATCATTTCTCCGGATTTCGGTCACGGCGGCTTTGAGCGGATACCCGAAGAGGGCCGCGCGTTCGAGCACACGCTGTTCACCAACACCTATACCCTCCATTTCCTGCTCGAACAGCGGGGAGAAAATCGGCCCCCCTCCCTGCGCCGGCAGATGGCCTTCAGCCGGGAGGCGCCGGCCGGCGGCACGCCGGCCCGTCAGATTGAAATCCGCTACGAGGGGACGAATATTTACTGGGGCTACCAGCCCGACGGCACCTACCATCGCTGGACCGACGGCCAGCTGCACCTCGACGCGGCCGATGAAAAGCCGTTAAGTGCCAGCAACATCGCCGTCCTCTCGGCCCACCATCAGGAAACGACGATTGTGGAGGATACCGGGGGGCATTTTTCGATCGAAATTCAGATCTGGGGGGAAGGGCCGGCCTCGATCTTTCGGGACGGCCAGCGCTTTGAGGGGCGCTGGCAGCGGCTCGATCCGGATGACATGCTCACTTTGGTCGACCTGCAGGGGAACCCGCTGCCGCTGCGGCCCGGCCGCACCTATTTTCAGCTCGTTCCCCTCGGATTCGACCGCCTCCTGGTTGAGCCCTGAGGGCCGGGGTCCGGCCGGCGGTCGATCTCGAACCGGCTTATTTTCCCGGAAACTCGAAGTTTCCGGGAAAATTAGGCGGACCTGCCCCATTTTACCCCCGCTTCTCCGCCTAAAACTCCTGACCTTTTTCATTCCCGATCCGGTTATGTTAAAATATTCCACCCGGAAAGAGATGCCGTGAGCGGCCGCCCCGGCCGGCGGCTGCCAGCGGCAGGGGCGGGCGTTCTCCAGTGAATGCCCCGCCAGAGGAACAGGCGATTATGAGCTCAGAAGTCAACGCGGAATCGTTTGCCGAGTTTAAAAATTCGTTTTCTTACGGCTCGCGCAATGACCTGAACTTCAAGTTCCTGAAGCATTTATCCGAAGAAGCGGCCGGCGCCTTCTTGCAGGCGCTTCTGCGGCGGGTGATCGACGGGGCGGACACCGGGGATTTCGCCCCCCTGGTCGAACAGGTTCTCCAGGGGCAGAGCGAGGCCTACGCCGCCCCTACCCAGTGGCAGTATGCGGAGGGCCCGTTCACACCGCTCCGGCAGCCGCTGGCGGAAAGCCGACTGGCTCTTCTGACCTCCTCTGGCCATTTTGTCGCCGGCCAGGATCCGGCGCCCTTCGGCGAAGCCGGGATGACCCAGGAAGAGGCGATCCGCCGCATCAGCGAATTCATGGCCATGGCTCCCACCCTGACCCCGATTCCGGTCGACACGCCGGCCGAGGATCTGCGGGTTCGCCATGGCGGCTATGATATTCGCGCCGTGGCGGCCGATCCCAACGTCGCCCTGCCCCTCGCTCACCTCCGCGCCTGCCGGCAGACCGGCCGCATCGGCGCCCTGGCCGATCCGGCTTTTTCGTTTGTCGGGGCCTGCGCCCAGACCCGCCTGCTGCGAGAAAGCGGCCCCGAATGGGTGGCCCAGTTCCAGGCAGCCGGCATTGAGGCGGTGCTCCTGATCCCGGTCTGACCGGTCTGCCACGTGTCCGTGGGGCACGTCGCCAGGCTCCTGGAAGAGGCCGGGATGGCCACCGTGATCATTGGTGTGGCTCCCTTTCGCACCCGCCTGCTGGCCATGTCGCTCCCCCGGCTGGTCATCACCCCCCACCTGATGGGCCGGCCGCTCGGCCGACCGGGGGATGCCGCCACACAGCGGGCGGTGCTTGAAACGGCGCTGACCCTCCTCGAAACAGCATCAGGACCCGGTTCGGTGGTCGATTTTGATCCAGGCCAATCAGAGGGGCGCCCGCCGGCAGGAACGCCGGCTTGAGGCCGCGGGTGGCCCTCCGCATCCCCCGCGCCGGCCAAACCCATGACAATTGATTGCCAATTCACTGACAATCTTCACTCCACCTCCACCTGAAATTGTAATACCCTGAATCCTAATTTTTCGGTGGTCCGGGCTTCCGCCTGGAAAGCCCACCCATTTTCCGTCGCTTTTCTGCCGATCAGCTGAATCATCTGCAGGTGGACCCTGATTTCAGGAGGTTGGCCGCATCAGATGACGAGAGTCCTCCGGTCGAAGCCGCTGCTGGCTTTTCACTGCACTCGCTCTCCCTGACGGTCCGGTGGAGATGAAGGAGAAAACCATGGCCAAAAGTATTCTGGTGGCCTATGCGAGCGGAAGTGGATCAACAGGTGAGGTCGCCCAGGCGATTGCCGATGAATTACGCGCGCCGGCCGTTTTCGTCGATGTGCTGGCGGTTGACCGGGTGGTGTCCGTGGAATCTTACGACGCGGTCGTCGTCGGCAGTTCGATCCGCGCCGGCCGCTGGCTGCCGGAAGGGTTCGACTTCGTCGACGATCTGGCCCTGGAGCTCCGGAACCGGCCGGTCGCCTTTTTCACGACCTGCCTGGCCATGGTGCACGATACGGCCGCCAACCGGCGCACCGTTCTGGCTTACATGGCCCCGGTGCTGCAGATCGACCCCCTGATCATCCCCGTCGGATTGGGCCTCTTTGCCGGATCCCTCGACCCCTCCCGCCGGCTGATTTTCCCGGCGGGTGTTGGTCCTTTTGGAGATTACCGGGACTGGCAGGCGATTCGAGCCTGGGCGCGGCATATCCGGCCGGCTCTCCTCGAGCTCCCCGGGGCGATCTCAGACCGGCCGCGTGACCTGGCCGAGGCGATCCTGGGCCTCAAGGATATGGCCGGGGTGGAGCTGGCAGCCGGAGAATCTCAGACCGGCCGGCCGCAAACCTCCGGGAGCGACGCGAATCCCCCTGACTGGTCGCTCGTTAGAATGAAGCGGTTTCAATCGACCAACCTGCGACGCGCCAACCTGATCGGGGCCGTGATGCAGGATGCCAATCTCAAAGATGCCGACCTGTCGGAAGCGATTTTGAACGGGGCGGATCTGACCGGATCGAACCTGACGGGGGCCAATCTGACCCGGGCCGATCTGAACTGGGCCAATCTGTCCGGCACCGACTGCCGCGGGGCGAATTTTGAGCAGGCCAATCTCAACTGGGCGAATCTGCACGGCGCGCAGCTGGATGGGGTCAATTTTCAGGGAGCCCACTTCAACGACCACACCCGCTGGCCGTCCGGATTTTCCCCTGGGGAGACGGGCGCGGTCAATATCAGCCTGGCCACGCCTGGCGACCGGCCGATAGAGGGTTAAAGCGCTACCGGCCGGCGGGGCTCCCGCCGCTCCGGCTAATCGTAGCCGGTCATTTCGATGTAGCCTTCCGCGGTGATCGGCTGCCCGTCCAGAGTGCCGGTGAAGCGCACAGCCCCCTCCCAGTAGGTCGTCGAGACATTGAGCTCCTGGTTGTTCATTCGAGGGGTGCCTGTCAGGTCGAGCCCAATGCGGGGAATGCGCAGCCGCCAGCCGGCCGGATAGGTAAACCCGGTGGTGGGACTGGTCCAGGTTTCGAAGACGTCGATCTGCCAGTCTTCCCGGGCCAAAGACAGGACGGATCCGTCCGGCAGAATCCAGCTGCCCGCGGATACTTCTTGAATGGTCCCGTCTTCCCGCCGAATCTGAAACAGCATCAGCGCCTCGCCGCCGCCCTCAAACTGCAGGGAAAACCAGTCCCAGCCGACGGCGCCGGGGTCGAGGGCGCTCGTGCTGTACTCGTGGTCGGTCCACGAGCGGCCGGAAACCGCGACGGCTTCTCCCCCGATGGTTACCCGCCCCTCCGTCTGCTGCTGCACCAGCGAATAATAATAGCTGGCGTTGCCGGGCGCCTCTCCTTTCACGCTCAGCCCATTCTCCCCATGGAGAACCGGGGGCCGGGTCTGGCGGAGGGTCAGGTCGAGGGCGACGCCATCCGCCCGGGCTGACAGCCGGCGGCTGCCGTCCGGCTGCTCGATCACCTGCCAATCTTCAATCCAGATGTGAAACGGCGCCCCCTGAGCCCCGGCCAGTCCGGCCGCGCCCCGGCTGAATTTTTCAAAAAAATAAAAGCGTTCATTAGCGATATCGCTGATGGTGAAGTGGGCGAAATAGACCTGGTTGGTCCGCCAGGAATCCGCAGCAGCGGCCGGCTGGTCTGCCTCTGGCGGCGCCAGCGCCCGGCGGAAAAGGGTAAACTGGAAGCCAAACGGCCGTCCGTCCGGCGAGACCAGATTGCCGGTCGTGTACCACCATTCAGTTTGAAAATCGTCGTGCGAGCCGAAATCGCGGGGGAATTCCAGCCCGCCCGGAGTCAGGGCGCGTGCATAGCCGGCCGGCTGGGGATCGGAAAGGAAGGCGGCAATCGCGCTGTTCCCCTCCCGATCATCCGGGCGGCTTGCCCACAGCCAGAGCCCGGTCGCGCCTAAAATGGCGAGGAGGCCGGCCAGTCCAAATCGGAAAAAAGCTTTCATGATCTCCTTCTCGTCTTTCCCGTTTTTCGGTCCCACCCGGCGTAGCCGCCAGGGCCGTTTGTCTGTGACCGCGTCACTCCGAGCGAATGGCCGTGGCGATGACCATCCGGCCCAGGCGGATTGACGGGTAGATCCCGGCCAGCAGTGCCGCGGTCAGCGCCACGCCGATCGCCTGGAGAAAGTAGCCCGCTTCGAGATGCATCTGCAGCGTCCAACCAAAGGAGCGGACATTGATGACGTAAATTAAAATCCCGGCCAGCACGTAGCCGGTCGGGACAGCCAGGAGCCCGGCCACCAGCCCCATGAGACCGGTTTCGATGGCGGTCAGCCGCCAGAGCTGGCCCACCGTCATGCCGGCTGCTCGCAGCACGCCAAATTCGCGCGTTCGCTCCAGCTGCAGACTCATAAGGGCGCTCAAAACCCCGATAAAGGCGACGATCACCGCCAGCAGCCGCAGGGCGGAGGTGATGGCGAAGGTGCGATCGAAAATGGCGATGGAATTTTCCCGGAGCGTCCGGTTCGTCTGGATAATCAAATCCTGGCGCCCCTGGAAATGGGCTTTCATCTGCGCGGCCGTCTCTTCGAAATCGATCCCCTCGTCGATGAACAGGGCGACGGTCGAGACCTCACCGTCGTTCCAGAGCTCCTGGTACCGAACGACGTCGATCCAGGCCGTTCCCTGGTCGGAGGCGTAGTCATAGATGACCGCCAGCACCGGGAATTCCCGCAGGCCGCTGTCGGTCGCCAGCTGTACCGGTGGGGGCGGATAGGTCAACTTTTCTTTGAGAACGAGGGGTTCGGAAATGATGAGCCCTTCGCCGGCTTTCAGCGCCTGCCAGACGTCGGCATGGGTCCAGCCGGCCGGCAGCCAGGCGTAGGAGCGCTCTCCGTTGGAAACGTCCCCACTGACAGCGATCAGCCGCAGATCCCGGCCAAATTCGGGCGCGCGCACCTGGACGGCCCGAGCCGTTGCCGCCCGCACGACCCCAGGCCAATCGAGCAGATCGGCCACCACCTCTGGCTGCAGCTCCCCTTCGACCCGGTTGGCGGTGAGCGTCGGGGGCGAGACGTAGATATCCGCCTGCAGGGATTGATTGAGCCAGGTAATCACCGTGCCGCGAAAGGAACCGATCATGATCGAGACGCCGACAATCACGGAAACGGCCGTCATCAAGGCCGCAATGGCCACGGAAGTGCGGCTCAGAGAGCGGATGATATCCCGGGTGGCCATGCGCCCCACGGCCCCGAAGAGGCGGTAAACCAGGGGGATGACCCGCCGCATCAGCCAGACGGTGGCCGGCGGTGTCACCAGTGAAAAGGCGATCAGAATGGCGAACAGCCCGGCAAAGGCCGGTCCCAGTCCCCCTTCGATCCGCAGGAGGAGCACGCCGAGACCGCTCAGGAGCCCCCAGGCCAGGACCAGGTAGGGGAGCAGGCGGGTGACTTTGCTTTCGAGGGCAGAACGGCGAAGGCCGGCGTTGGGGGCGGTGCGCCAGGCTTCAAGCGCGGGAACGAGGGCGGCCAGCAGGGCGGCCGTGATACCGAAGAGCACGCCCCGGGCCAGCGACCCGGGATCGACGGTCACGTCTCGAACATTGACGACGAAATAAAAATCGTTGATCGTCCGGGTAATCAGGCCGACCAGGCTGCGCCCAAGCAGGATCCCGAGCAGGATCCCGAGCAGCGATCCGATCAGGGCCAGAACGGCCGCCTCCCCGAGAATCAGCCGGAAGAGCTGTCCCCCCGTGGCGCCGAGGCAGCGGAGAATGCCGAACAGGGGGCGGCGCTGAACGACGCTGAAGGTGACCGTGTTGTAGATCAGGAACATGCCGACGACAAGCGCCAGCAGGCTCAGGGCGGTGAGGTTGAGCTGAAAGGCGGCCGTCATCTGCCGGACAGCATTGCTGCTGGCGGCCGTGGTTTCCAGGCGAACCCCTGGCGGGAGGATCTCCCGAATCGGCTCGAGCTCCGCCTCGGAGGTGGCGATCAGATCGATATGGCTCAGGCGTCCCCGAAGTCCCAGGATTTCCTGGGCGCTGCTGATATCGGCAAAGACGATCGATTCCAGCGCATCCCGGCCGGTATCATCGGCGGGCGCCAGCAGGCCGACCAGGGTGACCGGCATCGAGGCGCCGGCCAGGTCGAGGTTCAGCGAATCCCCTGGGGCCGCACCGGCCTGCGCGGCAAGACTGTCGAGCACGACCACCGCGCCGGGTTCCGTCAGCAGCGGAGCGATGCCACCGTCAACCAGCCGGCCGCTGGTTTCGGCGAAATAGCTGCGGAACGGGGGCTCGGCGAAGGGGTCGACTCCAACGAGCCGGAACGGCTGGTCGCCCAGCGCGAAAATGGCGACGTACCCTTCGACGATAGGGGCCGCAGCCTCGAACCCGATCTCCCGTTTGAGGCGAATATAAAACGCCTGGTCGAGGCCGCCGGGACCACCGACGAGCCGATGGGTCGCCCGGCCGGTGATGGCGTCGGTCGAGAGCTCAAAGGCGCGGGTGGCCGAGCGGTTGGCCAGGTCGATCGAGACCATCATGGCCACGCCGATGGCCACGCCGATGACAAACAGGACCGTTTGCAGGGGGCGCCTGGCGATCCGGCGCAGACTGGTTCGCCACAGCGGGGCATTGCTGGTTGTCCCGGTCATGTGGTCGACGGCTCCGCGATGGCCGGCTGCGGCTCGGCGGTTTCACCCCCGCGGGCTGTTTCGATCAGTTTCCCTTCGTGGACACGCATGACGCAGTCGGCGGCCGGCACCACCTCCGGGCTGTGCGTGGCCATGACGAGCGTTTTCCCGGCGCGGCGAGTCAGGTCGAGCAGGAGGTTCAGCACCCGTTCCCCGGTGGCCAGATCGAGATTGCCGGTCGGCTCGTCGGCCAGGACGATCAGGGGATCGTGCGCCAGGGCCCGGGCGATGGCCACCCGCTGCTGTTCGCCGCCGGACAGGCGGTCGGGAAAGGTGTCTCTCCGATCGACCAGCCCGATCTGCTCGAGCAGCTCCAGCGCCCGGGGGGTGACGGCGGCCGCTTTTTTCCCGGCCAGCTCCTGGGGCAAAATGACATTTTCCAGGACGGTCAGCGTGGGAATCAAATTGAAAAATTGAAAGATAAAACCGATGTGGTCGCGGCGAAAGAGCGTGCGTTCGTGATCCGAAAGACGGGTGAGCACTTCGCCGTTGACCACGACATCGCCGGCGTCCGGCTGCTCAATGCCGCTGGCCAGGTTTAACAGGGTGCTTTTGCCGCTGCCACTCGGTCCCAGAAGCACGGTGAATTGGCCGGCCGCAAAGCCCGCATTGACGCCGTCCAGGACGGTTCGCCGCCGCTCGCCTTCGAGGAAACTCTTGCTCAGATTTTCAAAGCGTATGATCGCTGGTTGACTCATGAATGATTTTATCCTGGCTATGACTGTCTGGTTCTCCGTGGCCGATCGTCCGAATCGGTTTCTCAGGACCGGGTTTGGAGACATCATACTCACCCCACGTCAGCATTCCATTGAATTTCGACCGATTTCCGACGACCGGCCGAAAAAGTTTTAAACCTTATTGCGCCGGTAATCTGACTGTGTTAACATCGCCATAACCCTACCATGCGCGTGATGGTTTACTCGTCTTGAGCCAACGCCTTTCAATAGGGGATTGCCATACAGGTGTAATTGTAGTAGCTCCGGCGAGGCAATTTTCATCTGAAAAAATCCCCACCTGCGTCTGCAGGTTCAACTAACAGTGATCACACGGCATGGCGGGGGTTTTTGCTACGGTAGTGCAAGCTCCTGTACCCCCCAGGGGCTTTTTTTTGAGCTATTTTCGTTAAAAAAAATCGCATTTTCC
>JBFFZG010000120.1:0-13654 GCA_041568735.1 Promineifilaceae bacterium (SeqCode)
AACCGGCCGCGGCGGCCCCGACGGCCGCCGCTTCCACCGCGGTGCCGCCAACCCCCACCCCGGCTCCCCCGCCGGCGGCGAAAACCGCACTCCCAACCGCTTCCCCGCCGGCAGCCGCCACGGCGGTGGCGGCTGTGCCATCGCCGACCGCTGAGCTCCCGGCCGCGGCCGCCGCAGCGCTCGTCGGCCGCATGGAGGAAGGGGCTCTCTTCCGCGGCCGGGCCGACGCGCCGGTTACGATCATCGACTACTCGGACTTTCTCTGACCAAACTGCCGTTCCTACGTGCTGGGAACCCAACCCGATCTCGTCCGCGAATACGTCGAAACCGGCATTCTGCGCATCGTCTTCTGGCCGGTGCTGAATCACGGCAACCCGAGCCTTTACTCAACCATTTCCTTTGAATGCGCCGGCCGGCAGGATATCACCCTGGCCTGGGAGCTCCACGACCGGCTGTTCCAGAACCAGCGCGAGCTCTACGCGGCCGACATGGATTATTATGTCAATCTGGCGGCCGAAGTTGGCGCCGATTCCGAGACCTTCCGCGCCTGCTACACCAGCCAGGAAGCCCTCGATCTCGTCATGAACCTCGACCGCATCCGGCAGGAGCGGGGGGTCTACGGCCAGCCGATCTTCGACATCAACGGCCAGGGGGTCCTGCTTGGCAGCCAGCCTTTCGACGTCTTCGCCGGCGTCATCGAGCAGGTGCTGGGCGAATAAGCCGCCCGGCCCATCCGGACCGATCCAACCGGGTCCGGGGCGGGAAAACCCGTCCGGACCCGATTTTCCCCTCGAGCGGCCGTGCCGCTTCACCTCCCCATCGATTTTCGGATACAATTCTCACGGTTTGTCCGGGCTCCAATGGCCGGCCGCCGGTCGGGCGCAGCCGGGAACCGCTGACAGTGAACCGATCCGGGAGGTGCGGCGTGGCGAAAGCAACCGATTCGAGGGAACGTGAGATGGCCGTCGAGGCGGCCCGGGCCGCCTTTCTCGAGGCCTATCCGACCTTCGCCGAAACCACCCTGCTGGACGAACTGCGCCGGCGGGAATACGGGCGGCTCGACGAGCAGGGGCACGTCTACCTCGACTACACGGGGGGCGGGCTCTACGCCGACAGCCAGCTCGAGGCCCACATGGCGCTGCTGCGCCGCCACGTTTTCGGCAATCCCCATTCGCACAACCCGACCTCCCTGGCGATGACCGAGCGGGTCGAGCAGGCCCGCGCGGCCGTGCTCGATTTTTTCCATACGACCGCCGATGAATACGCCGTCATTTTTACGGCCAACGCCAGCGCCGCCCTGAAGCTCGTCGGCGAAGCCTATCCGTTCGCCCCCGGCGGCCGCTTTCTCCTCTCGGCCGATGATCACAACTCCGTCAACGGCATCCGCGAGTACGCCCGCACCCGGGGCGCCCGAACCGACTACGTCCCCCTGACCCTGCCGGAGCTCCGCCACGACCGCCCGGCCCTGACCACCCTGCTGGCGGCGGCCGACCCCGCCCAGAACAATCTCTTCGCCTATCCGGCCCAGAGCAACTACTCCGGCGTCAAACACGCCCTCGAGTGGATCGCCGAAGCCCGCGGCCGGGGCTGGGATGTCCTCCTCGACTGCGCCGCCTTCGCCCCCACCAACCGGCTCGACCTGGGGCGCTGGCTGCCCGATTTCGCCACCTTCTCTTTTTATAAAATTTTCGGCTACCCGACCGGGGTCGGCGCCCTGCTCGCCCGCCGCCGGGCGCTGGCCAGGCTGCGCCGCCCCTGGTTCGCCGGCGGCACGGTCAAAATCGTTTCCGTGCGGGCCGACGGCCACTATCTGAGCGAGGGAGAAGCGGCCTTTGAAGATGGCACGGTCAACTACCTGATGCTGCCCGCCGTGGAGATCGGCCTGCGCCACATCGCCTCGATCGGTATCGAGCGCATCACCGAGCGGGTTCGCTGCCTGACCGGCTGGCTGCTCGATCGGCTGCAGGCGCTGCGCCACGCCAACGGCCGGCCGGTGGTCCGGGTGCATGGGCCGTCTACCCTGGAAAAGCGGGGGGGCACCATCGCCATGAGCTTCCTGGACCCGGACGGCGCCCCGATTTCCGGCCAGCTGGTCGAGCACCTGGCCGCCCGCGAGCGCATCTCCCTGCGCACCGGCTGCTTCTGCAATCCAGGGGCCGGCGAGACGACCTTTGACCTGCCGCGCGAGCTGATGGTCGAAACTTTCTCCCGACCGGACGGGCTCCATTTTCCGGAGCTGGTCGCCCTGATCAGCGAACAGCGCGGGATCGACATCAGCGCGGTGCGGATCTCGGTCGGCCTGGTGACCAACTTCGAGGATGTCGACTATCTGCTCCGGTTCGCCGCCGGCTTCGTCGACCGGACGGCCGCCGACCTGGCCGCGGCCGCGCAGGGAGTCCCCACGCACATCTCTGGACGAGATACCCCCTGATCTGAATCCGGCCAGCAGCGGCTATGCGAAATGGGCTGCCCTGAACGCTCCCCTTCTTAGAAAAACCGGAGATTTTCCGGCAATCGCCCCGCATCTGTTAAAATTCGGCCGACCACCCACCACGGAAACCAGAAAAGGGTCTTCTATGTTGAAACAATTCCCCGTTTTGTGGGCGCTTCTTCTCAGCGCCTTTTTGATCGCCTGCGGCGGCGAAACCGCTCCCCCACCGGCCGCGGTTGAGGAAGCGGCCGCCAATCCGCCCGCCGCGGCGCCGGCCGAACCGACCATCGAGGCCGCGGCGCCGGTTGAAGCGGCCCCGGCCGCCGGACCGGTCGACCTGGCCAGTTTGCCGGCCGGCGTCACCGCCGACGGCGCCTTCTACCTGGGCAGCCCGGACGCCCCGGTCACCGTCAGCGATTACTCCAACTTCCTCTGAACGACCTGCAGGGCCTACGTGTTAGGCCCAGGGGAAGAAGTGACCAGCACCTTTGTCGCCAGCGGCCAGGCCCGCTTCGTCTTTTACCACAACCTCGACGGCAACCGGACGGCCACCAGCCTCCACGCCGCCGCCCAGTGCGCCGGTGAACAGGATCCGTCTCTGTTCTGGCAGGCCCATCACTACATCTACGAGAACCAGCGGCAGCTCTTCGCCGCCGGCCGCCAGGATCTCTCCGATATGGCGGCCGCCGTCGGCGCCGACGTCGAGACCTTCGACCAGTGCCTCGACAGCGGCAGCGGCGCGCAGAAAGCGGCCGCCGTCGACGAAGTGACCAAGGCCCGCGGCATCCGCGGCCGGCCGGTTTTCGACATTAACGGCACCACGATTTTCGGCAACCAGTCCTTCGAAACCTTCGCCCAGGCCATTAACCAGGCCCTGGACAGCCAGTAATCCGCCCGCCCGCATCAGATGGATCGACTCGCTTCACCCCCGGCCACAACCCTGACCCGCCGCTACGCCACCTTCGGCCACGCGCTGCTCTTCGTCCTGGGCTTTTCCCTGATCTTCGTCATCGGCTGGGGAGGGGCCGCCACCCTCCTGGGGCAGCTGTTCGGCGCCTACAAGCTGCTGATCGCCCGGGCCGGCGGGGTGATCGTCATTCTGTTCGGCCTGTTTAACCTGGGGCTCCTCAATCTGCGCTGGCTCAATCTGGACACCCGCCCGGACTGGCAGATCGACGGCCCCAACCGCCGGCTGTCGTCGTTCCTGCTGGGGGTGGTCTTCGCGGCCGGCTGGACCCCCTGTGTAGGCACCACCCTGGGGGCGATCCTGGCCCTGGGCTTCTCTTCGGAAACGGCCGGACAGGGAATGATCCTGGCCAGCGGCTACGCGCTGGGTCTCGGGCTCCCCTTCCTGGTCATTGGCCTGGGCATGGATCGGGCGCTGGCAGCCGTGCGCCGTCTGCGCCGCTTCGTGCGGCCGATCGAAATCGGCAGCGGCCTGCTCCTGGTCGCGATCGGCCTGCTCCTGGTCACTGACCGCATCACGGCCATCGCCCTCTGGTCCCAGCAGAACGGTTTTTACCTCGACCTCCCGCTCGGCGCCGCGGCCACTCCCTCCTACTTCATCGCCATTCTGGCCGGGCTGCTCTCGTTCCTCTCCCCCTGCGTCCTGCCGCTCGTCCCGGCGTATATCGGCTACCTGAGCGGCCCGGTGGGTCTGGAAGAGCGCCCGGCCGGCTGAACCTATGACAATCCTGCTCGAATCCCTGCAGAACACCCGCCGCTGGAGCGCCCTGATGCTGGCGGTCCTGGGGCTGGGCAGCCTCTGGATCTGGCTCTCGGCCGTTTCCCCGGCCGCCCTGAACGCCAAAGAGACGGAAAGCCCGAAAGAAGGATTCCGGGCCCCCAATTTTACCCTGGAGAACCAGGCCGGAGAGCTAGTCACCCTGTCCGACCTGCGGGGGCAGGTGGTCATGATCAATCTGTGGGCTTCCTGGTGTCTCCCCTGCCGGGAAGAAATGCCGGCTATCGACCAGGTCTACCGGCGGCGGGCGGCTGACGGCTTCGTCGTCCTGGCAGTCAACAGCACCGTACAGGACAGCGAAGAGGCGGCCGTCACTTTCGCCGAATCGCTGGGACTCACCTTTCCCATCCTCTTCGACCGGGATGGGACCGTCAGCCGCAGCTATCAGCTGCTGGCCCTGCCGACTTCGTTTTTCGTCGACCGCCGGGGGATCATTCGCGAGGTCGTCACCGGCGGCAATCTCTCTGAATCGCTGATCGAAAGCAAAATCGAAGCGCTGCTGGCCGAGAGGGGGAGCTGATGTTTCCGGTGATCAACCTCGGCCCGGTGGCGGTGCAGGCCCCCGGCCTGATCCTGCTGATCAGCGTCTGGCTGGCCATCACGCTGGTCGAACGGCGGGCCAAACAGGCCGGGGACACGCGTGAAACGCTCTCCGGGCTGGTCTTCACCGCCCTGATCAGCGGGCTGATCGGGGCGCGTCTCTGGTACGCCATCCGCTTTCTCGACGTCTACCTGGCCGATCCGATCGGTCTCGTGGCCTTCAATACGAGCGCCTTCGACCTGACCGGCGGCCTTCTCTTCGGCCTGGCGGCCGGCTTTATCTACACCGTGCGCAAAAATCTGCCGCTGCGGCCGACCCTCGACCGCCTCACGCCCGGCGCCGCCCTGGTGGCGGTCGGCCTGGGGCTGGCCCACCTGGCCGGCGGGGACGCCTACGGCGCGCCGACGACCGTCCCCTGGGGCATCTTCCTGTGGGAAGCGACCCGCCACCCGGCGCAGCTCTACGAAATGGGGCTGGCCGGGCTGGTGCTGGCGGCCGTCTGGAAGCTGGCCCCGGCCAATCCCTTTCCCGGTTTTCTCTTTCTGGCCTTCATCGCCCTGACCGCCGCCGCCCGCCTCTTCCTGGAAGCCTTCCGCGGGGACAGCGTCATCGTCGCCGGTTCGATCCGCCAGCCGCAGCTGGCCGCGCTGCTCGTGCTCCTGGCCGCCCTCTGGATGATGCGGCAGTGGGCCCCCCGGCCGGTTTAGGCCGGCCGGCGCTTGAAGCGCAAAAAGAAAAATGCCGCGGCCGGCGCGACCAGGGCGATCGATCCCAGCAGCAGGCCGGTCGCCGCGTTGAGGTGGAGCGGTTCAGACAGCAGGAGAACCAGGCCGAGCCCGACCAGGCTCCCCAGCGGCGCCAGCCACGGCCGGCGGTGGCGCCGCAATCGCCAGGCCGCCAGCCCCATGCCGATCCCCACCCCGAGCGCATAGCCCAGCACCATGCCGAGCACAACCCCGATCAGGTCCCCAAACTCGTTCGGCGGCGCAAAAATCATCCCCAGGAAGGCCCCGGCCCCCAATCCGGCGATTCCCCCGAGCATCCCGCCGCCAATTTCCACCCATTCCGCATATTTTTCCACCTGCTTCCCTCAAACCGCCAGAATTTTCCTATTTTAACCGCAGGCCGCCCCCGACCCATCCGACTGGAGTTCGAGGTCAGGCAGGACAAATGACGGAGATGCGGCCTGTCAGACCCCCGGGGCGGGCCTTTCCATGGTTAATTGTTCGATCTGCCGGAGAACGGCCAGCACGATATCCTCCCGCCAGGGGGGCGCCGCCACCTGGACGCCGGCGGGCAGGCCGCCGGCCGCCGCCCCGGCCGGCACGACCCCGGCCGGCCAGCCGGTCAGGTTGAAGGCCATCGTGTAGCTCGTCCCCGGATACCGCGCCAGCACCCCGCCGTGTTCCGGCGCGGTGAAGCCGGCCGGCGGGCAGATGAGATAGTCGAAATCCCGCCAGAAGGCGAGCATCCGGCCGCGATAGCGGTCGAGCCGGTCGAAGAGGGCGATCGTCTCCGCCGGCGCCATCCCCGGCGCCGCCAGGTAGCGGCCGAGCGTCGATTCGGCCTCCGGGGTGCCGCTCCGGGCCAGCAGGAGGCGCACCCAGCTCCCCCCGTCCCAACCGCGCATCAGCGGAGCGATCAGGTCGAGTGTCTCCTCGATGCCGTCGGGCAGCGCTTCGGCGAGCACGGCGCCGGCCTGGCGCAGCCGCTCGACCACCTGCCGGGTGGCGGCCGCCACCTCGGCATCCGGCGAAAAAAGCCCATTGTCGAGAAAATAAGCCCCGCGCAGGCGGGTTACGTCGACCGCCGCCGGATCCCCCAGGGGCACCGGGGCGATGTAGGGATCGACCCCATCCGGCCCGGTAATCAATTCAAACAGAAGGGCCAGATCGTCGACCGTGCGGGCGATCGGGCCGATTTGCGTCAGCTCATTGACGAGGCCGCCGGGCGGCGGGCAGTGGCCGGTGCGGGGCACCCGGCCGGTCGTCGGTTTGAGGTCGGCCACCCCGCAGAAGTGGGCCGGCAGGCGGATGCTGCCGCCGGTATCGCTGCCGATGTCGAAGGGGACGGCGCCGGCCGCCACGATCGCGGCCGCACCGCCGCTGCTGCCGCCCGGGGTGCGGGTTGGGTCCAGGGGATGGTTTGTCCGGCCGTAAACCCGATTGTCCGTTTCAAACGACAGAGTAAATTCCGGCGTGTTGGTCTTGCCCAGCAGAATCCCACCGGCCCGCAGCAGCCGGGCGACCACGGTGGCGTCGGCCGCCGGAACAAAATCCCGGCGGCCCACCGTCCCCCAGGTGGTGACGAGGCCGGCCGTATCAAATGAATCCTTGATCGTAAAGGGAATGCCATGCAGCGGCCCCCAGGTTTCCCCGGCCGCCAGCGCCCGGTCGGCCTCCCCGGCCCGGGCCAGCGCCCGCTCCTCGTCGAGCCGGACCACGGCGTTGAGCCGGCCGTTGATCGCCGCGATGCGCGCCAGAGCCGCCTCGACGACGTCGCGGACCGACAGCCGGCCGGCCCGAATCTCTCCGGCCAGGCCGGCGATCGTCGGAAGCGGCGGGTCAGCCATCGCTCGCTGGTTCCCCGGCCTCCGCGGCGGAACCGCGGGGCGCCAGGTAGATCGTCTGCGTCGGGTAGGCCAGCGCGATGCCCTCGGCCTGAAATTTCCTCAGAATGGCCAGGTGGAGCGCCTGCTGCTCGTCCATGAAGCGCAGATATTCCGGCGCCAGCACGTAGCAGACCACCTCGAAATCGAGCGATGACGGGCCGGGACCCCGGAAATGGGCCCGGTCGAGGCGCAGCCCCTCGCGGCCGGCGGCCACCTCCTGGATCATGGCGGGAATGCGCTCCAGCGTCTCGAGCGGTGTGTCAAAAACGACCCCGAGGGTAAAAAACAGCCGCCGCTCTTCCATGCGCTGGAAATTGCGAATGCGGCTCTGCAGCAGGTCGTTGTTGCTGAAGATGAGCTGCTCCCCGGCGACGTTGCGCAGGCGGGTCGTCTTGAGACCGACGTGCTCCACCGTCCCGACGAACTCCCCCACCTGGATCGTATCGCCGATCGCGAACGGCTTGTCAAAGGCGATCGAAAGGGAGGCGAAGAGATCCCCGAGGATATTCTGAACGGCCAGGGCCACGGCCACGCCGCCAATCCCCAGGCTGGCGATGAGCGTCGTGATTTCGACGCCGGGAATATTGTCGAGCGCCAGGAGGAGCAGGATGGTGTACAGGAGGAGCCGGCCGATGAAGGCGGCCGCCTGCATGGTCGTCAGGTCGGCTCCCGCTTCTGCCCCTTCCCCCCGCATCCGGGCCGTCCAGCTCTGGATCATCCCGGTGCCCCAGACGCCGACCTGATAGAGCACGGCGATCATGGCCAGGGCGTTGGCCCACTGATCGACCGCCTCCGGCAGGGTCAGCAGCTTGGAGCCGATGAACAGGGCAAGCAGGACCAGGATCCACTGGCGAGTCCCGACCGGAATCTGGGCGACCAGGTCGTCAATCCAGGTTTCGGTGCGCCGGGCCAGCCGCTTCAGCTGCCGCCGGCTGATCCCGAGGATGAGCCTCAGCACGAGATAAACCGCCAGGGCGGTGAGCAGGGCAACCAGCCACAGGCGGAGGGTATTTTGCAGAAAAACGGAATCCAACACGATGCCAGCACCTCGTCAATCAGTTTAAATAGCCGGTCGACCGGCCCATCTCCATCATGCCGCAAAACGGCCGGTTTGCCCACCCCAAGTCGATTTTTCCCGGACCGGAAATGCTGCGCATGATCCGGTCGACAAACGGCCGTCGGAACGGTACATTTATCGGTCGGCGGCGCCGGTTATTGCCCGGCGCCTGGATTGAACCCCATGCCCCTCCCAATTCCCCCTGAATTCGCCCGAACGACCCACGAGGTCTTCGGCGAGGACGGCCGGGCCTGGCTCGAGGGGCTCCCGGCCGCGGTCGACGCCCTGGCCCGGCGCTGGTCTTTTACACCCGGACACCCGTTTGCGCTTTCGTACAACTATGTCCTGCGGGGATGGCGGGCCGGCGGCCGGCCGGTCGTCTTTAAAATTGGCGTCCCTCGGCCGGAAATCACCCGGGAAATCGAGGCCCTGCGCTGCTACGACGGCCGGGGCATCTGCCGCCTGCTCGAAGCCGACGTCGAGGCGGGCGCGATGCTGCTGGAGGCGCTGCGGCCGGGTACGATGCTGGCCGAACTCGACGACGACGAGCTGGCGACCGCCATCGGCGCCGGGGTGATGCAGGGTCTCTTCCGCCCCCTGCCCAAGGAGCACCCCTTTGTGCCGGTCGAGACGTGGGCGGCCGGCCTGGAAGCGATCCCCCGCTTCCCCGGCGGCACTCCCCTGCCGGCCGGTCTGGTCGATCGGGCGCGCGGGCTGTTCGCCGAGCTGTTCGCCTCGGCCGCGCCGCCGGTCCTCATCCACGGCGATCTACACCATTTCAACATCCTGGCGGCCGGTCGGGAGCCGTGGCTGGCCATCGATCCAAAGGGAATGGCCGGGGAGCCGGCCTACGAGGTCGGGGCCTTTCTGCGCAACCCGTTTCCCGCCTTCCCGGCCCGGCCCGATGCCGGTCGCCTCCTGGCCCGGCGGGTCGACCAGTTTGCCGAGAGGCTCGACCTCGACCGGGGGCGGCTGATCGGCTATGGGATCGCCCAGGCCGTCCTCTCCGCCTGGTGGAGTGTCGAGGACCACGGCCGGGGCTGGGAGCCGGCTATTCGCATTGCCGAGCTGCTGGCCGAACTCTGAACCCGGAGCAGGTGGGGTCGACTTTCGCCAAAATCGCCAGGAAACTTTCGGGCAAAATTGTGCAGGATGACCGAATCAAAATTCGCCAAAGTTTTATAAGATGGATTGAATCTACCTTTTCTGGAAATCTTTAAGACTCAATTTTCTGATCGTCAGATCAATTTTCAAATGCTCACCAGCGATACTCGTTTCACCCACCAGCGGCTGACCGCCTGCTGTTGCTGTATGTGTACAGTGCCCGAATGGAGGTCGCTGGTGGTTGCCGCCTGCGCAGTGCAGCCAGACTGATCAGATGTCATAAACAGGACAGCGACCTCCCCGGCACCGATTTGGGGATGGTCGCCCGGCACATAAAAGCTCGGGACATGGTTCCCGGGCTTTTTTTGTTGTTGAAACTGGTCGTGCGTGAAAGAAAAAAAGGGGCAAAAAATGAGCGAACTGAGTTGGAAAATCACCCTGGAAGCGAGCATTCCGGCCGACCTGGCCCAGGAAATTAACACTTACGAAGGACAGCTGGAGCTCAAAAAACTGGGCAAAATCGACGATAAAGTCTTCGCCGAGACCCGGCTGCGGCGTGGGGCGTACGGCCAGCGCTACGATAACGGGCAGCGCCAAAACGGGCAGACCTCCGAAACCATCCTCTATCCATCCGGCGAAAAGACCAAGGGGCCGGAAACGCTCTGGGATGCACCGGGAATGCAGCGCATCAAGGTCCCTTACGGCGGCCTGTCGGCCGCCCAGCTCGAAGTCCTCGCCGAACTGGCCCGCGAATACGCTGATGGGATTCTCCACGTCACCACCCGGCAGGATTTTCAGCTCCACTTTGTCCACATCGACGACACCCCCGACCTGATGCGCCGGCTGGCAGCCGTCGGCCTGACCACCCTGGAAGCCTGCGGCAACTCCGTACGCAACATTACCGGCTGCCCGCTGGCCGGCGTCTGCCGCACCCAGGCCTTTGACGTCACCCCTTTTGCCCACGCCCTGACCTATTATCTGCTCGGGCATGACGATGTGCAGGATTTCGGCCGCAAGTTCAAAATCGCCTTTTCCGGCTGCGCCGGGGAAGCCTGCGGCCTGGCCAAAATGCACGATCTCGGATTTGTGGCCCAGGTCAAAACGGCTGACCGCCGGGAACGGCACGGCTTCACAATCTACGTCGGCGGTGGGCTCGGTACGGTGCCGCAGCAGGCGAAAATCCTGGCCGATTTCGTCCCGGTCGAGGAAATTCTTCCGCTGACTCAGGCGGTCTGCCGGATCTTCGCCCGCCATGGAGAAAAGCGCAATCGCAACCGGGCCCGGCTCAAGTTCCTGGTGACCCGGCTCGGCATCGAAACATTCCGCGAGCTCGTTTTCGCAGAGCTGGCCGCTATCCCCTACGATGAACGGTGGACCGCTTTTCTCGACGATCTGCCCTCCTTTGACGAAAAACCCGTCCCCGCGAACGGGCTCCCCCTCTTCACGGGTGACCCTCCGGAAGGGTTTCCCGGCTGGCTGGCCAACAACACCTATCAGCAGCGCCAGCCCGATTTCGCCACGGTAACCGTCCAGCTGCCTCTGGGAGATCTCAGCAGCTCCCAGGCCATTGGACTGGCCGATATCGGCCGCCGCTTCGCCGGCGATCACGTGCGGACAACCGTGGAGCAAAATATCGTCCTGCGCTGGATTCGGCGGGAGGATTTGCCCGCCCTCTACACCGCCCTCCAGGAAATCGGGCTTGGCGAGCCCTACGCCGGCACGATCGTCGACATCACCACCTGCCCCGGGACGGACACCTGCAAACTGGGGATCGCCTCTTCCCGCGGCCTCACGGCCGAACTGCGCACCCGGCTGGCCGCCCGCAACGCCACGCTCCCGCAGGCGATTCGAAATTTGCGGATCAAGGTCAGCGGCTGCTTCAACTCCTGCGGCCAGCATCACGTCGCCGATATCGGCTTTTTCGGCAACAGCCGGCGCCGCGGCAACCGGACGGTTCCCCACTTTCAGGTTGTCCTCGGGGGGCAGTGGGATGAAAACGCCGGCAGCTTCGGCCTGGCCCTGGGGGCGGTCCCCTCGAAAGCGATTCCCGATGTTCTCGACCTGCTGACGAGCCGGTTCGCCGCTGAACGACTGCCCGGGGAATCCTTCCAGGCCTGGGTCGGCCGGCGGGGCAAACTGCCCATCCGGGAAATGCTCCAACCATTCCAGGAAATTCCAGCCTACGAAGAGGCGCCGGTCTTTTATTCCGACTGGGGCGATCCGCGCGAGTTCACCATCGGCGATATCGGAGTCGGCGAGTGCGCCGGCGAAGTTATTTCGCTGTTTTCCTTTGAGATCACCCGGGCCGAAGGGGTCCATTTTGACGCCCTCGTGGCCATCGACGAAGGGCAGCCGGCTGCGGCCGAGCAGAAAGCCTATGAGGCCATGCTTCTGGCCGCCCGCGCCCTGGTCCGCACGCAGTTCCTCGATATCGGCGACGATCCCGATCGCATCGTAGCCGAATTCGAGCGCCGGTTTGTCGACACCGAGCTCTTTTTCGACCGGTATGCGCGCGGGAAATTCGCCCGCTATCTCCTCGACAGGCATGCCAACCCACCCATCGCTGTCGACGATGAAGGCGCCAGGCAGCTGATCGGGGAAGCCCAGCTCTTTATCGAAGCGGCCCATGCCTGCGACGCCCGATTATCTGAACTGCCCCGCCCGGCCGCCGGCCCGCCGCAGCCGGCGTCCATCAACCAGGAGAAACGACAAGATGTCCGTCCCCCATCGTCTTGAAGTCAAATATTTTCTCGAGCCCGGCGCTGCGATCGAGCCGGGCCGGATCATTCCGATCTTCCACGATTGGATTCGCTCGCGGTCAGTGGACGGCCTGCTGATCGACGTGGCTGACTACCGGCACGTGCCGGATGGCCCCGGCGTGATCCTCGTCGGCCATGACGTCGACTACGCCCTCGATTTTCAGGGCCGCGTGCCGGGGCTGCGCCATGTCCGTAAGGTCAACCGCATCGCCGGCGATCTCCCCCTGGCCGATCAACTGGCGGCCCTCCTCGCCAATGGCTGGCAGGCCTGCCAGGCGCTGCGCGACCTGGCCCAATTTCGGCCGCAGCCGGCCGAGATCACCCTGACCGACCGGCTGCGCGCGCCCAACTGGCCGGAAACCCACGATCGGCTGCGGCCGGGCGTACACCGGGCCGCGGAAGCGGTGTTCGGCCGGCCCGTGAAGGTCGAATCCGTGGCCCGGGACCCGCGCGAGCCGCTGACCTTCCGCCTCACGGCCGCCGAAGAGCGGCCGGAAGGAGCCCGGCATGGATAAATTCGATTGGCGGGCGGCCGGCCCGCTTCCGTTCCCTCAAGGTCGGGTCTTCCTCGTCGGCGCCGGTCCCGGCGATCCCGACCTGATCACCGTCAAAGGGGTGAACTGCCTGCGGCAGGCCGACCTGGTCCTCTACGATCGGCTGGCTAACCCCGCCCTGCTCGATTACTGCCGGCCGGACGCCGAGCAGGTGTTCGTGGGCAAAGAACCCCGCCGCCACCGGCTGGCCCAGGAAGAAATCAATGATCTCCTCGTGCAGGGGGCCCGGGCCGGGCTGATCGTCGTCCGCCTGAAAGGAGGCGACCCCTTTGTCTTCGGCCGCGGTGGGGAGGAAGCGCTGGTCCTGGCGGCGGCCGGGATCCCGTTTGAAGTCGTGCCCGGCATCTCGAGCGCGATCGCGGTTCCCGCCTACGCCGGTATTCCGGTGACCCACCGGCGGGTTTCCCCCCTCATGACCCTGATCACCGGCCACACCTGCGATCCGGAAGATCCGGCTCCGATCGCCTGGGATGAACTGCCGCGCCAGGGGACGCTGGTCGTCTTGATGGGGGTGGGGCGGCTGGCGGAAATCGCCGCCGCCCTGATCGCCGCCGGCCGGCCGCCGACCACCCCCTGCGCCCTGATTCGCAACGGCACGCTGCCCGACCAGGAAGTCGTGCACGCCACCCTGGAGACAATCGCCGCGGCCGGTCAGAAACTCCGGCCGCCGGCCACCCTGGTCGTCGGTGAGGTGACCGCGCTGGCCCGGCAGATCGACTGGTTTGCGCCAGCCACCCGGCCGCTGCCGCCGGTTCCGGTCTGAATTGGTTTAGGGAACGCTTCCCGTCAACCATCGATCCAGAAACATGATGATGAACCTCAACACCCAGACGACCTCCCTCCCGCCCGCCCT
>JBFFZG010000121.1:0-13326 GCA_041568735.1 Promineifilaceae bacterium (SeqCode)
ATGGCCAATGAAGTCGTTCATCGTGCCGTATTCTTCAATCGCATTGTTGATCAACATCGCCGTGAAGCGCAGGACCTCATCGGCGGCTACAAAGCCGTAGGTATCGGCGAACGGCTGCATGTGATCGAGCCCGATCAGCGCCAGGGACCAGTCCCCCCCCTGTTTCATAAGGGACAGAAGTTCTTCTTCGATGAGTTTTCCGCTGGGCAGCCCGGTCCGGGGATCGGTCATGTTGGTGTGCTTGTAGGTGGTGATGGCCCGCCGCACACGCAGTTTCAATTCTTCGATGTCAAACGGCTTGGTGATGTAGTCGTCTGCGCCAAGTTCCAGACCCTGAATCCGGTCGCTGCGCTCATCCTTTTGAGTCAGGAAAATGATCGGAATATGTTTCGTGCGCGTCGTCGTGCGCAGCTGCCGGCAGACCGCGTACCCGTCCATATCGGGCAGCATGATGTCGAGAACCACCAGGTCGGGCAGGTGCTGTTTGCACTTGGTGAGCGCATCGCTCCCCCTGGAGGCGACTTCGACGTGGTATCCCTGCCCCGAAAAATAAATCTGGAGCATGTTGGCGATATCGGCATCATCTTCTACGACAAGGATCCGTCCGGATGAACTCATAAGCTTTTCCTTGGGCGTGAGCCGCCGGCGCTTACCCGCGTGGCAGGCAGGTTAGAGCCGGCAGAGGCCGCAGGCGACCTTCCTAAAAAACCCCATCTATAAACGCCATTTTGAACTTTAAAAATGAGCGAGTGCATGGGCTTTTACACGGTGTATATCGCCGTCGGTGACCGCCTTTTCAAAGCTGCGAAAACCGCCGAGCGAGAAGCCGTGTTCTTGAGCAATTCTATCAATTGTCAATACCCGTGACAATTCCACCATTTTTCCTATTGAGAAGTTTTCGTACCGCCCGTCCAGGGCCAGAACGATCGTTTCAGCCATGCAGGCATAGGCCATGCGGGGTGGAAACCCGAAGTTAAAGCCAAAATCGGCCTGTCCCGGCACCGCCACCATCCCCCCTTCGATAACCAGGACATCCTGGCGTTCTTCGGCCACCCGCCGTGAGACATCCCGGGGGCGGGAAACGTCGCAGACGACAGCCCCGCGCTGCAGGTGGTGGGGTTCGATGATGGTCTCCAAGGCGCTGGTCACCGTGATGATCAGGCCGGCCTGGAGGAGATCTGACATTCGGGTAGAGACGACGACATCCGGGCAGCCGGCCGCGCGAACCTCGGCCGCCACAGCCTGCAGCCGTGTTTCATTTCGCCCGAGGAGGAGCACCCGTTTCACCCGCGGGGCCAGAATCCGGGCGCAGACCGAACCGATTGACCCCGAACCGCCGACGACGGCCAGGGTTTCGCCGGCCAGCGGCCGGCCCATTCGTTCGGCCGCGCGGGCGATCGCCTGCACGGCCGTGGCCACTGTGTAGCTGTCTCCGGTGGTCACCGGAATTTTCAGGTGGCGGCTGATCGTCTGCCCACCGTCCCCGACCACGCTGGTGAACGCCCCAAGTCCGAGGATCCTGGCTCCCAGCGCTTCGGCCTTGCGGCCGGTCTGGATGATCTTGCGATATACCACCGGCGGCGGGAGGGTCATCATGCGCCGCGGCGTCAGCGGGCAGGCCAGGAGCCACCCCTGCACCCCCCGACCGGTGGCGGCCGAGCGAATGCCGGTGATCTCCGATATGTAAATGGGGGGGAAAAACAGGGACAGATAGTCGATCAACCAGACAGGGAGCGTTTTACCGAGAAGAGGAAATTTGCGGCTGACGTCTCGTTTCGGATCAATCGGGTGAATAATAAACGCGAATCGATCTTCCATTAAATTCGGGTCCGGTCATCAGACCAGGGTCCCGCGGAACGGGGAAAGTCAAAAAACGAACTCCGGATAAGCATCGTTTTCTTCCTCGCGGCGGGGATACAACCTGGCCTGGGCAAATTTATCCGGATAGCGGTGATGGTCGCTCTCTTCATACGTGACGTTTCGGGTGATAAATTGGCGATCTTCAGATGGAATGATGATGACGTCTGACTCGATAATCCGCGCCGGGTAGATCACCAGTCCGGAGCCGAGATGGCAGTGATGTCCGACACAACCGCCGATGACCCGCAGGGGGAGTTCTTCCAATTCTTCCTGGCCGTTCAGGCCCGGATCGGCGCGGTCAGCACACTGGTGTCGGTAAAGGTCGATCCGGCCCCAATAAAGGTGTCCCGCCCCACAACACAGAGCTGCAGGCAGGTATTCTGGGCGATCATTGAATTTTCCATAACCGTCGTCATGAACAGGGCGGAGCGGAAGGGAAGGAAACAGCCGTCCCCCACCACGCTGATGTGCAGCTGGGCCCCCTGAGAGATCGTCACATTGTTCCCGATGATGCAGGCATCGATCACCACACCGGCATCGATCGTGACGTTGTCCCCGATGATGGCCGGTCCCGTAATCTGGGCCGTGGGGTGAATATTGGCATTTTTCCCGATTTTGACCAGCTTCGAATTGGCCAGGAATGGCTTCTGCTCGATGATGGAGCTGAAGAGAATCCCGAGTTTTTTCGTCCAGCGGGCGTTGATCTCATCCTCGATATTGACGCCGTAGGTGAAAATGCCAAAGAGGATGTCGGCCACGAAGACGTGGACCCAGCTCTCGATGACGACGATAGCTTTGCGCGGGAGCTGGTAGACCAGGTCGCCGAAGACCGACGCCGAGTACGGTGGAATGTGGTAGTAGCCGCGCTCGCGCGCCTCGGTATCGATTACCAGCGGTTCGGCCGCCTCGATCTGGGAGAGACCGCCGGGCAGGTACCACATTTCGGCCAGCAGTAGCTCTCCCTGCGGCTCCAGCATGGTCGTCAGCGGCCGGATATGCGTGGCCACGGCCGGATCGTCGGCGCGCAAAGCCAGACGCACCGGGCGCCCACCCCGGCGCGCTTTTTGAATGAAATCGTTCAAGAAGGGGCGATTGAAATAGAGATTATCCCGGTGAACCAGGAGCTCCTCCGCCGATCCGTTTTCGAACTGGACGGCTGTCTCCCAGTCGTCAAATTCCATGTCCCCGCTGACAAACGGGGCGCAGAGATCGCGCTGCAGGAGCCAGAGCGGCTTGTTCTGCAGCCGCAGATCCCGGGCCGGTTCGTTAAACGGGGGAATCTGGCGATGGTGCTTGATGATAACGCGCCGCATGATCTTTTCCTAGTCCGCCATCGTCCGCTGGTGGCCGCTGGGAAAGGGGCTCAGGGCCGGCATAACCGGCCGATTCACCACCGGGCGGCTCACACCGGTGGCCGTCCCCTTTTCCTGGAGAAAGGCGACCATCACCTGCAGGAAGCGCTCCGGCTCGTCCTGCATCGGAAAGTGGCGCGAGTTTTCCATGATGGCTACTTCGGACTCGGTGACAAACATCTGGAGCACCTGGGCATTTTTAGGCGACACGATATTGTCCCGAGCGCCGAAGATGCCGAGAGTCGGCACCTTGAGGTGAGCCAGCTGCGGCCGCAGATCGGTATCCCGCAGATCGGCGATACTGCGAAAGAATGACTCCATATTTGTCCGCTGCACATCCCGGGAAATCATTGAGCGAACTTTTTTCGAGTCCCCGGCCAGAATCATCCGCATGACGAGGTCCCGGATAATCGGAAACCGCCAGACCAGCTCGGCAATCCAGCCATAACCGGACAATTTCAGGAAAAAATTCAGCGTCTCGCCGGCGATCGGTGACCCCACAATCGCCACCCGGCTGGTGCGCTCGGGGTGTTTCAAGGCGAATTTCAAGGCGACCGTCCCCCCCATTGAATGGCCGAAAATGGGTGAATTCAGGATGCCCAGGGTCTCCATAAACTGGTGCACCATGTCGACGTAGCTGTCGATCTGGAAATGGTGGGGGGAATTTTTCGCCGAATCCCCGAAGCCCCAGAAATCGAGGGCGTAAATACGCCGATTGTGCTCCCCGGCCAGGGCGATCATCGAGTCTCGCCAGACATCCCAGGAATTGATCCACCCATGGAGGAGGATCACCGGCTTACCGCGGCCGATGGATTCGTAGTGCAGTATGCCCTGTTCGGTTACGATCGAACTCAAATTGACCTCGTCAATAGCCGGGGCGGCCGCCTGAAGGCAATACCCTTTGCCGGCCGGCCGGCGGATCACTTTATCAAACCGGTATGGGACTGTCTTACTATAAGGCGTCCCACCGGATAAAAAAGTAACTTACTTCACACCGGTTGAATCACCCGGTGGTTCGGTAAGCACGGCGTTATCGTACCATTCTTAAAATCCGGAATTCGTGAAAAGAGGGTTAAGAACCCCGGTGGGAACCGCCAAAAAACAGGACCCCTACCTGCGGGAAGGTTAACCGATTTTACACTTGGAGACGGCGGTGCGGACAGTTTCCAGAAAGGAGCAGCGGCCGCAAAGGCGAGCCGGGGAGATCGCTACGCTTCTTCCTTATCCAGCTGCTCCAGGATGGAGTAAAGGAGTTCGAGCAGGACGTTTTTAACACTTTCCTTCTGCAGCGAGACGCAGGGGAGCACTTTGATTGCCGGGTCGAGGCGCAGGATAATCCGCAGGTCGTCCGGCGACCAGGCGTCTTCATGATCCTGCTTGTTGGCGGCGACGACGAACGGGGTCGAGGCGTAGCTTTGAAAGGTCTCGAGGATGCGCTTGGCTTCCCGGAATGTCTCCGGTTTGGTGCTGTCGACAAGTACGACGAAGCCGAGCATCCCTTCCGAAAGAATTTCCCACATGAAGTCAAAGCGGCGCTGGCCAGGGGTTCCGAACAGGTAGAGAACGAGGTCGTTGTCAACCGTAATTCGGCCGAAATCCATCGCCACCGTCGTCGTATCTTTGACCCGCTCGGCGACGCTGGATATCTTCCGCTCGGTGCGAACCACGTCGATTTCGCTGACGGCCCCGATGAAGGAGGTTTTCCCGGCGGAGAACGGACCCGTGATTACCATCTTAACTGCTTGCATACCAATCTGCCTTCGCTGCCTGGCCTTCGAAGTCGTTTATAGATTGCGGATTCGGTCAATGATTCGATTGACCACGCCCCGCCTCTCTTTCGTCGTCTGTGGGGGCGCCTGCGGCGATTCCCGAATGATTTCAACTCGCTCCGGCGTGAAGGGAAGCTCCTTCTTCGGCGAAATCAGCTCCACGATACCGGCCTGGAGCATCCCGTATACCGTGCGGCGCACCTGAAAATCGGAGAGCTTATTGGCTTTGGCGATCTGCCGTATCGTATTTTTCGGATTGACAAAGGAGATGACGCGCCACTCTTCCACGGTCAAATTGATATTGCGCAGCCGGGCTTCCGGCCGGTCCACGAATTTCAACGTGGCCTCCAGGTCGGGCAGCTCCTCCAGCAGCCGGGAAGACTCCTGCAGGCGGCGGCTGCCCTCCATGATGACGACCTCGAGATCGATGGGAATGGTGATGCGATTGGCCGGCGGATCGTGATCCGCCTCGAAGCGAAACGTCCCTTCAACCCAGGTAAACAGGCGGTAGACGATATCGAGAATATGCTGGCGAATGCTCTGGATAATGTCGTTCTGCGTAACCAGTTTAGCCTGGATTAGGCGATGTCCCAGCTGCTTATCGCTCCGCCCCTGGAGTTTTTCGTCAATCAACCGGGCCTGATCGGCCGAAAGCTTACCCGCGCGGAAGAGGATCTGTGCCAGACTGCCCCCCTGACCATCCAGCTCGGCGTAGATCAGCTTCCCTTCGCGGAAACAGATCTCGGCCGACTGGGAGCCGGAAACAAACAGGGTGCCTGATTTTCGCGCCAGGTGGATGAGATTGAGTAATTGGGTTATGGTGAAATCGCGCAGATTGCCTTTCAGGGCCATTTTAGAACACTTCTCCGCAGCGAATTACATCGACAATTTGATCGTACGTGACAGGTTTTTTTACCCTGGCCGGCGGCGCGCTGCGGCTGCTGTAGAAACGGGGCATTATACCTAGCGGGTATAGGGCCGTCAAACCACGCCCTGCGGGCAAATCTGCCGCCAGATCGAACCAATTTTAACCTGTTTTGAGGCGTCCTCATCGGTATTTTTTGCATTTTTCGCCGCTTTCTGGCAGACAGACACCTCTTTGCGATACTGTTCAGGTGTACTATAATTCGCGCCGATTGGAAATAGCACATTGTTACCATGGAGGCGTGTCACCTGGCACACAACGTGGTATCCGGGGGGCGGTGGCGAAACGGCAGACGCAGCGGACTTAAAATCCGCCGGGGGCAACTCCGTGTGGGTTCGAATCCCACCCGCCCGATCCTATCCCCTGCCGGCCACGGGAGGGATTTTTTTCATCATCCCTTTCGATTCAGTGGGCATCCGGCTCTGGTGCTCCGGCAGTGGCCCATCCCCCCCGAGCAAACGGCCGATATTAGAACCAATCGTCCCGGACAGAATGCTGGCTGTGCTCCCCAGGGCCGATCGGCCAGAGGCATATTCCCGGCTATGACAAACCCTGCACCAGATGCGGATTCCCTTTCAATCAAACTGGCCGCCTTCTGGCGCGCTCACCCCGAGCTGGCAGCCGCGCCCAGACTGCTGGTGGCGGTTTCCGGCGGCGCGGATTCTCTGGCGCTCCTGCACTGGCTGGTGCACGCGAGCGGCTGCCCGCTCACCCGTTTTCTGATCGCCCATGTCGATCACCGGCTCCGGCCGGATTCCGCGGCCGACGCGGACTTTGTAGCCGAGCAGGCCGGCCGCTGGGGCGTCCCCTATTGCCGCCTGAATGCCGATATCCCGGCCGAGCAGCGGGCGACCGGCGCTTCCCTGGAAACCGCCGCCCGGCGGGTCCGCTATCGGCTCCTCGGAGCGGCCGCCGTCGAAGCCGGCGCTCCGTTTGTCCTCGTGGCCCATCATGCCGATGACCAGGCCGAAACCGTTTTGATGCGGCTGCTGCGCGGGAGCGGGCTGGCCGGTCTGGGTGGGATGCGGCCGTTCAGCCGGTGGCCTGAACCCGCCTATCCCGAACTGACACTCGTCCGCCCCATGCTGGACGCCTGGCGGGAAGAAATCGACGCCTACCTGGCCGCCCACGCCCTTGAGCCTCGGATCGACCCCAGCAACCGCGACCTCCGCTTTACCCGCAATCGGATTCGCCATGAGCTGATCCCCTATCTGGGCCAATATAACCCCCAGATTCGACGGCGGCTGGCCCAGACGGCCGATCTCCTGGCCGCCGACGCCGACCGGCTGGCCGTCGAACACGACCGGGATTGGAGGATCGTCATCGAAGCCGAAGGGGAGGACTGGGTGCGCGGCCGTCGATCGGATTGGCTGCGGCTGTCAGCCAGCGGCCGGCGAGCCGTCATCCGGCGAGCGCTCCGGCGCACCTGCGGCGCCCTGCAGGATGTCACCTACGATCACATCGATCGGCTGGCCGGCCACCTCGAGGCCGGCAGCACCGGGCAGGCGGCCGCCGCCGGCTCCTGCGCCCGGGTCTACTGCTACTACGACACCTTCGTCGTGGCTGCCGGCGACCCGGCCGCGGCCTTCGACCTGCCGCAGCTCGTCGATGCCGCACCGCAGCCGCTGCCGGCTGAAGGCATTTTCCCCCTGCGCGAACCGTGGCAGCTGCGGGTCTCCCCGGCCGGCGCAGAGCCAACACCCGGGCAGCCGGCCTGGGAAGCGGTCGTCCCGCAGCCGATCAGCGGCCGGCTCCTGCTGCGCGGCCGGCAGCCAGGGGAGCGCCTGACTCCGGCCGGTATGGCCGGCCAATCGGTCAAAATCAAGGCGCTGATGATCGACCGCAAAATCCCCGCCCCGCTGCGCGAACGATGGCCGCTCGTGACCGACGGCGACCAGATTCTCTGGGTCGCCGGCCACCGGCTGGCCGAAGCTGCGGTCGACCGGCCGCCCGGCCGGCCCTTGATCCACCTGCGCTTTGAAAGGAGAACGACATGAACGCCATCGCCGTCCACCCGAACGGCTCTACCCCCCCCAGGCTTACCTGGGAATCCGCGCCGGATCCCACCTTTGGTCCGGATGAAGTCCTCGTCGACATCGTCGCCACGGCGATCAACCGCGCCGACCTGCTCCAGGCGCGGGGCGGCTATCCACCGCCGCCCGGTGCTTCCCCGATTCTCGGCCTGGAGCTGGCCGGCCAAATCGCCGCCCTCGGGGCCAATGTCACCGGCTGGCAGATCGGCGACCGGGTCTGCGCGCTTCTGGCCGGCGGCGGCTACGCCTCGCAGGCCGCCGTCCATGCCGAAATGCTGCTGAAGCTGCCCGATTCCTGGGATTTCGCCCAGGGGGCGGCCGTCCCCGAAGTCTGGTATACCGCGTTTGTCAATCTCTTTCTCGAAGGCGGCCTGGAAGCGGGGGAAACCGTCCTGATCCACGCCGGGGGGAGCGGCGTGGGCACGGCCGCCATCCAGCTGACCCGGGCGGCCGGCGCGACCCCCTTCGTGACGGCCGGCGCGCCGTTCAAGCTCGACGGGGCCGTCGAGCTGGGAGCTGCCCTGGCCATCAACTACCGCAGCCAGGACTTCGTCGACGAGGTCATGGCCGCGACCGGCGGCCGGGGGGTCGACCTGATTCTCGATCCGGTTGGAGCCGGCTACCTCGACAGGAATCTGCGGGCGCTGGCCCACCGGGGGCGGCTCATCCATATCGGCCTGCTGAGCGGATCGCGGGCGGAAATCGACCTCGGTCTGGTCATGGGGAAAATGGCCCGCCTCGTCGGCTCGCGGCTGCGCGGCCGGCCGCTGGCCGAAAAGATCGAAATTACCCGGCAGTTTGCCGAGCGCTTTTGGCCCCTATTTAACGACGGCACGCTCAAACCGATCATCGACCGCTCGTTTCCCATCACCGCGGCCGAAGAGGCCCACCGCTATGTGAGCGAAAACAAAAATTTTGGTAAAGTCATCCTCGTCGTGCGCGAAGGCTGACGACCGGCCGGCCGCAAAACAGCGAGCGCCGGCCTGACACACCGTACTGACCGGGAAACAGAACGACCCATGAACAAATTTATCGCCATCGAAGGGGTGATCGGCGTCGGAAAGACGACCCTGGCCCGACTCCTGAAACCCCATTTTGACGCCCAGGTTCTCCTGGAAGTCTTCGAAGAAAATCCATTTCTGGCCGATTTTTACGCCGACCGGGAGCGCTACGCCTTCCAGACGCAGCTCTTTTTCCTCCTGAGCCGCTACCAGCAGCAAAAAAACGCGGTGCCGGCCGCGCTCAACGAGGGAAATCTGATCTCGGATTACACGTTCGCCAAAGACGAACTGTTCGCCTGGCTGAACCTGAAGGATGACGAGCTGGCCATGTACGGCCGGGTCCACTCGGCTCTTGGGGAAAAGATCCGCCCGCCCGATCTCCTGGTCTATCTCCACGCCAGCCATGAAGCCCTCATGCAGCGGATCGCCCTGCGCGACCGGCCGTATGAACGAGATATGGATCCCGAGTACATCCGGCAGCTGGCGGCCGCCTACGAGGCCTGGCTGGCCAACCTGACCGACATCCCGGTCTTGAAGCTCGATATGACCCAGCGCGACGTGCTGACCCGGGAGGAGGATCTGCACGACGTCGTCGAGGCCATCCACAGCGCCATCGCCAGCAACGGCGGGTGGACGGCAGGGCCTGGTGAAAAAGATCAACCCACCCGCAGACAGTCGGCCACCGGCAGCCTGACCAATTTTCAGGAGTTCCACCGCCACCTCGACCGGGCCAGCGGCGCGGATGGGGATCTGTTTGCCCACGCGCTTGGCCTCTTTGAAGAGATCGGCCGGCTGGCCGGCGCCATCCACCAGATCCGGGCCATGGCCCTCTCCCGGCAGAAGCAGGGGAGCGAAGGCGGCGAAGCCCTGCAGGAGGCGATCCTGGCCCACCGGACCGCTGTCGGTGAGGACCTGGCCGGCCTGCTGGCGCTCGTCCTCAAGCTGGCCAACGACTTCAATCTCGACCTGGAGCAGTCCTACGTGGCCAAAATGCGGGATAATCTCGACCAGAATTTATAAAAGGCCGCCGCCACCGCCACCCCGGGTGTCGCTGCCTGCCAGCCACCACCGCCGAGATCCCGGCAACCTGGACGCCACCGACGGGATTTTAAGGGAATCATAAAACCATTCGCGATCCGATTTCGTATCGTATAGATTACTGTCGGCCGCCGGCATCCGGAGGGAATCGAGAGCCGGCAGTAGGTCCATCGCCCCATTACCAGCCGCCTGCCCCTTGTGCTATACTCAATCTGTTCACCGGGGTGAAAGGCTGTGCCCTGGGTCAGGTTCACAACACGCATTTCTGAGCTGTCCGCGCGAACAGAGTCATGCTGCAGAAAAACTTCGACACGCTGCACCCAACGGAAGACAGCAAACGGCTGCAAACCCTCTACATCGTCAGCTCCATGCTCAACCAGGTAACGGCCGGGCTGGAGATGGAGCGGATTTTGCCGCGCGTTTTGCGCGTCTGTCTGGATCTTCTGGAAGCGGATTCCGGCTCGGTTTTTGTCCTGGGGGAGGAGTCGAACCTGGAGCACGCCTGGATGATCCAGGGGGATCGGGAGATCAGCGATGTTGGCTGGGCGGAGCTGAAACACATCCTCAGCGAGGGGCTGGCCGGGCAGGTGATTCGCGAGGGAGAGCCGGTGCGGATCGATAATTCGAGCAAGGATCCTCGCTGGTACAGCCTGGTCGACGTCCCGGGCGGCGCGATCCAATCGGCCGTCTGCGTCCCGCTCAAAGCCAAGCATAACCGGGCGATCGGCACGATCACGGTCACCAAGCACGGGGCCAACCAGTTCGACGCCGAAGATCTGAGTCTTCTCACAGCCATCGCCGAGCACGCCTCGAGCGCCATCTCCAACGCCCAGCTCTACGAAAACAGCCTCAAGCAGGCCAACACCCTGTCCGAACTGGTGCAGGCATCGACCTCGGTGGCCTCCTCGCTCGACGCCGAGAAGGTCATCCGGGCGGTAGCCGAGCACATCACCCGGCTGCTCAACGTCGAAGCCACCGCCATTCTGGAGTGGAACCAGCAGACGGAAGAGCTGACCGGCCGCACGCTTTATGTCAACCAAAACGGGGGCAGCCATCTGCCCAAGCAGGACCGCCTGCGTCTGAACAGTTCGCCGCTCATCCAGGATATCCTGGTCAATCCCCGGCCGGTGCAGATCAACACCGAATCCAGTTCGCTCGACAACAATCAGAAATACCTGCTGCAGCGGCTCGGCCTGAACTCCCTGCTCATCATCCCTCTGACCGCCCACACCCAGGCGATCGGCCTGGCCCTGATCATGGATAAAACGACGGTGCGGGTCTTCCGCGACCAGGAAATTACCATGGTGCAGACCCTGGGCAGCCACGCGGCGATCGCGGTGCAAAACGCCCGCCTTTATGAAGAGGCCCAGCGCCAGCTGCGCCTCATGCATCTGCTCAATGAAGCGGGCAAGGTGATCAACAGCTCCCTCGATCTCGACCAGATCATGCAGGCCCTCCTGGCTCAGGTCAACGGCTTTCTGCACGTCGAAGCCCTGTCGGTCGCCCTCGCCGATTCGGCAACCAATGAGCTGATCTTCACCGTCGCCGAAGGGATTGGCAGCGATCAGATCGTCGGCCTGCGGCTGCCGTCCAACAAGGGGATCGCCGGCTGGGTCATGGAGAACGTGGCCCCCGCTCTGGTCAATGACACCACCAATGATCCCCGCTTCTTCCGGCAGGGAGACGAGCGCACCGGCCATCCGACCCGGGCCATTATCGTCGCCCCCCTCCAGGTGAAAGGGCGGGTGCTGGGCACAATCCAGGCGATCAACCCGATCGACCGACCGAACTTCGCCGAAGGAGACCTGCAGGTCCTGGTCAACCTGGCCAACCTGGCCAGCAGCGCCATCGCCAACGCCCAGCAGTTCATCCGCACGCAGAAAGCCGAATCCCGCTACATGGGTCTGTTCCAGGACAGCATCGACCCGATCATCCTGACGGATAAACACGGACTGATCGTGGAGGCCAACTCTCGGGCCTGTGAACTGCTTGGCTACGCGCGGGAAGAGCTCATCCTCCTCTACATCCACAATCTCCACCCGATCGAAACCGGCGTGCTCGGGGACAGGCGCTTTGAGCCGATCAAGACCCAGCAGGTCAAAATCTTCAACAGCGAGTTCACGACGCGGGGCAACCGGCGGGTTGTCCTCGAAGTGTACGCCAAGCGCATCTTCGTCGAGGATGAATCCAACCTCGCCGACCGGCAGATGCTGCAGTGGATCTACCATGACATCACCGAGCAGGTCGAACTCGAACAGATGCGGGAAGACCTGACCGCCATGCTCTTCCACGACCTGCAGAGCCCGCTCGGCAATGTCATCAGCAGCCTTGAACTCGTGCATGACGAACTGGCAAAATATACCAATCCCATGATGAAAAGCATGGTCGACGTGGCCATGAAAAGCAGCCAG
This sequence comes from Promineifilaceae bacterium (SeqCode), assembly GCA_041568735.1. Classification (GTDB taxonomy): domain Bacteria; phylum Chloroflexota; class Anaerolineae; order Promineifilales; family Promineifilaceae; genus WTJY01. The sequence continues at coordinate 12,390 of JBFFZG010000121.1, forward strand.
CGGCTTCAGCACCTGATCAAGTCCCTGCTCGACATCAACCGGCTGGAAGCGGGTCACCCGATTCAAAACCGGAGCTTCACCTCGATCTTGACCCTCATCGACGACGCTCAGGAATCGATCCAGGCCTCGCTCGAACGGCGGAACATTCGCCTGGCAAGGGATCTGCCCGTCTTTCTGCCGGATCTCTATGTTGACGAGGACATGATCCGCCGCGTGATCATCAATTTGCTCGACAACGCCCTCAAATACAGCCTGGACGGCCAGCTGATCACCATTTTCGTCCGCGAAATGGTGGAAGAGGCAGCCGTCATCATGGCGATTTCCGACCAGGGACCGGGAATCGCCGATGAATACCGGCAGATCATTTTTGACAAATTCCGCCGGCTCCAGGACGATGGAGACCGGAAGGGGTTGGGTCTGGGGCTGGCCTTCTGCCGCCTCGCGGTCGAAGCCCATCAGGGCCGAATCTGGGTCGATTCCGGCGACCAGGGAGGAGCCCGCTTTAATATCCTGATCCCCATTATCGCGGGTGAAGATTGAGCGGCCGGCCGCTGGCCTATTCTCACCCCAAATCCATGTTCCGATCCGGCGTCAGGTCATGACAACCGTTAAAAAATACTATACCGACGCCTACACCCATCAATTCCAGGCGCGGGTCGCCTCCCTTGAACCCGTTTCCGGGGGCCATTTCAATCTCATCATGGAAGAAACCTATTTTTACCCGACCTCTGGCGGCCAGCCGCACGATACCGGCCGGCTGAACGGAATTCCCGTGTGCGACGTCGCCCTGCGGCCGGAAGACCTGGCCGTCGTCCACCGGCTGGAAGGGGGCGAGGGGCTGGCGCCGGGGACCCTGGTCGCGGCGGAGATCGATTGGTCCCGCCGCTTCGACCACATGCAGCAGCACACCGGCCAGCACATCCTTTCCCAGGCCTTC